>CAYQDX010000009.1:0-31680 GCA_964416345.1 uncultured Ectothiorhodospiraceae bacterium
CGAGAGCACCAGATGGCCGGTCAGAGCCGCCTGAATCGCCGCGTCCACGGTCTCCATATCGCGAATCTCCCCCACCATGATGATGTCGGGGTCCTGGCGCATGAGAGTGCGCACCCCCGTGGCGAAGTCCAGGCCGATGTTGTGCTGCACGTGCATCTGATTGAGGGCCGGATCCACCATCTCGATGGGGTCCTCGATGGTGCAGATGTTGATTTGCGGGCGCGCCAGCTGCCGCAGGGTCGAGTAGAGGGTCGTAGTCTTGCCGGACCCGGTGGGGCCCGTCACCAGGATGATGCCGTTGGGCTGGGCCACCATCTTGCCCCAACGCGCCGTGTCGTGGTGCGTGAAGCCAAGATGGGCGAAGCCGCGCAGGATCACTTCGGGATTGAAGATACGCATCACCAGCTTCTCGCCGAAGGTGGTCGGCATGGTGGACAGGCGCAGCTCCACTTCCTTGCCATCCTGGCTCTTGGTCTTGATGCGTCCGTCCTGGGGCCTGCGCTTCTCGGCCAGGTCCATGCGCCCGAGTGCCTTGATGCGGCTCACCACCGCGGCCATCACCAGGGTGGGAATCTGATGCACCAGATGCAGGACGCCGTCGATGCGGAAGCGGATGTTGCCGTTGTCGCGCCGGGGCTCCAGGTGGATGTCACTGGCCCGCTGCTCGAAGGCGTATTGCAGCAGCCAGTCGACGATGTGGACGATGTGCTGGTTGTCGGCGTCGGGCTCGCCGGTCTTGCCCAGCTCCAACAGCTGCTCGAAATTGAACATCCCGGCCAGCGGCGAGCTGGTCTGGCCCCGGGCGGCGCCGAAGATCGAGCGGCTGATGCCGTAGAACTCACCCAGATAGCGGGCCACATCCAGGGGGCTGGCCACCACCCGCTCCACCTTGAGGCGCAGTATGCTCTCCAGCTCGCGCTGCCATTCGCGCACGAAGGGCTGGGCCGTGGCCACGGTCAGCGTATCCTCGGTAACCGCCACCGGCAGGATGTTGAAGCGGGTGGCATAGGCGCGAGAGAACTTCGAGGTCACCGCGGCCACGTCGACCTTGAGCGGATTGATGCGCAGGTACGGAAGCCCCGCCTTGGCGGCCAGCCACTCCACCAGGCGCTCCAGGTCCAGGGGATAGGAGACATCCGTGGCGCTGTGCCAGTTCTGGTTGGCAATCACCACCAGGGGATGGGTGGCGGCGGAGTCGTGCAGGGCAGCGCGGAACCGGAGCTTGTCGGCCTGCTGGCGGGTGATCAGGCCATCGGCCAGCAGGTCGTCCAGCACGTCGCCCAAGTGCAGCTGGCGATCTCCCTGCGCGGTCTTGTCCAGGTTCAGCAAGCGCCCAGATCCTCCATCCACCGTCTGCGGCGGCACCTGGCGGGCCCGGCGCAAGACTCGTCAGTGAACCGTGGCGGGCGGCACCGCGGAGCTATTGTTTCAGTCTTGACTACACTTGTCACGAAGGCGACCGAGGGCGACGCGGCGCCAGAGACTTCCCGAGGTCGGCGGCCCCGCGCATAATCGTGGCTCCTTGCTCACATGACGCTCTCGCCCCACCGTGGAGTCCGCGTGCCAAACGCCAGCCAAATTGCGCCAGCCCGGCCGCTGGTGATCGACGACCTATACTACCGAGCCGGCGGACCGCTCAGCCTGCAGGTGAATCCCGGCGAGACGGTGTGCCTGTCCGGTGAATCGGGCTCCGGCAAGACGTTGCTGCTGAGGGCCATCGCCGACCTGGATCCCCACGACGGGGAGATTCGCTTGGGCGACACGGGACAGCACACCATCGCGGCCACCGCCTGGCGGCGTCAGGTCGGAATGCTGCCGGCGGAAAGCGCCTGGTGGGGCGGTTCGGTGCGCGAGCACCTGGATGGGGCTCCGAGCGCATGGCTCGAGATCCTTGGATTCACCGCCGGGGTGATGGACTGGCAGATTGCCCGCCTGTCCAGCGGAGAGCGTCAGCGTCTGGCGCTACTGCGGATGCTGGCCCGGCAGCCCGCGGCCTTGCTGCTGGACGAGCCGACGGCGAATCTGGATCCCGGCAACAGCGAGCGCGTGGAGCACCTCATTGCCGCTTACCAGCGCAGCAAGAGTGCCCCCGTGCTGTGGGTTACCCATGACCCGTCCCAGGCGGCCCGCGTCTCCACGCAGTACTTGCAGCTGAGCGGCGGCCGACTGATAGGCCCGGAGGGCGGAGCTTGACCACAATCTCCCTGAGTGCCCAGGACCTCGGACTGGCCGCGCTGCTGGTGCTGGCCGTTGCGCTGCTGTCCAGTCGCCTGGAGCTCGGCGTCGGCAGGCGGATGCTCATCGCCGCGGCGCGCACCACCGCTCAGCTGCTGCTGGTCGGCCTGGTGCTGAAGACCCTGTTCGCCCACGCGGAGCTGCACTGGGTCGCCCTGCTCGCCTGCGTGATGCTGCTGGTGGCCGGCCGCGAGGTTCTGGCCCGCCAGCAGCGCCGCTTCGTGGGGGCCTGGGGCTACGGCATCGGCACCGCCTCCATGCTCCTGTCCTCCTTCACGGTCACCATCCTCGCGTTGATCGTGGTGATCGGGCCCACTCCGTGGTACACCCCACAATATGCGATCCCGCTACTGGGCATGCTGCTCGGCAATACCATGAACGGCGTCTCCCTCGGCCTGGACCGCCTTACGCACCAAGTCTGGCAGGAGCGGGCCAGCGTGGAGGGTCGGCTGCTGCTGGGCCAGACCCGCCACGAGGCGCTGGGCTCCGTTCGGCGCGACGCCATGCGCAGCGGCCTCATGCCCATCATCAATGCCATGAGCGTTGCCGGTGTGGTGAGCCTGCCCGGCATGATGACCGGTCAGATCCTGGCGGGCGCCCCCCCGGTAGAGGCGGTGAAGTATCAGGTGCTCATCATGTTCCTGATCGCCGGCGGCACCGGCTTGGGCACCGCCGGAGCGGTCTGGCTGGGCAGCCAGCGGCTGTTCGACGAGCGCGACCGCTTGCGCCTGGAGCGGCTGTCCGCGCCCAAGCCTTCATGAGGACCCGGCCATGGCCATACGAGCGATTCTGCGCATGGGCGATCCGCGGCTGCTGCGGGTATCCCGACCCGTCAAGAGCTTCGACACCGCGCCGCTGCACGCTTTGGTGGCGGATCTGTGGGACACCATGGCGGCGGCCAACGGGCTGGGATTGGCCGCACCTCAGATCGGCGTCGAGCTGCGGATGGTGGCCTTCGGCTTCGAGCAAAGCCCACGCTATCCCGAGGCGCCGCCCGTGCCGTGCACGGTGCTGATTAACCCCCGTCTGGAGCCGCTATCCGACGAACTGGAAACCGGCTGGGAAGGCTGCCTTAGCGTCCCCGGCATGCGGGGCCTCGTGCCCCGCTACCAGCGGCTGCGCTACACCGGCTTCGACCCCTGGGGGATTCCTATCAGCCGGGAGGTCGAAGGCTTCCATGCGCGGGTGGTCCAGCACGAGTGCGACCACCTGGACGGCATCCCGTACCCCCAGCGCATCGCCGACCTGCGCTACTTCGGCTTCAACGAAGAGCTGGCCGCCGCGGGGTTGCTGACTTCCCCGGCTGCGGACTGAGCCGGGCCAACCTAGCCCCGCAGCAGCTGCATCAGCTCGCTGCGGGTGCGGGCGTCCTGCTTGAAGGTACCGCGCATGGCGCTGGTGATGGTGAAGCTGTTCTGCTTTTGCACGCCGCGCATCATCATGCAGAAGTGGCTGGCCTCCATGACCACGCCTACCCCGTGGGCACCGAGGACCTCCATCAGGGCGTCGGCCACCTGATTGGTCAGCCGCTCCTGCACCTGCAGGCGGCGGGCATACACATCGACGATGCGTGCCACCTTGCTCAGCCCGATTACCCTGCCCTTGGGCAGATAGGCCACCTGTGCCTTGCCGAAGAATGGCAGCACGTGATGCTCGCACATGGAGTAGAACTCGATGTCCCGCACCACCACCATCTCCTCGCAGGCCTCCTCGAAGATGGCGTCGCGCACCACCTCCTCGGTGGTCATCTCGTAGCCGCTGGTGAGAAAGCGCATGGCTTTGGCCACCCGCAGGGGCGTGCGACGCAGTCCCTCCCGGTTGGCATCCTCGCCCAGGCGCACGAGCATCTCCCGCACAAGGCGCTCGAAGTCGGGATCAAGGATCTCGCCGGCCTCGGCGTCCAGGTTGGCGGCGTAGTGGCCGTTGCCGGCGAGCGCCCGATTGTGCTTGCTCATGACGTGACCGCGGCACTTCAGACTGTGTCGCCGTATTGTAACGAAAAATCCCTCCGACCCCGTCGCGCGGCCCAGTAACCATGGCAGCTGCCAGGACATTGTCCAGCCTTGCCGGGTCAGCCTGAGCTTGCTACTGTCGGAGCTGGTCCGCGCAACGGTCTCCCCAGTCGATTCACAAGCATGATACCGAGCATCAGCGAGATCGGCAGTCGCCTGACCGGCGCCCTTTGGCGGCCGGAGCCGCGCTCGATGCCGCCTTGGTGGCGCATACCCGCCGCCCTGCTGCGTCTGATCTACGTGCTCGGGCGTGACCTGCTGGAGGGCCAGCTCAACCTGCGCGCCATGAGCCTGGTCTACACCACCCTGCTGTCGCTGGTACCGCTCATTGCGCTGAGCTTCTCGGTGCTAAAGGGCTTCGGCGTGCACAACCAGATCGAGCCCATGTTGTACCGGTTCCTCTCGCCCCTGGGCGAGCAGGGCCGCGAGCTCGGACTGCGGATCATCCAGTTCGTCGAGAACATGAAGGTGGGAGTGCTGGGCTCCATCGGACTGGCCCTGCTGATCTATACCGTCGTGTCCCTCATCCACAAGATCGAGTCGGCCTTCAACTATATCTGGCACATCTCGGGCACCCGGGGCTTCGTCCAACGCTTCAGCGACTATCTC
Source organism: uncultured Ectothiorhodospiraceae bacterium (assembly GCA_964416345.1). Lineage (GTDB taxonomy): Bacteria > Pseudomonadota > Gammaproteobacteria > CAYQDX01 > CAYQDX01 > CAYQDX01. The sequence goes on from CAYQDX010000009.1 coordinate 4,857, forward strand.
AGCGTGCTGCTGGTGGGTCCCGTGCTGGTATTCGCCGCCATCGGCATCACGGCCTCGGCGATGAGCACCGCGCTGATGCACCGGCTGCTGGCCATCGAGCCCCTGGGCGCGCTGTTCGTCAGTCTGAGCAAGCTGGTGCCCCTGATGCTGGTAATTGGCGCGTTCACTTTCGTCTATGTATTCGTCCCCAACACCCGCGTGCGCCTGGGAGCCGCTTTGGCGGGGGGCATCGTGGGAGGCCTGCTGTGGCAGCTCAGCGGCTGGGCCTTCGCGTCATTCGTGGTGGACTCCACCAACTACACCGCCATCTACTCCAGCTTCGCCATCCTGATCATGTTCCTGATCTGGCTGTACCTGAGCTGGCTGATCCTGCTGATCGGCGCGGCACTGAGCTTCTACCTGCAGCACCCGGAGCACATCCGACGCCACCGCGACGGCCACGCCCTCAGCGCCAGGGAGCGGGAGCGTTTGGCGCTGCTGAGTGCCGTCGTGATCGCCCGGGAGTATCGCGCGGATCGCCCGCCATGGACCGTCGATGCGCTGGCGGAGCACTGCCGTGCGCCGGCAGAGGCCCTGGCCGAGGTGCTGGACGCCCTGCAGCGGGCGCGGATCCTGCTTCCGACCTGTGCCCAGGAGTCCCCCGGCTACGTGCCGGCGCGGGCCCCGGATACCATCACGGCCGCGCAGGTGCTGCAGGCGGTGCGCTGCCACGGCTCTGTCGTCCCGGCTGGCCTCGTGGAGCGGGCGGAAGACACCCTCGCGGAGCGCCTGCTCGCGGACGCCGAGCGGCGGGCGCAGACGCAGCTGGCGCAGCTCAGCCTCAGGGACCTGGCCGCGGAGCTGCTGCTGCAATCACCGCCGGGGGCTCTGCGCGCGCCGCAGGAAGCCGCAGCTCCGAGCGCGTCAGGTGAGTCCGCGGACTCGGATCTGGAGCTCCCCATTCGTCCGGAGCACGCCTGAGCGGCGCCGGCTTAGCGCATGGTCACCAGCTCCTCGGCACTGGTGGGATGAATGGCCACCGTGTCGTCGAGGTCGGCCTTGGTGGCCCCCATGCGAATCGCGACGGCGAAGCCCTGCAGCATCTCGTCAGCGCCCTGGCCGATGATGTGACAGCCGACGATCTTCTCCCGAGCACCGACCGTTACCAGCTTCATGGCGGTGTGGGTCTTGCGCCGGGTGATGCTGTGGTACATGGGCGTGAAGCGTGTCTGATAGACCTTGACGGCGTCGCCGTGCTGCTCGCGCGCCTCGTCTTCCGTCAGGCCGAGCGTGCCGAGCGGCGGGTGGCTGAACACCACCGAGGGAATGTTGGTGTAGTCGAGCCGGCGCTCCGTCTGGCCGCCGAACAGCCGGTCGCCCAGCCGCCGCGCTGCGGCGATCGCTACTGGCGTCAGTGCCTTACGGCCGGTGACGTCTCCCACGGCGTAGATTCCGGGCACGTTGGTGCTCTGATAGTCGTCTGTGGGGACGAAGCCACTGGCGTCGGTGTGCACCCCTGCGAGCTGCAGGTTGAGATCCTCGGTCCACGGCACACGACCCACCGCCCAGATGGCGACATCAAAGCCCGCCAGGTTGTGCTCTTCACCGCAGCTTACGCACAGGGTGCCGTCATCGTCCCGCATCAGCCCGCTGATGGCGCTGATGGAGTGGATGCTGGTGCCGTCGTCCAGCATCTCCTCCATCAACGCCTCGCGCAGCATCGGCTCGAAGTTGGGCAGAAAATCCTCTCGGGTGCGCATCACCATCGTCACTTGGCTGCCTAGGGCGCGCAGCACCCCGGCCAGCTCCACCGCGATGTAGCCCCCCCCGATGACCACCGCCTCCCGGGGACAGCTCTCCAGCTCGAAGAAGCCGTCGGAGGTGATGCCGAGCTCGGCCCCCGGAACGTCCAGCACCATGGGCCTGCCCCCAGACGCTATGACGATGTGCTCGGCGCTGTAGGTCGCATCCCCGACGGCGATGGTGCGGCTGTCCACGAACCGAGCTAAGCCTTGAATCTCGTCGATGTTGGAGTCGGTGAGATAGGTGTGGTACCACTCGTTGATCGCGCGAACCTGTGCGTCGCGGGCCGCCTTGAGCCGGGCCCACTCATGTGCGCCAACCTGCATGTTGAAGCCGTAGTCCGGTGCATCGCGCAAGGTGTGGGCGATGGTGGCGGCGTTCCACATGATCTTCTTCGGCACGCAGCCGAGGTTGACGCAGGTGCCACCCAGGCGGGCGCCTTCTACCACGGCGCAGCGAGCACCGTAGCGGGCGGCCCGCTCGGCGACGGACAGGCCGCCACTGCCGCCACCGATGGCAATAAGGTCGTAGTGCGTGGACATTTCGACTCCTTTCCCGCACGGGGGGGTGCCCGCCGCCGGCAAGGTCACCTATGCGAGCCCGGTAATTCAGCTTCAGATCGAGGGTGGCCCGTGGTCCGGCGAGCCGCCGCGTGCTCGGGCAGCGGATTTTCCGCTAGAATGCCCCTGCCCCGGATGACAGAGGGCATTCTACAGTCTTGCACCGGTGACCACACGCCATGAGCAACCCCCTGCTGGACATGCGCGGCCTGCCGCCGTTCTCCCGCATCCGTCCGGAGCACGTGGAGCCGGCGGTGGACCAGGTGCTGGCGGACAACCGGGCATGTATCACCGAGCTGCTGCAGCCGGACAGGCAGCACGGCTGGGAGGCCCTGGTGGTGCCCCTGGAGGCGCTGGAGCACAGACTGGCACGCACCTGGTCCCCGGTCAGTCATCTCAACGCGGTAGCCAACGTCGAGGCCCTCAGGGCGGCGTACAACACCTGCCAGGCTAAACTGAGCGCCTATGCCACCGAGGTGGGACAGAATGAGTCTCTGTACCGTGCCCTCCGCAGCATTGCCGACAGCCCCGCCTACTACGGCCTGAGCACGGCCCAGAAGCGGGTCGTGGACAACGCGCTGCGGGACTTCCGGCTGAGCGGCGTGCATCTGGAGCCGTCCGACAAGGCGCGTTTCAAGACCATCCAACAGAAGCTCTCCCGCCTCACTACCCGGTTCTCGGAGAACCTGCTGGACGCGACCCAGGCCTGGCACCGGCACATCGAGGACCCATCCATGCTGTCCGGCTTGCCGGAGAGCGCCGTCGGCACGGCGCTCGAGGCCGCGCAGGCACGAGAGCTGCCGGGATGGGTCATCACACTGGATTACCCCGCGTATGCTGCGGTCATCAGCTACGCCGAGCACCGCGAGCTGCGCCGGGAGGTCTACGAGGCTTACGTCACCCGCGCCTCGGACCGGGGACCCAACGCCGGACGCTGGGACAACAGCGAGATCATGGAGGAGATCCTGCGCCTGCGCCACGAGCTGGCCCAGCTGCTGGGCTACGGCAGCTACGCGGAGCGCTCCCTGGCCACCAAGATGGCGGAGTCTCCCGAGCAGGTCATGCGGTTTCTGAGTGAGCTGGCGGAGCGCTCGATGACTCAGGCCAGGCAGGAGCTGGAGGAGCTCAGGGCGTTCGCCGAGGAGCGCTTCGGAATCCCGGAGCTCGAGGCCTGGGACGTTCCCTACTATTCGGAGAAGCTGAGACAGCACCGCTTCGGGATCTCCCAGGAGGACTTGCGGCCCTATTTCCCCCAGGACCAAGTGCTCAGCGGCATGTTCGAGGTCGTCAGGCGGCTGTACGGGATCACGGTGGCAGAGCGGGATGGCATCGACACCTGGCATCCGGAGGTGCGCTTCTTCGATGTGCGCGACGGCTCGGGTGAGCTGCGCGGCCAGTTCTACCTGGATCAGTACGCCCGCCCCAACAAGCGTGGCGGGGCCTGGATGGGCTCCTGCATCGGGCGCATGGCCACGGCCGAAGGCGTGGTGACCCCGGTGGCCTACCTCACGTGCAACTTCCGTGCTCCAGTGGGCGCAGATCCGGCGCTGCTCAGTCACAGCGAGGTCATCACCCTGTTCCACGAGCTGGGCCACACCCTGCACCACCTGCTGACCCGCGTCGATTACCCCAGCGTGGCCGGCATCGGCGGCGTGCCTTGGGACGCCGTGGAGCTGCCCAGCCAGTTTCTCGAGAACTGGTGCTGGCAAGCACCGGCGCTGGAGCTATTGACTCGCCACTACCGCACCGGCGACTCGCTGCCCGACGCGCTGTTCCAGCGCATGCGGGCGGCCCGGAGCTTTCAGGCCGGAATGCAGATGGTCCGCCAGCTGGAATTCGGCCTGTTCGACTTCGGCCTGCACCTCGAGTATGACCCCCAGCAGGGCGGGAGGATTCAGGAGCGTCTGGATGCCGTGCGCGATCGCCTGGCGGTGATCAAGCATCCGCCGTTCAACCGCTTCCAGCACAGCTTCGCGCACATATTCGCTGGCGGCTACGCCGCCGGCTACTACAGCTACAAATGGGCCGAGGTCCTGTCCAGCGACGCCTTTTCCCGATTCGAGGAGACCGGGATCTTCAACCATGAGACCGGCCTGGACTTCCTGCAGACGGTGCTCGAGCAGGGGGGCGCTCGCGACCCCATGGAGCTCTTCGTGGCCTTTCGGGGTCGGGAGCCCAGCATAGAGCCGCTGCTGCGCCACAGCGGCATTCGCGCATAGCCCGGCGATCCCACGGGCTCCGACAACGACAAGAGGCAATGTGATGGCTTGGAAGCGTCTATTGATCCTGGGGGCAGCCCTGCTGCTGGCCGCGGCGTGTCAGGCGGAGACCCGCTACGTATCCGACAAGCTCGCGGTGGCCCTGCTGCCCAAGAAGGATGCCAATAGCAAGCTGATCAAGGCCCTGACCAGCGGCACCGCGTTGAAGGTGCTCGATACCTCCGGCGACTTCTCCCGAGTGCGGGAGCCGGGCGGCGCCGAAGGGTGGGTCGAGTCCCGCTACCTCACCACCGACGAGCCGGTGAGCGCGCAGCTGGCGGCCCTGCAGGCCGCCCACCAGGGCACCGAGAAGGAGCTGGCGGCCGCGCGCGAGGCCCTGGACAAGGCTCAGGCACGACTGGCCAGGCTGGCCGAGCAGTCGGTGGACGACTCCGCCTCCCGCCGGGCGGTGGACGAAGCCGAGCTCGGCAGCCTGCGCCGGGAGCGCGAGATGCTGCGTGAGCGCATCGCCGGCGCTATGGAGGTGCTGCAAGGCACCCGCGGCACCGCCTCCCGCAGGGCCGATAGCGCCGGCATCCGAGTCGGGGATGGTAGCGTCAGCCTGCCGTGGCCCTGGCTGCTTGGCGGGGCGGCGGCGGTCCTGCTGTCGGGCTTCCTCTGGGGCACCTATTGGCTGGACATGCGCAACCGCCGCCGCCACGGCGGCTTCCGACTTTGAGTGCCACGACTCGGCTGGAGACCGCGCAATGAAGCTCGCCACCTGGAACGTCAATTCCCTCCGAGTGCGCCTGCCCCAGGTGCTGGATTGGCTGGCCCAGGTGCGACCCGACATCCTGGCACTGCAGGAGACCAAGCTACAGGATCCGGATTTTCCCGCCGCGGCCATCGCCGATGCGGGCTACCAGGCCGTCTTCGCCGGGCAGAAGACCTACAATGGCGTAGCCTTGCTGAGTCGCCTTCCGGCCACCGAGGTGGTGACCGACCTGCCCGGACTCGCCGACCCGCAGCGCCGGGTGCTGGGGGCGAGCATCGGCGCGCTGCGGGTGCTCAACCTGTACGTGCCAAACGGCGCCAGTCTGGATTCGGACAAATACGTCTACAAGCTGGAATGGCTGGACAAGCTCCACGCCTACGTCGCGGGCCAGCTGCAGCGCTGTCCCCTGCTCGCCATCGTGGGCGACTTCAATATCGCGCCTGAAGATCGCGACGTCCACGACCCGAAGGAGTGGGAGGGATCGGTGCTGGTGAGCGAGCCCGAGCGCACGGCACTGCGACGGCTGCTTGAGCTCGGGCTGTGCGATACCTTCAGGCGCTTCGACCAGCCGGAGGCGAGCTTCAGCTGGTGGGACTACCGGGCCGCTGCGTTTCGCCGCAATCGGGGCCTGCGCATTGATCTGATCCTGGCCAGCGGCACACTGTGCGAGCGTTGCAGCGCCTGCCGGGTGGACAAGGATCCTCGCAGGCTGGCGCAGCCCTCGGATCACACCCCGGTCGTGGCGGAGTTCACCGACATCCCCAGCGCTGCCGACTGAGCAGGCGGCAGGGCGCTCGCCGGGTGCGCCCCGGACAGGCGCAGGGAGTTGCCCACCACCAACAGCGAGCTGAGCGCCATGCCGAGGGCGGCCGCCCAGGGCGGCAGGTAGCCGCAGGCCGCCGCCGGCACCGCCAGCAGGTTGTATGCGGCCGCCCACAGCAGGTTTTGGCGGATGCGCCGACGGCTCTCCCGAGCCAGCCGGCGGCCCTGGGCCAGCGCCCCCAGGTCCTCACCCAGAATCAGGAAGTCGCTGCCCGACTGGGCGAGATCCGTGGCCCTGGCAAAGGAGACCGAGACATCCGCCGCGGCGAGGGTGGGAGCATCGTTGATCCCGTCCCCCACCATCGCCACCCGATGACCGGCACGCTGGAGCTCTTGGATATGCCGCAGCTTGTCCTGGGGCGTCAGGCCGCCGTGAGCCTCGGGAATCCCCAGTCTGGACGCCACCCAGGCCGCATTGGCCTGGCGGTCGCCGCTCAGGACCAGGATGCGCCTCGGTGCCATTGCATCTAACGCCGCCACGGCCTGCGCCGCACCGGCCCGCAGCTCGTCCTCCAGTGCGAGCAGGGCCTGGGCTCCGTCCTCGTCGGCCAGCGCCAGCACCATGGCACCGGGGCGCTCCATGCCACTCGCCCACTGCGCGGCCTCCGCACCCAGACCCGCCCCGCCCAAGGCGAACTGCGGCCGGCCCAGGCGCCACAGCCTGCCCGCCACCCGACCCTCCACGCCCTCACCCGGCAGGTTGCGGCGACCCTGCACCGACGGACAGCGCTGCGCCTGGTGGAGCGCCCGCGCCAGGGGATGCGCGGAGTCGCGCTCCAGGGCAGCGGCGAGATCGAGGATCCGTGACCGGTCCAGGCTGCCCAGGGAAGCCACCGCGGCCAACCGGGGACGGCCCATGGTAAGGGTACCGGTCTTGTCGAAGGCGAGCACATCCGCCGTCGCCAGGTGCTCCATCGCCTCCATGCGCAAGGGCAGCAGCCCGGCCTGGGTGAGCCTGCCGGCGGTCAGGGCAAGCACCACCGGAGTCGCCAAGGCCAGGGCGCAAGGACAGGTGGCGATCAAGACCGCCACGGCGTTGGGCAAGGCCGCCGCGGAATCCAGCCACAGCCAGACGCCGGCGGTGGCGCCGGCCACCAGCAGCACCAGCGCGACCAGCCAGCGGGCGGCCCGATCGGCCAGCACGGCCTGGTAGGGTCGGCTGCGCGCGGCCCGCTGCAGCAGCCGCTGCAGCTCGCTCACCGTGGAGGCATCGCTGGTGTGAGTCACTTCCATGACCACCGGCTGGTCGATGTTGCGGGCCCCGCCGATGACCTCTTCCCCGGGGCCGCGCGGCACCGGCAGAGGCTCGCCACTCACTAGCGACTCGTCGAAGCCGCTCGCGCCTGCCACGACCCTGCCATCGACCGGCACCACCTCGCCCGCCAGCACCCGCACTCGCTCGCCCGGTGCGAGCTCGACCACGGGCACGCTGGTGGCGGCGCCATCGGCGCCGACCCGCCACGCCATCCGGGGCACCACCCGCGCCAGCCGGTCCAGACTCTCCGCCGCTCGCAGGCGGCCGCCCAGCTCGAAGTGCCTGGCCAGCAGCACCAGCGCCACGAGCATGGCGATGGAGTCGTAGTACACCTCGCCCCGTTGCTGCACGGTGGCGAGCAGGCTGGCGGCATAGGCCAGGCCGAGCCCCAGCACGATGGGCACGTCCATGCCGAGCCGCCGCCGGCGTAGATCCTGCCAGGCACCGAGCAAGAACTCCTGACCGGGGTAGGCGAGGATGGCGGCACACACCAGCGCGCCGCTCCAGCGGCCCAGCACCACCCACAGAGGCAGTGCTCCGTCAGGGCCGGGCCGTCCCATCCAGTAGCTGGCGAGTGCGAGCTGCATGACCATCATGCCAGCCGCCCCGGCGAAGATGAGGCGCTCCCAGCTGCGCCGGCGCTGCAGAGCGGCGAGCTCCTGCCGATGCACCGGGTCGTACGGATGAGCCACATAACCCAGGGCGGTGATGGACTCCAGAATCGTGCTAAGCGCGACGCGCTCCGGATCCCAGCGCACCCGCAGGCGCTGGCTGGCGTAGTCCAGCTCCGCCTCGACCACCCCGGGCAGCTGGCGCAGGTGCTGCTCGTTCAACCACAGACAGGCGGCGCAGCGAATCTCCTCCAACAGCAGCGAGGCCTCTCGCCATTGCCCTTGCGGGCGCACGAAGCTGCGCTGGATGGCTGGATGGTCATAAATGGCCTGGGGCGGCGTGGGCTTATCCCGGGGGCGGGGCGAGACGCCCTCCCGATGCTGGTAATAGTCGTCCAGACCGGCGGCCAGGATGGCCTGGCAGACGGCCTGACAGCCTGGACAACAGAAGTGCCGGGGCCGGTCCAGTACGCGGAGGGTCCACGAGGCATCCGGCGACAGCGCCTGGCCGCAGTGGAAGCAGACAGGTGGCAGGGAAGCGGACATTGGGTCCCTCACGAGACGACGGGGCGGGAAGGCGCCGCCGGCGCCCTCCCGCCTGAAGGCCTATTGGCTCAGCCCGGCGTAATAAGCCGCCAGGGCGCCGATCTCCTCGTCCGTGAGCTGCGCCATCATCAGGCGCATGCGGCCATAGACATCATTGTCGCGGCGCCCGCTCTTGAAGCCCTGCATCGTACGGTTGAGATATGCCACGCCCTGGCCCGCCAGCGCCGGCACGTCGATGAGCTTGCCCTGGCCACGACCGCCGTGGCAAGCAGCGCAGGGCGGAATGAAACGGCGGGCGTCCCCCTTCCAGACCAGGCGCTCGGCGATGGCAGGGCTGGCCGTGTCCACGGACTGCGCGGCCGGCAGCGCCTGCTCGGCATACCAGGCCGCGACGTCCGCGAGCTCCTGATCACTCACACCCTTGGCGTAGCGCTGCATGATTGTGTTCACCCGACGCTCGTCCCGAAAGTCCCGCACCTGCTTGAACGTGTAGGCGGACATCTGTCCGTCCAGCGCCGGCAGCAATGAGTTGGCCGTCTTGGCGGCATCGCTGTGGCAGGCATCGCAGACCTGTGCCGTCTCCTTGCCGCGGCTCGCGTCGCCACCGGTGGCCAATGCGCGCAGCCCCGGTGTCCAGGCCACGTGGGAGGATGGACCCGCCGCGGCGGCGCCGGCGAGCAGCAGTCCCAAGGCCCCGTTCAGGAGACGATGATTCACGCTCATATCCCCCATGCGGTCGGATTGTGGACATCGAGTATGAAGAACTGGGCGATGGGATAGCCGAAGCTCGCTACCATGTAGATCACCAGCACCCAGTTCCAGAGGGCGAAGCCGTTCAAGGCACTCGGCACCCGCAGGACCGGGTGAATGGGCAGAGCGTACTCCACCTCGCGCCCCGCGTCGGTGGCCGCGCCGGCATGGGTCAGCAGCAGGTTGATGACGAACATGATGGCGGAGATGAGCAGTATCGCGCCTCCGGTCACCATCACTGCCTCGTAAGGCGCCCAGGTCGTTGCCAGCGGCGTATCGTAGACGATGCTCGAGATCCGGCGGGGCTGTCCGAGGATGCCGAGCACATGCCAGGGCGCCGTGGTCACCAGCATCCCGATGAACCACAGCCACAGCTGAGTTACGGCAAGCCCATGCGAGAACAGAGACTTGCCCGTCAGCCTGGGCCACAGGTAGTAGGCTACGGCGAAGTACATGATGACGGTGGTGCCGCCGAAGATGAGGTGGAAGTGACCCGGGACCCAGGCGGTGTTGTGCACCACTGCGTTCATGGCGTAGCTGGCGTTGACGACCCCGCCGAAGCCGCCGAAAGCCAGCAACAGGAGCGCCAGCAGCGCTGCCAGCACCATCGGATTGGACCACGGCAGGGCACCGATCCAACCGAACAGGCCCTTGCCTCCACGCAGGCGGCCGGCGATCTCCAGGGAGGCGATCACGGTAAATCCGGTGAACAGGGTGGGCACGGCCACCATGAACGTGCCGAAGCCGTGGAACAGCTTCCAGCCGGCGGCCTGCTCCGGATCCATGTATAGATGATGGAAGCCGATGGGCAGGCTGAACACCAGCAGCATCACGAAGGCCACCCGGCCCATCTCATCCGAGAACAAGCGCCCGCCCGCCGCCGCCGGCACCATGGTGTACAGGGCAATATAGGCAGGAATCAGCCAGAAGTAGACGATGGGGTGCAGGGTCCAGGAGAACAGGGTGCGCGCCAGGGCCGCATCGACCGTGGAGGTCCAGCCCAGCGACCACGGAATGAGCTGGAACAGCACCTCGCTCGCCACACCGACGGTGGTCCAGAGCCACAGGATGGCGTTGGCCACCGTGGCGTACATGGCCAGCGGCACCGGCTTGCCCGGGTGGGCGCGCTTCCACTGGGCCATCATCACGATCATCTCGACGCACCAGAACCAGGAGCCCACGACCAGCAGCGTGGTGCCGATGTAGAAGGCGGCGCTGGCCTGCATGGGGGGATAGAAGGTGTAGAGCACCGAGGCCTTGCCCAGCACCAGCGGCACCGCCGCCATGAGCGTGCCAATGAGCGACACCCAGAAGCCTATCCAGGCAAAAGGCTTGCTCCATACCGGCTGCTTCAGGCTGGTGGTGGCGGTGTAGTAGCCGAAGCCCATGATGAAGAACGTGGTCAGCACGTAGGCCATCAGCACCCCGTGGGTGCTGACCGAGCCGAAGTAGCCCGCAGCGGAATCCAGCTCCGGCACGATGCCGCTGCGCTCCAGCACCTGATAGAGGCCCAGGGCGGCGGCGGCCAGGAAGGAGACGAACGCCACCCACATGTTGGCGAGGGCAAGCTTTTCAGCCTTATCGAACATCGCTCATCCCCCCTTCTTGTCGGCCGCGACGGTGGCCACTTTGGGCCCGGACCACTGGTCTTTGGGCACGACCGTTACCCGGCTCCACATGTGGTCGTGTCCCAGCCCGCAATACTCGTTACAGAACATGGGATACTCGCCCGGCTCGGGGAACACCGTCGTCACCTGAGACACGAAGCCCGGCACGACCATGGTGTTCATGTTGGTGCGCGCCATGTGGACTCCGTGCAGCACGTCGATAGTGGCCCAGCGAAAGGTCACCGGAGTGCCGGCTGGGACCTCGATATGCTGTGGATAGAAGCCGTAGCGGGCGGCCACCATGGTCACCCGCACCGCGGCGTCGGCCCCTTGGTGGACGCCGAGATTGTCCTCGGCGAACTCCTGCGTGAGGTGCAGCGAGGCCGAATCAATGGTCTCGACGTTGCTCGGCGGGTGCACGCGCTGCACCAAGGCCGTGAAGAAGATGGCGATGAGCATGATGCCGACCATGGCGAAGACCACGAAGATCCACTTTCTTTCCAGGGGATCGATGTGCATGCCGGTGCCCTCAGCTCACTGTGCCGCGGGCGAGGAACAGGCCGAAGTACATCGCCAGCCATCCCGCCGTGAACAGCGCGCCGAACACCAGCAGGATGGCCCAGGTCCCCCGGGGTGGACCCTGCAGGATCTTCTTTTGCTCTTCTTCACTAAGGTGCATCAAACTCTCCTCCGATCCCCGATATTCATGTATCAGCAACCAATGTAATGCTACCCATAATCGAAGTAGCTGATCTAGAGTGGGTAATGCAGTTGCCGTGCCGTCCTAGTATCATTTCAAAAAAGCATAAGTCAAGGGCACCGGAAGGCTCGCCCATCACGCATTTCATATATATTTGAGATCTTATTTTCGCCTGGCTTGAATTATCAGCTGCAAAATCGATATTTTTTTCCGACCGGCGATGGCGGGCACTGGCCGGCGACGAAATATGGAAGCGAAGAGCTCGCACCAAAGGGGGAGACATGAGGACTTTGCGCCTAGGCCTGATCGTGATCGCACTCGGCGTCGGCAGCGCCTGGGCGGCCGTCGAGCCCACTGTCCCATCGGCCGGCGAGGGGACCTCCGAGCCCACGGGCACCGAGCCCAAGAATGACTATGTCATCACCATCAACTATGAGCTTGGGATGCACTGCACGGGCTTCGACTTCTCGTACTGCTGCGTGCTGCCGCCCTACAACTCTATCCAGAGCCAGGTCGTGCGCACCGCCAAAGTCGAGGACGAAATTCCCAAGCTCCTGGGTGCCGGTCCGGCCGATCCCACGGTGCTGGTGGATGGCGACAAGCGCATGAAGCTACGCTACGGCCACCTGGACAACACATATTCGGAAGGCTCCAAGCTCGCGTATTGGTCGGTGCCCTACGACGTCAACGGTGACGGCAAGTACGGCCCCAACGAGAACGTGGCCAACGCCTACTTCACCCACCTGTATATCTACAAAGACCTAGAGGGAAGCAATCCCAAGGGCACCAGCAAGGACAGCGAGAAGCTGCGCATGGGCATCGAGATACCCATCAAGCAAGACACGGGGCCGGCCGGCAGCCCGTTGAAGGGTGGTCACCTACGCTACAGCGGCGAGAAAGGCACTATCGTCTACACCAAGTCGCCGGTGCTAGACAACGTGCCGATCATGCTGACCCATCCCGGCATCTGGGATGGCCTCGGACTGCCGCTGACGCCGTTCAACGATTCCAGGCTGAACAAGAGTCCGCTCAGCATCGTGGAGAGTGACATCCGGCCCTACCAGGAGGCCTGGGTCAGCCTGGTGGATGCACAAACCGACAAGCCGGTCCTGGACTCCCACTCCGGCAAGCCCATCACCTTCATCGGCACCAATCCCATCGACGTACCCAACTGCGCCAACTGCCATTCCAATGAGCGCGCCAACGGCAAGCGCTACACCCTCTACAAGCAGGAGCGGGCCTTCTGGAAGAGCCTGGGGGCGAGCGACTACATGGCCGATCTCAAGGCCACCTCCATGTCCATACTGGAGATGCACGACGACAAACACGGAACAGGCTTCACCAGCCACTACAAGAACGGCAGCCGGGACAAGACCAATCGGCTGGGCCGCGATCCGGTACTGTGCCAGAAGTGCCATGCGGACAATGTCATCGCGGTGCTGCAGTCCAAGGGTGTGGCCGACGCGCTGCGCGGCAGGCCCTCCGGCGCCCGCAAGGGCAACGAGCCCCTGCCCGCCCTCAGCGAGGCCCTGCATAGCGTGCATTTGAAGCGGGTGCCCCTGCCCGACTCCCAGGGCCGAGTCGGCGTCTGCGCCGGATGCCATCCGGCGCATCGGCAGGACGGCTCGATGGACGGCTACCCCATCAGCAAGGACGGCAAGAACACCTACGCCGATAGCGACAACCGAAATACCAAGGGGGGCTGCTTCGCCGGCCGCGACGTGCACTCCAACCCCAATAAGGACAAGGACGGGGTGGAGACTCCCGAGCACCTCAACGCAATCGGCAAGTGGCTGCAGGCCAACGTCTCCAAGATCGGCAACGGCGAAGGCGGCAAAGGGCTGTGGTGCACCAATTGTCACAATCAGCTCTCGCGGGAGCTCTATCAGCGCGACAAGATCACCAATGCCTTCAAGCAGCGTGGCGAGACCCTGCGCAACAAGTCCTTGGATGAGATTGCCAAGGCCATCGGCGTGACGACCGAGGTGCTCACCAGCAAGTACCTGGACCCCAAGGCCGTGCTGAATGACAAGGGCGAGGACACCCCCGGTAAATCGGGCGTGCTGCTGACCTGGGCCAAGGATCGCCTGGTGGCGGACATCGCGGTCATCGCCCTCAAGGGCAAGGGTCTACTCGTGACCAAAGACGAGGACGGCGATATCAAGGTGAGCATCCTCTCACCGGATCCCAGCGTGGACGTCGCCGGCCTGGAGCTGCCCGAAGGAGCCACCGGGGCAGCCGCGGTGCCCTACAGCGCCGCCACCAATGGCCGGGACTACTGGCTCTCGCCCGGGGCGCCTCATTGTGCCGACTGCCATGCAGCGCCATTCGTCGAGGGTCAGGGAGGACTGGCCTTCCCCATCAACCAGCCGGACAAGTACAGTCTGATGCGCTACTCCAAGGGACACTCGGGGCTGGCCTGTCAGGCCTGTCACCAGTCCATCCACGGCCTGTACCCGGTCACGCCCACCATCGACCCCACCACCTACAGGCAGGCCACTCAGTACAATCCGGACGGCAGCCATGGACCGCTCAAATGCGGTGCCTGCCATGTGGTCAATGCGCTGGGTGTGCCGCAGCTGGCGGAGGGCAACAGGTACCACGGCAAGCACGTCGAGGAAGACTACGACACGGCGGTGAGCTGGATGCACGAGAAGGCTGACGACATCGGCGGAGCCATTCCCAAGTCGCTCAGCGAGTAAGCGAGGCGGTCCGGGACCTCACGACGGCCCGGGACCTCACGACGGCCCGGGACCGCATAACGATGGCAGGATCAGGCGGCCTGAGTGCTGGGCAGCCATGCCGCCTTGCCGGAGCGCTGGGACTTGGCCCGAGCGCGATCATGCTGCAGGCAATCCGCGAGGCTGATCCCCGCCAGGAAGGCATGGATCTCACGGCTCAGCTGCGCCCACAGCAGCTCTGCTTGAGGCGGCTTGCCGCCTTCGAAGGTGGATGGCACGGGGGACTCGCCGATGGCGTCCACGATCTCCGCCACCGAGATCTCCTCCGCCCCGCGCGCCAGCCGGTAACCGCCCCCGGGGCCGCGCACGCCCCTTACCAGACTGGCACCGCGCAGCCGTGCGAACAGCTGCTCCAGATAGGATAGGGAGACCCCCTGGACGGCGGCAATATCCGCCAGGGTGACCGGCCCCCGCCGCTGACGCAAGGCCAGATCCATCATGGACGTCACGGCATAATGACTCTTGGTCGACAACTTCATGGCTTCGCTCCTCGGGAATCGCCCGTGAGGGTGACGCAATGGCTGCGCTGGGATTACTGAGTAGATTAGTCAGGTTTTCCGCGCGTAAGTTCCTGGCCCGCTCCTGCTGCCAGCGATGGCAGACCTGCACAGACACTGCGGGTCGAGGCGCTCAAGGGGCCCCGCAGGGGCAGAGAGGCTTCAATCGCTGCGGCGGTACCTGAGGTCCCAAACGCCGTGCCCCAGTCGCTCCCCACGGCGCTGGAACCTGGTGACGGGCCGCAGCCCCGCCGCCGAGCACCGACCGGGGCCGGCACAGTTCTCCAGCCCCTCGGCCTGCTCCAGCACGCGGAGCATGTGGCGGGCATAGTCCTCCCAGTCCGTCGCGAGGTGGAAGATACCCCCTGGCGTCAGCTTGCGCCGCAGCAGCTGCACAAAGTCCGGCTGCACGATGCGCCGCTTGTGGTGGCGCCGCTTGGGCCAGGGGTCGGGAAACAACAGGTAGACGGCGGTGAGGGAGCCGTCGACGAGGTGCAGCCTCAGCACCTCCGCCGCGTCGGCGCAGACCAGGCGCAGATTGGTGAGCCCCAGCTCCCGAAGGCGCCGCAGCAGCCGGCCCATTCCCGGGCGATAGACCTCGATGCCCAGGTGATCCTGCTCTGGATGCGCGCTCGCCTGGGCCAGCAGAAAATCCCCCGTGCCGCAGCCGATCTCCAGCACCCTGGGGGCACGGCGGTCAAATGCCGCATCCAGATCCCAGGGGCCGCCACCGGGCTCCGGCTCCAGACCATAGGCCGGCCATAGCGCCTCCAGCGCCCGCTCCTGCCCTGGGGTGAGCCGGCCCTCCCGGCGCACGTAGCTGCGTACAGGGCGCGGCGCTCCCGGTTCCAGGCGCTCCACCGGTCAGGCACTCTGCATGGGCGAGAGACGGCGACTACAGGAAGCTGCCATCCAGGGGCGAGGAGGCACTGGCAAAGCGACGCCGCGGCATACGCCCGGCCAAGAATGCCTCCCTGCCCGCCTCGATTGCCTTCTTCATGGCCGAGGCCATGAGCACCGGCTGGCGCGCGGCAGCGATGGCGGTATTCATCAGCACGCCGTCGCAGCCTAGCTCCATGGCGATGGCCGCATCGGAGGCGGTGCCCACGCCGGCATCCACCAGGATGGGCACCGAGGCGTTCTCGATGATGGTGAGCAGATTGTAGGGGTTGCGAATACCTAGCCCCGACCCGATGGGCGCCGCCAGGGGCATCACCGCGACGCACCCCATCTCCTCCAGGCGCTTGGCGACAATGGGGTCGTCGTTGGTATAGACCATCACCTGGAATTCCTCTTGCACCAGCACCTCTGCGGCGGCCAATGTCTGGGTCACGTCGGGATAGAGGGTCTGCGGGTCACCCAGCACCTCCAGCTTCACCAGGGAGTGGCCGTCCAGTAGCTCGCGGGACAGGCGGCAAGTGCGCAGCGCGTCCTCGGCGGTGTAGCAGCCCGCCGTGTTGGGCAAAATCGTGTAGCGCTGCGGCGACAACACATCCAGCAGATTGGGCTCGCCTGGCTGCTGGCCGATGTTGGTGCGGCGCATCGCGACCGTGACGATCTGGGCCCCGCTCGCCTCCACGGCCCGGCGGGTCTCCTCCAGGTCCTTGTACTTGCCGGTGCCGACCAGCAGGCGGGAGCCATAGCTGACGCCGGCAACCACCAGCGCATCCGTAGTCGCAGTAATCGCGTCGTCGTGAGCCATGAGGCGCCTCCCAATGGGTATGGCGATAGCAGCTGGGCTTTGCTGGGCCGAGCCGGGAAGTCAGCCTCCGCCGATCGCCCGCACGACCTCAACGCGGTCGCCGGGAGCGAGGCGACGGGTGCCGTGCTGGCTGCGCGGGACGATGTCGAGGTTGACCTCGACGGCGACGCGCTGCTCCTGCAGCCCCAGCTCGGCAATGAGCTCGAAGACCGAAAGGCCGGCTGCGACTTCGCGCGGCTCGCCGTTCAGAATTATCTCCATGGCGCAGGGGTCGACGGTTGCAAACGAAAGGATGGTAGACTCGGAAATTAATCAGAATAGCAGGAAGTCGCGCCGCTGACCATCTCGCGGGGGCGGTGCGCAGCGAGGTCCCCGACACCAATGCGAGCGCCCACCGAGGACGTCATATCTCTGGAAGCCGCGGGCACACTGGATGGACTGCTGCGGCAGAGGGTCGCGCGCACGCCGACCGCGACCGCCTACTTGAGCCACGACAAGCTCACCGGCGCCTGGGTCCCCACCCGCTGGGAGGAGGTCGCCGCGGCGGTCGCCAGGTGTCGAGCTTCCTTGGCGGCAGAGGATCTACAGCCGGGCGACCGGGTCGGGATCCAGATGCGCAACTGCAAGGAGTGGGTGTACTTCGAGCAGGCGGCGCTGGGCCTGGGACTGGTGGTCGTGCCCTTCTACCCCGACGATCGCCCGGACAGCGTCGCCTTTATGCTGGAGGACGCCGGCGTCAAGGTGCTGCTGCTCCAGGACTCCGGCCAGTGGAAGCGTCTGGCTGCGGTGACGGGAGATCTGCCGGCGCTGTGCCGGGTGCTCATACAGACCAGGCGCGGCGAGCCGCTGGAGGATCCGCGGGCCCGCTACATGGCCGACTGGCTGCACGAGGAGGGCCCAGCATTGCGCCAGCGCGACGGGGATCCTCATCAGCTGGCGACCATCGTCTATACCTCGGGCACCACCGGGCGTCCCAAGGGAGTCATGCTCAGCCACCACAACCTGCTCTCGGTGGCCCACGCCGCGTTGGAGATCGTCGAGGTCTACCGCGAGGACGTATTCCTGTCGTTTCTGCCTCTGTCCCACACGCTGGAGCGCACGGGCGGCTACTACCTGCCCATGATGGCGGGCTCCACCGTGGCCTACGCCCGCTCCGTGCAGCAGCTTGCCGAAGACCTGCAGACGGTGCGGCCCACTGCCCTGATCGCCGTGCCACGCATTTTCGAGCGGGTCTACGGCCGCATCGAAAGCCGGCTCGCCAAGCAGTCTACGCTGGCCCGCGCGCTGTTTAAGGCCGCCGTCGCGGCGGGCTGGAAACGCTTCGAGTCCAGCCAGGGACGCGGGCGCGCCGGTCTGGCGGCGTTAGCGTGGCCCCCGCTGGAGCGCCTGGTGGCCGGCAAGATCACTGCGAAACTGGGCGGGCGCCTGCGCCTTGCGGTGAGCGGCGGAGCCGCCCTGCCCCCGCCGGTCGCGCGCACCTTCATCGGGTTGGGCATCCCCATCCTGCAGGGCTACGGGCTGACCGAGACCAGTCCGGTGATCAGCGTCAACACCCCCGAGGACAACATCCCGACCACCGTCGGCCGCCCGTTGCCCGGCATCGAGGTGACTACAGGCGAGCAGGACGAGCTGCTGGTGCGCAGCCCTGGCGTGATGCTGGGCTATTGGAACAACCCCGAGGCCACCGCCAAGATCGTGGACCGCGAAGGCTGGCTGCACACCGGCGACCAGGTGCACATCAGCAACGGGCATCTGACCATTACGGGGCGCATCAAGGACATCCTGGTGCTGTCCAACGGCGAAAAGGTCTCCCCGGTAGACATGGAGATGGCCATTATCCTCGACCCGCTGTTCGAGCAGGCCATGATCGTCGGCGAAGGCAGGCCCTATCTGACGGCATTGCTGGTGCTAAATCGCGAGGAGTGGGAAGCGCTAGCAAAATCCCAGGGCCTGAGCCCTACGGACTCCGCGAGCCTTCAGCACGGCACCATTCAAAGGATGGTGCTGGGGCGCGTGGCCGAGAAGCTAGCCGACTTTCCGGGCTACGCCAAGGTGCGGCGGGCAGCCCTGTCGTTGGAGCCATGGACAGTGGAGAACGGACTGCTCACACCCACGCTCAAGGTCAAGCGCAACAAGGTCCTTGAGACCTATGGCAGCGAGTTGGAGCAGATGTACTACTGACCCCTGTGCTGGCCTTTGACATCCGCCGAGCAAATGTTAAGAATGTAGCTGCCTAGCGCGGGTGTAGTTCAATGGTAGAACTTCAGCTTCCCAAGCTGATAGCGAGGGTTCGATTCCCTTCACCCGCTCCATCCAATCTCTCCAGTCCGGGCGCTGGTCGGGACCAGAGAATCATGCATCGATCCCATCTCGAGACCATTGGGCTGCCCCGTTGAGCGGAGCTGGCGGACGGGGGATAGGCCCGACCTGTCGCGCTCCGACACGCTTGGGCTAAGATACGGGGGCAAGGTGTCACGGTGCTTGCAGCAGACGCCTCAGTGCGCGTATAGACAAGGGAGCTAACGACAGATGGCACGTATACTCGCGGCGACAGTGCTGCTGATGGGCTTGGTGGCGGGTTGTGCCACGATGCAGAGAAGCCAAGACATGCAGCTCGTGACCGACGGATTCGGCAAGATCGAGCAGCAGGACTGGGCGGGTGCCGAAGCGGACCTCAGCCGCGCGCTAGAGCTCAATCCAAGCAACGCCTATGCCCAGCTCAACCTCGGCATGGTCTACCAGAGCACCGGACGCTACGCGCTGGCGCGCCAGATGTACGACAAGGTAATTGGGGCAAACGCACAGGAGACCGCCGCCAAGTCCACCGATCCTGCTTTACAGGGCAAGTCCCTGGTGGAGATCGCGCGGCAAAACATCGAGCTGCTGCCCTGAGCGTCGACGCGCGAGTGGCCGGCGCAAGCGTCGACCACTCGTCTTCAGGCTTTGCTCCGGTGTTGGCTTGGCATCCAGACTGCGGGAACGTCGCCGCCTCGGGCCGCCCTGTTTCAGGCGGCAGGGCTCCTGCGGCGGGGCACCAGGCCGTCCCTCGCCAAGTGCTCGTGGACTTGCAGATTGCTGAGCTTGCCCAGGTCCTTCGCCACCTCCTCCAGGGAGACACCGGATCTCACGACCGGGTCCAGGGCGGCGCGCAGAAATCCCAGCATGCGCTTCTCGGCAACGAGGACCACCCGTGACGGACAATGACTGCTGAGCTGGTGCATGGCCTCATCGGCGATGAGTCGGGCGAAGCGACGCTCGACCTCGTCCCCATGCTGCGCCCGGTGGTCATCGTATCCATGGGCGCCGCCGCCGCTGGAGCCCCGATTGCGCCCGGACTTGGTGTCGCTGAGCAGATCCCGATCCTTGGCCTCCTTTTCCATGTTGACCAGGGCGCTTTGCTCGATGAGGTTGGGACCGGACTCCATTTCCGGCAAGCCGGCGGGCTCCAGTGTGAAGAACCGGGCACGCGCCCCATCGGCAACGACCACACAGTAATCACTCATGGAGTATTTCCTTTCTGCTGAGGAAGATCTCTGAAGTGTTCACGCATTCGTCAAATTCGATAATCACACCGCGGCATGGATAAATCAAGACTGCGGCCCGGCTGCCGGCACTACCGCTGAGGGCCTGCTCAGCAACCGTGCGCACAGCCCCTACGACTGGAATAACTATATGAAAACGCTGCTAAAACTTATTCTGTTCTTGGCGTTCCTGGCGATCACGCTGCTGGTCGGTGCGGCCTTGTATCTGCAGTACTACTTCAATCCCAACGACTTCAAGGGGCAGATCACCGCGCAGGTCCAGCGCAGCACCGGACGGGCGTTGAGCATCGGCGGAGACATACAGCTCGCGTACTTCCCGTGGCTGGGCGTCAGGGTGAGCTCGGTGGCGATCAGCAATGCCAAGGGCTTCGGCGAGACGCCCATGGCCAGCGTCAAGGAGGCGGAGATCCGGGTCAAGGTGTTGCCGCTGTTCAAGAAGCGCCTGGAGATGGACACGATCGTGCTGCGTGGACTGGATCTCAATCTGGCGCGCGACAAGCAAGGGCGCACCAACTGGCAGGATCTGGTGTCCGGCGCTGCGGCGGAGCCGCGCCAGCAGGGGCAGGGGGAAGCATCCCCGGCGCTGGCGGCACTCGCCGTCGGCGGCGTTCAGCTGAGCGACGGGCATGTCGTCTGGGACGACCGCAGCAGCGGAGCCCACTACGCCGTGGACGAGCTGAATCTGAGCACCGGCGCGCTGGCCTCCGGCAGCCCCACCGGCCTGGACCTGAGCTTCAATCTGAAGGCCAGCAACCCGCCCGTGGGCGCCAAAGTCCGGCTCACAGGGGTCGCGGCGCTGGACACCGAGCGCAAGACGCTGCAGATCTCCGGCCTGCATCTGGAGGTTGATGGCAGCGGCCAGGCCGTGCCCATGGACACCGCGCGGCTGCGGCTGTCGACCGATCTCGCGCTAGACGGGCTGCAAGGCACGGCAAAGCTGGCCGGACTCAAGCTGACGGTGGATGGGCGCCTGCTCGGATCGGACATAGACACCCATGTGGCGCTGGGCGGAGAGCTTGGCGTCGATACCAAGCGCCAGCGCCTGAGCGCTCCGCACACCGATCTCAGCGTGCAGATCAAGGGTGGCGGATTCCCGCAGGGCCTGGACGCCCACCTGCGCACGGACCTGAGCGCCGATCTGGCCAAGCAGGCGTTTGCGCTGGTCAACCTGAATGTGGAGGCCGCTGGGCTCAAGGCCACCGGCGAGCTGAGCGGCGAGCATCTGACGCAGGGAGGCTCCGCCAGCGGGCGGCTACAGCTGCAGCCATTTAGCCCCCGCGAGCTGCTCGCCCGCCTGGGCCAGGCCGTGCCCGAGACCGCCGATCCCAACGTCCTCACCCGGGCCGATGCCCAACTGGCGCTCAAGCTGCACGGCGGGGGCGTGACCATCGAGCCGCTGAGCCTCGCCCTGGACGACACCAAGCTCACCGGCAGCGTCTCCATACAGGACTTCGCCAGCCTGCGAACCCGGTTCCAGCTCATCGGCGATGCGCTGGACCTGGACCGCTACCTGCCGCCAGCCAAGGAAGGTCAGACCAAGCCGGTGGGACCGGGCACGGCCGCGGCTGGTGCGGCTGGCCAGCTCCCGCTGGAGGCCCTGCGTGGGCTCAACCTGGATGGCAGCATTCGGCTGGGCAAGCTCAAGGTGAGCAACCTGCGGATTGCCGATATCAAGCTGACGGTCAAGGCGGCCGACGGCCAAGTCAGCCTGCAGCCCATCAACGCGGCCCTCTATGAGGGACTCTACAGCGGCAACATAGGGCTCGACGCCCGCGGCCCTGTGCTGCAGTTCTCCGTGGACGAGAGCCTCAAAGGCGTGCAGGCCGGTCCGCTGCTGAAGGATCTCCAAGGCAAGGATACCCTGCGCGGCACCGGCAATCTGAGCGTCAGAGTAACGGGGCGCGGCAAGACCGCCGAGGAGATTCCCGGCACCCTGAACGGCCAGCTCACGTTCGCGTTCCTGAACGGTGCGGTAAAGGGCATCAACATCGCGGAGATGCTGCGTCAGGCCCAGGCAAAGCTAGAAGGCAAGTCCCTACCGCAGTCGAACGAGCCCAACGAGACCGACTTCACCGAGCTCAAGGGAACGGTGCACATCCAGAACGGCGTCGCCCGCAACGACGATCTGAGTGCCAAGTCGCCGCTGCTGCGGGTGGGCGGCGAAGGCCAGGCAGATCTGAGCCAGCGCCGGATGGACTACCTGCTGCACGTGTCGCTGGTGGGGACCCTGCGAGGCCAAGGCGGGGAGTCCCTGGACAAGCTCCAGCACGTGGACATCCCGCTGCGCATCAAGGGTCCCTTCGATGACCTCGCCTATTCCCTGGATCTGGATAAGCTGCTGAAGGACCGCGCCAAGCAGGAGCTGGAAAAGAAGCTCCAGGAGAAGCTCCAGGGACAGCTGCTCAAGGGCAGCAACGTCCCGAGCGGCGGCGACGCTAAAGAGGAGCTGCTAAAGAAAGGCCTGGAGAGCCTGTTCAAGAAGCACTGAGGCGGGTCCTCCGCGATGGCGCGGGGGACCCGAATCCTCCTCGGCTCGTTGCTGCTGTGGCATAGCTGGGCGGCTGCCGGAGAGGTATCCAATGTGGAGGTCCAGCGCCTCAACCCCGGCTACCAGGTGCTGATAGACATGCGCACCTCGGTGCCGCCCGAGCAGGCCGTAGCGCTGCTCTCCGACCTGCCGGGGCTCAGCCGGCTCAACGAGGCGGTGCTCCAGGTGCAGGTGCTACGGCCCAGCGCGCGCGGTAATACGCGGGTGCGCACCGCCACCCGCCTGTGTGTGGCGTTCTTCTGCATCACCACCCACCAGGTCAACGAGGTGATTCCGCTCGGGACGCGGCGGGTGCGGTGGTTGGTGGAGCCCGAGCACAGCGACTTCGAGCAGGGAGTGGCGGATCTTCGGGTCACGCCGATGGGCCGGGGCTCGAGAGTGCTGCTCATGATGCGGCTGGTGCCCAAGTTCTGGGTGCCGCCGCTCATCGACACGTGGCTCATCAAGCGCAAGATGCGCGAGGAGGGGATCGAGACGCTCGCCGCGCTAGAGCAGCTGGCCGCGGGGCGAAGGCCGTGACCGGTATTGCGGATGCCCTACTCGCCTGGCATGCGCAAGCGGGCCGCAAGGACCTTCCCTGGCAGCAGGCCCCCACGCCCTATCGGGTCTGGATCTCGGAGATCATGCTGCAGCAGACCCAGGTCGGTACCGTCATCCCCTATTTTCTGCGCTTCATGGAGCGTTTCCCTTCGGTCGTCGCCCTGGCGCAGGCGTCTTTGGACGAGGTGCTGCACTACTGGGCGGGACTTGGCTACTACGCGCGTGCCCGCAACCTGCACCGGGCTGCGGGCCAGATAGTACGGCACCACGGCGGGGAGCTGCCGGCGGATCCGGCCCAGTTGCATACGCTACCGGGCGTTGGCCGCTCGACGGCCGGCGCCATCCTGGCCCTGTCCCGAGGCCAGAGGCACCCCATCCTGGACGGCAACGTCAAGCGCGTGCTGAGCCGCTATCACGCCGTGGAAGGCTGGCCCGGCAGCCCGGCCGTGGAGCGGGAGCTATGGACCCTGGCGGAGCTGCACACTCCCTGGACGGAAGTGGCCCGGTACACCCAGGCCATCATGGATCTCGGCGCCACCGTGTGTGCACGCGGGGCACCCGACTGCGTGGCCTGCCCCCTGCGCAGCGGCTGCGCCGCCCACGCCCAGGGTCGCCAGCGAGAGCTGCCGGCACCTCGACCTCGTGCCGCCCTGCGCGTGCGCCGCACCACCGTGCTGCTTATCCAGAGCCGCTCCGGAGAGGTGCTGCTCGAGCGCCGCCCGCCGGCCGGAGTGTGGGGAGGCTTGTGGAGTCTGCCGGAGTGCCCCGACGGCGAGGACCCGCAGGCGTGGTGTCTGCGGCGCTTTCGTGTGCAGACTGGCAAGGGTGAGCCCTGGCCGACGCTGCGCCACACTTTCACCCACTTCCACCTGGACATCGAGCCCCTGCACCTGCATGTAACGGCAGCACACGCCGGGGTTTTGGATGCGGACTCCACACTCTGGTATAACTTGGCGCACCCGCAGACACTGGGGCTCGCCGCCCCGATCCAACGGCTGCTGGCACGCGCTCGTTCCTAGCCACCCTTCAGGAGACCACACATGAGCCGCACGGTGCACTGCGTCAAGCTGGGCAGGGAGGCCGCAGGCCTGGATTATCCCCCATATCCCGGCGAGCTGGGCAAGCGCGTGTACGAGCACGTCTCAAAGGAGGCGTGGCAGCAGTGGGTCCGCCAGCAGACCATGCTGATCAACGAGTATCGCCTCACCCCCGTGGACCCCAAGGCGCGCAAGTTCCTCGAAGAGCAGATGGAGCGGTTCCTGTTCGGCGAGGAGGCCGTGACCCCGGAAGGCTACGTGCCGCCCGAGCAGTAGCCCGCTCTCTCCTGGGAGATATAGGGATCATCGGCCGGCGCTGGTAAAATCCTCAGTCATTCACTCAGCCATTATTGAGGTACTGTACCATGTTGGTCGAATACTCTCCGATGCTGACCGAAACCGAGCTTGCGGTGAGCCACTCCGCCCAGAGCAAGCTCGCCGAGCTGATGCGCGACATGGACGAAGAAGAGGTCAGCGCGGTGCGGGTCTACGTCTCCGGCGGCGGCTGCGGCGGGATGACCTACGGCATGACCTTCACCGACCAGCCCACCCGCTTCGACAAGGTCCTGCGCCGGGACGGATTCAACCTGGTGGTGGACACCGTGGCCCTCAACTACCTGCAGGGCGCCGAGATCGACTTCGTGGACGATCCCACGGGCGCGCGCTTCGTGTTCCGCAACGTCTTCGCCAAGACCGGCGGCAGCGGCACCTGCGGCACCTGCGGCGCGGCCGGCGGAGGCTGCGCCTGACGCCGCAGCGCCCACGGGCGCTGATCATCGCGCCCCACAACAGCTACCGCATCGGTCCCTTTCTGGAGGCCGCCGGGCGCCTGGGTGCAGACGTCCTGGTGGCCTCCCAAAGCCGCCACTCGCTGGTCAGCAGCGTTGCCCAGGGTCTGCACATCGACCTCAGCCGGCCCGAGCAGGCCTTAAATCGCATCCTCACCGAGGCAGCCAGGCGGCCCTTCGTGGCCGTCACGGGCACCGACGACGCCACCGTCGTGCTCGCAAGCAGGGCTGCCGCGGCGCTGGGGCTGGCGCACAATCCCCCGGAGGCGGCGCTCATCTCCCGGCGCAAGGATCACGCCCGCGCCCGCCTGGCGGCGGCCGGCCTGCCCGTGCCCTGGCACCGCCGCATCGACCTGAGCCACTCCCTGGAGCCCCAGCTCGAAGACGCTCCCTACCCCTGCGTGGTCAAGCCCCTGGCCATGTCCGCCAGCCGGGGCGTGATTCGGGCCGACGACCCCCAGGCCCTTGCGGCCGCCTGCCGGCGCAGCGCCGCCATCGCCGCCGAGGCCGATGATGCCGAGGAGCGCAGCCACCTGCTGCTGGAGCAGTTCATCTCGGGACCCGAGGTGGCGCTGGAAGGCATGCTGGCGGACGGGACGCTGGAGGTGCTCGCCATCTTCGACAAGCCGGAGCCCTTGAACGGTCCCTACTTCGAAGAGACTTACTATGTGACCCCTTCTCGCCACGACGCCGAGACCCAGAAGCGGATCGCCCACCGCGTCGAGGAGGCGTGCCGCGCCTACGGCCTGCGCCAGGGCCCGGTGCACGCCGAGCTGCGACTGCATGGCAGGGAGGCCTGGATCATGGAAGTCGCCTCTCGCACCATCGGCGGAGAATGCGCCCGCCTGCTGCGCTTCGCTGCGGGTCACGGACTGGAGGAGCTGCTGCTCTCCCGGTCCATGGGGCAATCCCTGCCGGCACGCCAGAGTGAGGAGGCCGCCGGCGTGCTCATGATTCCCATCCCCAAGGCCGGCGTCCTGAGGCGGGTAGAAGGGGTGCTCGCCGCAGGCAAAGTACCCCACATCGAGGACGTGGCCATCGCCGTGCGGGAGGGCTACGAGCTGCAGCCCCTGCCCGAAGGCAACAGCTATCTGGGCTTCATCTTCGCCCGGGCACCGACGCCGGCAGGGGCAGAGGCGGCCCTGCGGGAGGCCCACGGCCTGCTCAGGATTGTCGTGGCCCCCTCGCTGCGCCCCGTGCTGGTGGCCTGAGCGCCTACTTCTTGCCGCCCCGCTGGAAGCCGGCCGGCGCCTGCCCCATGTCGGTCTCGCCGAACAGGAAGCCGCGCATATGCGCC
Source organism: uncultured Ectothiorhodospiraceae bacterium (assembly GCA_964416345.1). Taxonomy (GTDB): domain Bacteria; phylum Pseudomonadota; class Gammaproteobacteria; order CAYQDX01; family CAYQDX01; genus CAYQDX01. The sequence continues at coordinate 31,155 of CAYQDX010000009.1, forward strand.
TCGATGACCTCGACGCTCTCCGGGTCGGCAGTGCTCAGCCCGTTCTCGTTGATGATCATAGTCAGGCGGTCCAGCCACATCTGCCAGCCCTGTTTGGAGACGTTGTCGAAGATCCGCTGGCCGAGCTCCCCGGGATAGGGAGGCGCGTCCAGACCCTCCGCCTCGCGCTTCAACACCACACAATGCACCATTGTCGCCATTTCTTGAGTCCCCTACTGAAGGCCCGCCGCTTGACGGCTCAAAGGCCCGCATTGTAAGCCAAACGCCGGCGGCGCGCCCTGAACCCACAATCTGCGCCACCATTCAAAGGGCGCCGCGCTCGGCCGACGGCCTCTGCTGCGCAAGCCTCGCGGCCCCACCCTCGGCTTGACTCAGTAGCCGCCAGCCGCTTTAATATTACGCTTCTGTAAACTCCGGGTCGGACGCAACGCCCGCAGGGCGCGAGTCCGCGCGCGCAGTAGGCTTCACGACCACGGCCAGGTAGCTCAGTTGGTAGAGCAGGGGACTGAAAATCCCCGTGTCGGCA
>CAYQDX010000010.1:0-31496 GCA_964416345.1 uncultured Ectothiorhodospiraceae bacterium
TCTCCCCCATACGCCCTTAGCAGGGGCGCGCCTTCAGCCTCTCGGCCATCTCTCCCAGTGACTTTTCCTTGCCGGCATCCCGACTCCGGAGGCCACTCGGGGCACCAATGTCTGGGGCACCCCTCTGGCAGCCCGCCAGAGGAGCGCAAGCTTACCACAGATATTCCACTGGATTAAGCCTAACCCTCATCCTGACTGTCGCCCCCAAGGCCCCCCAGCTCCTTCTCGCGCTGGATACGCTGGTAGATTTCTTCGCGGTGCACAGTCACGTCCTTGGGGGCATTGACACCAATACGTACCTGGTTGCCTTTCACGCCCAGCACCGTCACGGTGACGTCGTCACCTATCATAAGGGTCTCCCCGACCCGTCGTGTTAAGATCAGCATTGCAGTTCTCCTTGCACCATAGTTCCAGCTACTCGAATGTGCCCACGGCGCGCCGCACCTGGCGCTCCTGCACCTCCGATATGCCGGCCGTTTCTGCCTCGGGCCACCGTACGCCCGGGCGCACCCGGCTTGTACTGCGGCATCCGCACGAGATGATAACCACCCCTGCACAGATGCCAGCAGCACTCGCCGACGCTGAGCGTCTGAGCACTCATGCGTCCTTACGGGCTGCCGATGAGCGCCGCTTCGGCAACGGGCTCCCCACCCGCTGCACGCCAACGCCGCCAATCACCCTTTCCGTCTTCATTCCTCTGCCACAGGCTCCTTGTCGAGCTGAAATGCCTCATGCAGCGCCCGAACTCCGAGCTCCAGGTATTTCTCGTCCACGACCACCGAGATCTTGATCTCCGAGGTCGATATCATACGAATATTGATGCCCTCGGCGGCCAACGCCTTGAACATCTTACTGGCGATTCCCGAGTGTGACCTCATGCCTACGCCCACCAGCGAGACCTTCACGATGGTGTCGTCCCCTGTGACCTCCCGCGCACCGATCTCGCTAGCCGTGTCCTTCAGGATTGCCAACGCCTTGCGGTAGTCGTTGCGGTGCACGGTAAAGGTGAAATCGGTCGTTCCGTCCGCGCCGATGTTCTGAATGATCATGTCGATCTCGACGTTCGCGTCGCTGACCCCACCGAGTATGCGCGCTGCCACACCCGGCCGATCCGGAACCCCCAGCACCGTGAGCTTGGCCTCGTCGCGGTTGAAGGCGATGCCGGAGATCAGCGGCTGCTCCATATTCGGCTCCTCGTAGGTGATCAGCGTGCCTTCGCCCTCTTCGAAGGAGGACAGCACCCGCAGGGGGACGTTGTACTTTCCCGCGAACTCCACAGATCGTATCTGTAACACTTTGGAGCCCAGACTGGCCATTTCCAGCATTTCTTCAAAGGTCACTCGCGCCAGGCGTCGCGCCTGCGGCACGACCCGCGGGTCGGTGGTGTACACCCCGTCCACGTCCGTATAGATCTGACATTCGTCCGCCTTCAGCGCCGCGGCCAGGGCCACGGCCGTGGTATCCGAGCCACCGCGCCCGAGGGTAGTGATATTCCCATGCTCGTCGACCCCCTGGAACCCTGCCACCACCACGATTCGCCCCTGCTGCAGGTCGGCCCACACCCGGGCCGCCTCGATATCCACGATCCGCGCCTTGTTGTGCACGCTGTCCGTCAGGATGTGCACCTGGCCGCCCGTGTAGGAGCGCGCCGGACAGCCCATTCCCTGTAGCGCCATGGCAAGCAGCGCGATAGTCACCTGCTCGCCAGTGGACAGCAGCACGTCGAGCTCGCGCGGGTCGGCCTGCTCATTGACTGACCGCGCCAACTCGGTCAGCCGGTTGGTCTCACCGCTCATGGCGGAGACCACGACCACGAGGTCGTCTCCGGCGGCCCGATACGCGGCGACGCGCTTTGCCACATTGCGAATGCGCTCCGCGCTGCCGACGGACGTTCCGCCATACTTTTGCACGATCAGTGCCATGTCAGTTTCTCGGACCGTTGCCAGGAATGGGTCTCGCGCTGGGGCCAGACTTCGACAGGCATGAGCGGTGGGTCAAGCACCCCGCTCAGCTCAAGCGCGCACGCACCCAGGGAGCCACGGAGCCCAACGCCTTAGGCAGCTCGGAGGGTGTCGTGCCGCCGCCTTCGGCCATATCGGGCCGGCCGCCGCCCTTGCCGCCTATCTGCTCGGCCACCATGCGTACCAGATCTCCCGCCCGCACCCGCCCGGCGCAATCCTTGGTGGCACCGGCGACCAGGCTGACTTTTCCGTCCTCGACGCTCGCTAGCAGTATCACCGCGCTGCCCAGTTTGTCTTTCAACCGGTCCACGGTTTCGCGCAATGCCTTGCGATCCGCACCGTCGACGGCCGCGGCCAGCACCCGAGTGCCAGCCACTTCCACCGCCTGAGCGCTGAGATCGGTGCCCGTGGAGCTGGCCAGCTTGACCTTCAGCCGCTCGATCTCCTTCTCCAATCCGCGCGCCCGCTCGATGACCTGGCGCACCTTCTCCTCGGCACCGTCCCGGCTGGACTTCACGAGCTGGGCAACGCGCTCCAGGCGCTCATGGGTGTCTTCGACCCAGCGCAGGGCGCGCTCTCCGGTGATCGCCTCGATGCGGCGCACCCCGGCGGCGACGCCGGACTCGCCGACTATCTTGCAGAATCCAATGTCGCCGGTGCGCGACACGTGGGTGCCCCCGCAGAGCTCCACCGAGAACTCGCCCATGCTGAGCACGCGCACCTGCTCGCCGTATTTCTCGCCAAACAACGCCATGGCGCCACTGGCGACGGCCTCATCCATGGTGCTGATGGTGGTCTGAACCGGATGGTTGCTGCGGATCTCCCGGTTCACCAGACGCTCGATCTCCATCAGTGCCTCTGGCTGGACCGGCTCGAAATGGGAGAAGTCGAAGCGCAGCCGCTCCGGGTCCACCAGTGAGCCCTTCTGCGTCACATGAGCTCCGAGCACCTGGCGCAGAGCGGCATGCAGCAGGTGGGTGGCCGAGTGGTTCAAGGCGGTGGCCCGCCGCAGTCTGGCATCCACCGCCGCTTCGACCGTATCGCCCACGGCCAGGCGCCCGCGCCGCAGCGTGCCCAGGTGCAGATAGGCGCCGCCCGCTTGCTTCTGGGTGTCCCGCACCTCCAGCTCGGCGCCTGGCGCCCGCAGCAGTCCGCGGTCACCCACCTGGCCGCCGGATTCCGCATAGAAGGGTGTGCGCTCCAGAATGACGGCAAGCCCCTCGTCCTGCTCGGCGGCCTGCACCGGCTGGCCGCCGCGGAAGATCCCGACTATCTTCGCGGTCTCGTGCAGCCGCTCGTAGCCATCGAACTCTGTGGAACGGTCGAAGGCGATGCGCTCACGATAGTCGGCGCGAAACTGCCCGGCCGCACGGGCGCGCTCCCGCTGCGCCGCCATGGCACGATCGAATCCGGTCAGGTCCAGGCGCAGGCCGCGCTCGCGGGCGACGTCCTGGGTCAGGTCCACGGGAAACCCGTAGGTGTCATAGAGCTTGAACACCGTCTCGCCATCCAGCGTGTCTCCCCGCAGCCCGGCAACCGCCTGGTCCAGCAGGCGCAGGCCCTGCTCCAGGGTCTCGGCGAAGCGTTGCTCCTCCTGCAGCAGCACCCGCTCCACCTGCACCCGCTCCCGTGCCAGCTCGGGGTGGGCATCTTCCAAGCTGGCGAGCAAAGGCTGCACCAGGCGGTGGAGAAAGGGCTCCACCAGCCCCAGCTTGTGCCCGTGCAGCGCGCCGCGACGGATGATTCGACGCAGCACATAGCCCCGTCCTTCATTCGCCGGCAGCACCCCATCGGCGATGAGAAACGAGCAGGATCTAATGTGGTCGGCGATGACCCGCAGAGACTTGCTGGAGTGGTCTGCCAGCCCTGCCAGCCGGGCGATCGCCTCGATCAGGCCGGTGAACAGATCAGTATCGTAGTTGTCGTGGACTCCCTGCATCACCGCCGCCAGGCGCTCCAGACCCATCCCGGTGTCTACCGATGGCTTGGGCAGCGGCGTCTGGCTGCCGTCGGCGGCGCGCTCGTACTGCATGAAGACCAGATTCCAGATCTCCACATAGCGATCCCCGTCTGCCTCCGGGGTGCCCGGGGGACCGCCGGGCACCCCGGGCCCGTGGTCGTAAAAGATCTCTGAGCATGGCCCACAGGGGCCGGTGTCTCCCATGGACCAAAAATTGTCGGCGGCCCCGCAGCGGGCAAATCTGCTGGGATCCACGCCCAGCTCCTGCAACCAGATGTCGGCCGCCTCCTCATCGTTCTCGTAGACCGTGACCCACAGGCGCTCGGGCGCAATGCCGAGGCGTCCGGTCAGAAACTCCCAGGCATAGCCGATGGCATGGCGCTTGAAATAATCCCCGAAGCTGAAGTTGCCCAGCATCTCGAAGAAGGTGTGGTGGCGCGCGGTGAAGCCGACGTTGTCCAAGTCGTTGTGCTTGCCGCCCGCGCGCACACAGCGCTGGGCACTGGCGGCCCGCACGTAGGGCCGCCGCTCCACACCCAGGAATACGTCCTTGAACTGAACCATTCCGGCGTTGGTGAACAGCAAGGTCGGGTCGTTCGCGGGCACCAGCGAGCTCGACGGCACCACCGCGTGGTCCCGTTCGCGGAAGAACTCCAGGAATGCGCTGCGCAGCTCGGCACTGCTCATTGTCTGACCCATACAATCCACCGCCTGCAATCAGGCCCCCGCGTCCGCGTCCAGGATGGCGCGTATCTGCTCGCCGCTGAAGCCGCGATAAAGCAAAAAACGCGCCTGCTTGGCGCGTTCCCGGTCGTCCGATGCCCGCGGCCGTCCGAATCTTCGACTGCAAACCTGCCGGCCGAGCCCCAGCCAATCCACAGCGGCATCCCGCATGGCGGCGACCGCCACCTGCTCGTCCACACCACGCTGTCGAAGCTCCTGCAGGAGGCGCTGCGGCCCGAATCCCTTGCTTGCCCGGGAATGGATGTATTCGGCCGCAAACCGGGCGTCGCTCAGCACACCTTCGCCCGCCAGGGCGTCCAGCAGCACCGCGACCGCGCCGGCATCGAGTCCGCGCGCGCTCAGCTTGCGCTGCAGCTCGGCGCGGGAATGCTCGCGTCTAGCCAGCAGATCCAGCGCGCGGCGCCGCTGCTCCTGCGCGGCGTCCTCCCGGGATGGCCTCAGACCTCGGCCTCCAGCGTCTCCTGGGCAGCGGGCTCGCCGGCCGGCGGACGGGTCAACAGCTCGCCCCGCACCTTGCCCTCCACCTCCGCGGCCAACTCCGGATGCTCCTTGAGGAAGGCGCGTGCATTGTCCTTACCCTGGCCGATGCGGGTGCCGCCGTAGCTGTACCAGGCGCCGGACTTGTCCACGATGTTGTGCTTGACTCCGAGATCGATGATCTCCCCCTCCCTGGAGATACCCTCACCGTAGAGTATGTCGAACTCCGCCTGGCGGAACGGGGGTGCCAGCTTGTTCTTCACCACCTTGACCCGCGTCTCACTGCCGACGACCTCCTCGCCCTTCTTGATGGCGCCTATGCGCCGGATATCCAAGCGCACGGAGGCATAGAACTTCAGCGCGTTGCCGCCCGTGGTGGTCTCGGGATTGCCGAACATCACCCCAATCTTCATGCGGATCTGGTTGATGAAGATCACCAGGGTGTTGGAGCGCTTGATGTTGGCAGTGAGCTTGCGCAGGGCCTGGGACATGAGGCGTGCCTGCAGACCCACATGCGAGTCCCCCATCTCGCCCTCGATCTCGGCCCTGGGGGTCAGTGCCGCGACGGAATCGATCACGACCATGTCGACCGCACCCGAGCGCACCAGCATGTCGGCAATCTCCAGGGCCTGCTCGCCGGTGTCCGGCTGAGAGACCAGCAGATCGTCCACATTGACGCCCAGCTTGGCCGCGTAGACCGGGTCCAGGCATGCTCGGCATCCACGAACGCAGCGGTGCCGCCGAGCTCTTGCGCCTCGGCGATGACCTGTAGGGTGAGCGTGGTCTTGCCGGAGGATTCCGGGCCGTAGATCTCCACGACTCGCCCCCGAGGCAGGCCGCCGATGCCCAGTGCGATGTCCAGACCCAGGGAGCCGGTGGATATGGCCTCCACGTCCCGGGCGACGTTGGCATCGCCCATGCGCATGACCGCGCCCTTGCCGAACTGCTTCTCGATTTGTCCGAGGGCCGCGCGCAGCGCCCGCTTCTTGTTGTCGTCCATACACTTTCCCCATGTCGGGCGGGCGACCGTCCCGGCGCCCGCAGAATAATCCGCGCATTATTTCACAGATGCCACAACACGGCCTAGCCCGCAACGCTCACCCGGCGCACCGTGCACCTGCGCCGGAGAGCCCCCGCTAATTCAGCCGCCAGCGCCCAATCGGCGTGTAGCGCGGCCCCTCGGGAAGGGTCTCCGATTGAATCAGGTGGAGCTCGCCCACGGGCCAAGGCAGCGGCGGAGTCAGCGCCCGCGAGTCGCCGCCAGGGCGTACCTTCCGCGCCAGCGTGATGTGGGCCTGGAAAGGTCGCGACTCCGGCTCCAGCCCGCAGCCCGAAATGAGGTCAGCCAGGCTCGCGACCAGGCGCAAGAGCGGCTCGGGCACAACGCTGGGCGCCGCCCACAGGATCCCCACCCGCCTCCAGCACCCCAAGCGGTCCAGCGCCAAGGCAAAGGGCTCGGCGTGCAGTCGGCTCGCCCCGTCCATGAGGCACCGTGCAGTCGCCTGGCTCACGCTGCCCAGAAACGCCAGCGTCAGATGGATACGCTGCGCCGGCACCAAGCGCCCGTGGGCGCACTCCGCGCTGGCCACGGTCGCCAGCGCCTGCCGCAGGGTCTCGGGGGGCCACAAGGCGAAGAACAGGCGGCGCGAGAGGCTCACCCGCCGGCTCCGATCCGCAGCAGCAAGCCCTCCAATGCCGCCGCCACCGCCTGCCGGCGCACCGCCTCACGACTGCCGCGAAACGCCGCCCGCAGAGTGACGGTCGGTCCGCCGCCCGCCCAGGCCAGCCACACCGTGCCCACGGGCTTGTCCCGGCTCCCGCCTGTGGGACCCGCCACGCCGGAGATGGCGACGCGGAGCTGCGCGTGACTGAATACCAGTGCCCCCTCCGCCATCTCCCTGACGGTCTGCTCGCTGACGGCGCCATGATCCGCCAGCGTGCCCGCGCTCACGCCCAGCATTTCCTGCTTGGCGGCGTCGGAATAGGTGACGAAGCCGCGCTCGAACCAGCTCGAGCTACCTGGCACCGCGGTGATCACCTCCGCCACCCAACCGCCGGTGCACGACTCGGCCGTCACCATGCGCTTGTCTTGGGCGAGCAGCGCACCGCCCACTTGCCGCGCCAGGCTCACCAGCTGATGCTCCATTACGTCCTCGAATCCCCAAATACCCGTACGATCTTAGCCATAGCACGGCCGCGGGTCACCCTAGCAGCCTGTCGGACCTGGGCATGATCTACTCCGCCGGTGGGAGAGCGGTCCATCTTTCCGATCCTTTTCCCCACATAATACCCACTATGCTCCTCAAACGAGCGAAAAACTGTCCCCGCCCTCCCACTCGGCTCGCTACGATCTCCCAAGTCAGACAGGCTGCTAGGAGGGTACGACGGGCCAAACCTCGGAGCAAAGACGCTATGCTATCCGGCGCATGCCCCAAGCCGACAGGCCCCGAGTGACAGCCCAGATGTCGAGCACCCCGCCGGAACAGCACACTCCCGTGATGCAGCAGTATCTGCGCGTCAAGGCGGAGTATCCGGAGATCCTGATGTTCTACCGCATGGGAGACTTCTACGAGCTGTTCTTCGACGACGCGCGCAAGGTGTCCAAGCTCCTGGACATTGCCCTGACCACCCGGGGCCAATCCGCCGGCGCCCCAATTCCCATGGCCGGCGTCCCCTACCATGCGGTCGACAGCTATCTCGCCAAGCTGGTGCGCCTGGGCGAGTCCGTCGCTATCTGCGAGCAGATCGGCGACCCGGCGACCAGCCGCGGCCCGGTGGAGCGCAAGGTGGTGCGCATCGTCACACCGGGAACCCTCACCGAGGACGCCCTGCTGGAGCAGCGGCGCGACAACCTGCTGGCTGCCGTGCACACGTTGCCGGGCCGCATTGGTTTGGCCTACCTGGAGCTCTCCAGCGGACGCTTCGCCGTGCTGGAAATGCACAGCCGCGAGGCCCTGCTGGCGGAGCTGGAGCGACTGCAGCCGGCCGAGGTCCTGGTCAGCGAGGAGCTCGCCGATCCTGCCGAGCTGCTCGGCAAGCGCGGCGCCAAACGGCTGGGATCCTGGCACTTCGAGCTGGATACGGCGACCCGGCTGCTCGCCGGCCAGTTCGGCACCCGCGACCTGCAAGCCTTCGGCTGCGAGGACCTGCCGGCTGCCGTGATGGCCGCCGGCTGCCTCATCGCCTATGCGCGCGACACCCAGCGCACGGCATTGCCGCACATCCGCGGCCTGCGGGTGGAGCGTGGCGACGAAGCGGTACTGTTGGATGCCGCGACCCGGCGGAACCTGGAGCTGGAGACAACGCTGGGTGGCAGCGGCCACAGCCTGGTCAGTGTCCTAGACCACACCGCCACACCCATGGGCGCTCGCCAGCTGCGGCGCTGGCTGGGCCGGCCGCTACGCGAGCGCGCGCCGCTGCGCCAGCGACAGCTCGCCATCGGCGTGATCCTCGACGCCCACCGGGAGACCGAGCTCCACGAGCAGCTGCGATGCATCGGCGACATGGAGCGCATCCTCGGCCGGGTCGCCCTGCGCTCGGCCAGGCCACGGGACCTGGCCCAGCTGCGTGAGGCCTTGGCCCAGCTGCCCGGGCTGCAGGGACTGCTCCGTGGCCTGGACGCACCGCTGCTGGACCAGCTCTCCGAGCGCATCGGAGTGTTTCCCGAGCTCTGCGCCGGGCTGCAGGCGGCGTTGGTGGAGACTCCGCCGGTCGTGCTGCGAGACGGTGGAGTGATCGCGCCCGGCTTCGACGCCGAGCTCGACGAGCTACGCGCCTTGAGCGAGAACGCCGGGCAGCACCTGCTGGAATTCGAGACCCGGGAGCGCGAGCGCACCGGGCTGGCGAGCCTGCGGGTGGGATTCAACCGCGTGCACGGCTACTACATCGAGCTGCCCCGGTCCCAGGCCGAGCGCGCACCGGCAGACTACTCGCGTCGGCAGACCCTGAAGAACGCCGAGCGGTATATTACCCCGGAGCTGAAGAGCTTCGAGGACAGGGTCCTGAGCGCCCGGGAGCGTGCCCTGAGCCGCGAGCGGCTGCTCTACGAGGAGCTCCTGGACGCACTGATGCCGCAGCTCGCCAGGCTACAGGAGGCCGCGGCCGGGATCGCCGAGCTGGACGTGCTGGCCAACCTGGCGGAGCGGGCCCGATCGCTGGACCTGACGGCCCCGGAGCTGGTGGAAGAGTCCGGACTGCACATCGTGGCAGGCCGCCACCCGGTGGTCGAGCAGGTGCAGGACGAGCCCTTCGTACCGAACGACACCGTGCTGCGTCCGCAGCGGCGCATGCTGATCATCACCGGGCCCAACATGGGTGGCAAGTCCACCTACATGCGTCAGACGGCGCTGATCGCCCTGCTGGCGCACATGGGCAGCTACGTGCCAGCCCACAGCGCCCGCATAGGCCCCATCGACCGCATCTTCACCCGCATCGGTGCCGCCGACGATCTGGCGAGCGGGCGCTCCACCTTCATGGTAGAGATGACCGAGACCGCCACGATACTCCACAACGCCACCGAGCTGAGCCTGGTGCTGGTCGATGAGATCGGTCGTGGCACCAGTACCTTCGACGGCCTATCCCTGGCCTGGGCCTGCGCCGCCCATCTGGCCACCCAGGTGCGCGCACTGGCGCTGTTCGCCACCCACTACTTCGAGCTCACCGTGCTGCCGGAGCTGCATGACGGCATCGCCAACGTGCATCTGGATGCCGTCGAGCACGGCGAGCACATCGTGTTCATGCACGCGGTGAAAGAAGGGTCCGCGAGCCAGAGCTACGGCCTGCAGGTCGCGCAGCTGGCCGGAGTCCCAAAGACGGTGATCGAGCAGGCCCGGCGCAAGCTCCAAGAGCTGGAGCGGGAGGCTCCGGCCGCCTCACAGCCCAGCCCTCAGCTCGACCTGTTCGTCCCGCAGAGCGTACATCCGGCCGTGGAGCGCCTCCGGGCGCTGGAGCCCGACACCCTGACGCCGCGCCAGGCCCTGGAGACGCTGTACGAGCTCAGCAGTCTGGCCAAGCGACAGTGACCGGGGCGGCAGGATTCCTCGCCGCGACAAAGCGGTTTAAGCGGTTTAATATGTGCCGGCGCAAATCGGCAACCCACCAGCGAGCAGGCGGCGATGACGTACGTAGTGACTGAGAACTGTATCAAATGCAAGTACACCGACTGCGTGGAAGTGTGCCCGGTGGATTGCTTCCACGAGGGACCGAACTTCCTCGTGATAGACCCGGAAGAATGCATCGATTGCACCTTGTGCGAGCCCGAATGCCCCGCGGAGGCCATCTTTGCCGAGGATGATCTGCCGGCGGGTCAGGAGCAGTTCGTGGAGCTGAATGCCGAGCTTGCCGCGCAGTGGCCCGTCATCAGCGAGAAGATCGACGCACCCGCGGATGCCGACGAATGGAATGGCGTGCCCGACAAGCTCAAGCACTTGGAGCGCTGAGCTCCGAGCACGTTGCCGGACAACAGAAAGGCGGCCCTGGGGCCGCCTTTCTCTTCCCTCCCGTGAAAGTCCTTTGCTGTCACATCCCGGTGAGCAGCGACATCCTTGTAATCCCTACGCGCTGACTGTTGATTTCCCTGTCCTTGGTCTCAACTCTACCAAAAACGTCCGCGCGTGCAAGGTCGAACAGGCGCCCCTAGGACCTGCCGTCGGTCCATGCAAAAGGCGGGGACTCGTTCAATTTATCCTATGCCTCATATAGTTAAGAGTCTGCCGTCGCTCCGGCCGGCCGCCTGGACTACGCAAAATGTCATCCCCGGACCACAAAGCGCGGTGGCTGGAGCTTCGCCTCGAGTGACCTTCCGTGCCGCGTCGAGAACGCCCTTGCGCGACGGGCACGATTGAAAATGCGGCTACACGCCGCAACATTACTAACCGCCCCTGGGGCGAGGTTCAGTGCATGGCCATTTAACAAGACGAGCGCCGGCGCGGAGGTTCTCATGAATGCATCCCCCTACGTCTACGACGTTGGCCAGTCCGGCTTCGCCGAGCTGGTCGTCGCCAAGTCCAAACGGGTTCCCGTGCTTGTGGACTTTTGGGCGGAATGGTGCGGCCCCTGCCGCATGCTGACACCGCTACTGGAAGAGCTGGCGCAGGAGTATCGGGGCCGGCTCGCCGTAGCCAAGGTCAACATCGATCTAGAGCAAGGGCTGGCCACTCAGTTCGGCGTGCGAAGCGTGCCGACGGTGCAGCTGTTTCGCCACGGCAAGGCGGCCGAGGGATTCGTGGGTGTGCAGCCCAAGGCTCAGATCCAGAGCCTCGTGGAAAAGTACATAGAGCGGGAATCGGACCGCGTGCGCAGCCGCGCCCTGGCGGCCGCCGCAGCGGGCGATGTGCGCGGCGCCATCGCAATGCTGCGGACCGCACTGGAGTCCGAGCCCGAGGAGCCGCGGCTCAGAATCGACCTTGCGGAGCTGCTGCTGGACGCCGGCCATCTGGACGAGGCCACGGCGCTGGCGGAGTCCCTGCGGGCAGATCGGGGCCTCGAGGCCGAGCTGCGACCACTGCTGGGTCGCCTGGAGCTGGCCCGCGCGGTGTCCGGCGCACCGTCGGCGAGCGCCCTGGAAGCGGGCCTGCGAGCCAACCCCGGCGACAGTCAGGCACGCTACCGGCTCGGTGCGCGCCTGGTGCTGGCGGGCGATCTCGAGGCGGGCATCGAGCAGCTCCTGGAGCTGCTGCGCCGAGATCGGAAGTTCGGTGACGACGCAGCCCGCCGCGCGCTGCTCACAGTATTCGACATGTTGGGCCCGGAAGAGGAGCTGGTGAGCCGGTATCGCAGCCGGATGTTCACCGCTCTGCACTAGTACTCCATCCAGGTGATGTACGGATACGCACATCACCTGGACGGAGCACCAGCTACGGGGCCATGCTGGTCTTCTCTTGCAGGGTCCCTTCAAGCAGCTGCGACAGGCGTGCTGCAGGCATGTAGCCAGGGATCATGCGACCGTCTTCCAGCAGCATGGCAGGTGTTCCCGTGACACCCACCTGCTCGCCCAGCTCCATCTGCTGCAGCACCGGGGCGTCGCAGGTGGCTTTGGGCACCTCCTTGCCCGCCTTCGCGTCCGTCAGGGCCTTGGCGCGATCCTTGGCACACCACACCGACACCGCCTTGTCATAGGACGGGGAATTCACCCCTGCGCGGGGAAAAGCCAGATACCGCACCTTGATGCCCAGCTTGTTCATGGCTGGCACCTCTTGGTGCAGGCGGCGGCAGTACGGGCAGTCGATGTCGGTGAACACCGTGACGGTGTGCTTCACCGCCTTGGGGGCGAAGACGATCATCGAGCTCTCGGGCACGGCGTCGATGAGAGCCTTGCGCATTGCCGCACGCCGGGTGTCTGTGAGGTTCTCGCGAGTCTGCATGTCCACCAGATCACCCTGGATCAGGTATTGCCCATCCTCGCTCATGTAGAGCACGTGACCGCTCAGGACCACCTCGTAGAGGCCCGGAATGGCGGTGGCTGTCACACTGGTCGGCTTGGCACCGGGAATGGCCTTGGCGATGGAATCGCGAATCTGCTGGTGGTCGTCGGCACCTGCCTGGGGCAGATACGCGAGCGCGGCAAAGATGCCGACTAGGACGAGAGATCGAATGAACATTAGGCGTTCCCCTCACGGTGGTAGGTGCTTGGTTCCGGCATGCCAGGACCGGCGCGATGACTCAACTGCTCATCTGATTACGAGGTCACTGGGGCCCCACAGTTCCGACCGCCGCCGGCTCAGCCTCGCGGGTGGTGGGTCGCGTGCAGATTCTTCAACCGCTCACGAGCCACGTGCGTGTAGATTTGGGTGGTGGACAGATCGCTGTGTCCCAGCAGCATTTGCAGCGAGCGCAAGTCCGCGCCATGATTCAACAAATGGGTGGCAAACGAGTGGCGCAGCGTATGCGGCGACAATACCTTGTCTATCCCCGCTTTGCGCGCGTAGCGCTTGATGAGGTACCAGAAAGCCTGCCGCGTCATGGGGCCGCCCCGGCGCGTCGGGAACAAGCAGGAGGCAAGCCTGCCGCGCACCAGCTCGGGGCGAGCCTCCCGCAGGAAGCCCTCCAACCAATCGATGGCCTCCTCGCCCAGCGGCACCAGACGCTCCTTGTCGCCCTTGCCAACGACCCGCAAGGCGCCCTGGCGCAGGTTCAGCTGTCCGAGCCGCAGACCCACCAGCTCCGAGACCCGCAGGCCGCAGGCGTAGAGCAGCTCCAGCATTGCCCGGTCGCGCAGGCCGATGGGATCGCTCAGGGAGGGCGCCGCCAGCAGGGCGATGACCTCCGGCTCGGTGAGCGCCCCCGGCAGCGGCCGGCCCAGTTTGGGCGCATCGATCAGCAGACTGGGGTCCTCTGCGACCTGGCCCTCGCGGGCAAGATGCCGGTACAACCGCCGCATGCTCGACACCAGCCTGGCGGTGGAGCGTGGCTTGGCGCCGGCAGCCACGCGCGCCGCCAAGTACTCCAGTAGCTCCGCGCGTCCCGCCCCCGCCAGGCAGAGTCCGCGCCGGCTCAGCCACGAGGATAGTCCTTTGAGGTCGGCGCGGTAGGCGGCCAGCGTATTGTCACTCAGGCCCCGCTCGGCCCACAGCATATCCAGAAAGGCGTCAAGCGCCGGGTCGCCCTGCCCTTGGTCCGCGGCCTCAGGCTCCACCTTGCTCATGCGCCAACAGCCATCCCTTGATTGCGACCAGGCGGCCTGCGGTACGAGCTGCGAAGCCGCCGATGCCGGAGGAGCCCACCACTCGGTGGCAGGGAAGGAGCACGGGAATGGGATTGACGCGACAGGCACCGCCCACCGGCCCGAAGGGCGCCAGGACTCCCGGCACGGCCGCGCGGCCGAAATCCGTCCCGGAGGAGGCGCCGCGGATATGGCGCCGGCGCATGGTCTCGGCTCCGAGTTGGGCGTGGCTCGGCACCGGGCTCAGCCGCGCTTGATCTTCTCCTTGATGCGCGCTGCCTTGCCCTGCAGGCCCCGCAGATAGTACAGCTTAGCACGCCGGACGTCGCCTCGGCGCTTGACCGAAATGTCGTGAATCACGGGGCTGTAGGTCTGGAACACGCGCTCCACGCCCTCGCCGTAGGAGATCTTGCGGACCGTGAAGGCTGAATTGAGGCCTCGGTTGCGCTTGGCGATGACGACCCCCTCGAAGGCCTGCAGGCGCTCTCGGTTGCCTTCCCTCACCTTCACCTGCACCACCACGGTGTCGCCCGGGGCGAAGTCCGGCACCTTGCGGGTCATCTGCTCGGCTTCTAGTTGTTCGATGATGTTGCCCATGACTAGCTCCTGAACGTGGATTCGAGCGTAGGTGCCTCCGGCGCCACCTGCGCTCGGCACTCGTCTATATACTCCTGCAGCAGCTGGCGCTGGCGGTCGCTCAGCTCAAGCCTGCCCAGTAGCTCGGGGCGACGGCGCCAAGTCCTGCCGAGCGCATGTTTCTCGCGCCAGCGCTGCACCGCTGCGTGGTCGCCGCTGAGCAGCACCTCCGGAACCCCCATGCCGTCGATCTCCGCGGGCCGGGTGTAGTGGGGGCAGTCCAACAGCCCCTCGGCGAAGGAATCCTGCGCCGCCGAGTCCGCGTGTCCCAAGGCCCCCGGCAACAGGCGGGTCACGGCATCGATGACCACCATCGCAGCAAGCTCACCGCCGGTGAGGACGTAGTCCCCGATGGACCATTCCTCGTCAATCTCGCTGGTCACCACGCGCTCGTCGATGCCCTCGTAGCGCCCGGCCACCAGCACCAGCGACCGCCGGGCGGCCAGCTCCCGCACCCCCTGCTGGTCCAGCGGCCGGCCCTGGGGGCTGAGGTAGACGACCCGCGCCTCGGCCCCGCATCCCAGCCGGGCGGCGCGAATGGCATCCCGCAACGGCTCCACCCGCATGATCATCCCCGGCCCCCCGCCGAAGGGCCGGTCGTCGACGGTGCGATGCCTATTGTGGGCGTAGTCCCGAGGACTCCAGAAATCCAGGGTCAGCAGACCTCGCTTGACGGCGCGCCCCGTGATCCCATGGCTCGTGATCGCCTCGAACATCGGCGGGAACAGGCTGACGACGCCGATGTGCACTAGAAATCCGGATCCCAGTCAACCACCAGGCGCTGCGCCGGCAGGTCCACCTCCAGCACGACCTCCCCCGGGATATAGGGAATCAGCCGCTCTCGGTCGCCGATCACGACCAGGACGTCATTGGCACCGGTCTCAAGCAGGCTGTCGACCCGTCCGAGCGGCACACCCTGCTTGGTCTCGACCGCGAGTCCGGCCAGGTCCGCCCAATAGTACTCCCCATCCTCCAACGCGGGCAGCTGCTCCCGGCGCACCGCGATCTCGGTGCCCACCAGGGGCTGGGCGGCATCGCGGTCCTCGCAGCCCTCCAGCAGTGCGACGATGCCCTTGCCGTGGCTGCGCCCGTCAACCAAGGTCGCCCGGCGCCAGCCCTCACCACGCCGCAGCTCCCACTCGTCGTAGTCGAGAATGGCCGCCCGTGGCTCGGTGTAGGAGTGCACCTTGATCCAGCCGCCCACTCCCCAAACGCCTACGATGCGCCCGAGCAGCACATGACGGTCGCTCATCTGCTGCTCGCGGGGACGAGGTCCTCGCGACGCTAAACCTAGGCGGACACCTCGGTGCTCGCCGGGACATCGGCGCCGCTGGCCCGGTGCCGCTTGATCAGCCGCGCCACGCTCTCGGTCGTCTGGGCGCCGCGCTGCAGCCAATGGTCGACGCGATCCAAATCCAGCCGCAAATCCGCCTCGGCACCGACCGCGACCGGGTTGTAGTATCCCAGGCGCTCCAGATAGCGGCCGTCCCGGCGGTTGCGGGAGTCGGTGACCACGACATGGTAGAAGGGCCGCTTCTTGGCCCCGCCCCGTGCCAGACGTATGCTTACCATCGCAAGAAACCCTCTATACGCTAGCCGGCGGGCGCTACCCAGCTCCAAACCGCCCGGAAAAGTCGAAGTATTCTACTCGCATCGAGCCAAAATGGAAGGCCCGCCCTGCGTGCCTGCCCACCGCGGCTAACCACCGGTGACCGACATGAAGCGCACGACCTGGTTGGGCTTCTCGCGGAATTCATGGCGCTCGGGCTTGGCGGCAATCGCCCTCCGAATGGCCGCGACCAGCTCGGCATCGGAGATGCCGGCCCGCAGCAGCGGCCGCAGCTCCAGCTTGTCGTCCTGTCCCAGGCATAGATATAGGGTGCCGTCGACCGCCAGACGCACCCGATTGCAGGTGGCACAGAAGTGCTGGGAGATGGGTGTGATAAAGCCGATCCGCAGCTCGCTGCCGGCGACCTGCACATAGCGCGCCGGACCGCCGCCGGGCATCACGCCTGGCACCAGCTCATAGCGCTGCGCCAGACGCGCGCGCACCTGCGCCAGATTCATATAGCGGTCCGTCGCACCGCGCCCGGTGTCGCCCATGGGCATGGTCTCGATGAAGCGCAGCGTGAAGTCGTGCGCCATGCAGAACTCCACCATTTCCTCGACCTCATCGTCGTTGACTCCCCGCATGACGACCATGTTGATCTTCACCACGCGGAAGCCGGCAGCCTTGGCGGCCATTAGGCCCTGCAGCACCTTGTGCAGCTCACCGCGGGTAATCTCCTTGAAGCGCTCGGGGCGCAGGCTGTCCAGGCTCACGTTCACGCGCCCGACCCCTGCCGCATGCAGGGCCTGTGCGTGCCTGGCCAGGCGGGTGGCGTTGGTGCTGACGGACAAGTCCTCCACCCCGGGCAAGGCCGCCAGGCGCGCCGCCAGCTCGGGCAGCGCGTGACGCACCAGTGGCTCACCGCCGGTGAGTCTTATGCGCCGCACGCCGAGGCGGGCGAATACGCCCATGACTCGCTCGATCTCCTCGAAGCTGAGCCAGTGCGCGGGCTCCTCGAAGCCGCGAAATCCCCGCGGCAGGCAGTAGCTGCAGCGCAAATCGCAGCGGTCAGTCACCGACAGGCGCACGTACTCGATCGCCCTACCGAACCCGTCCACAAGCTGCGTGCTCACGTCCTACTCCTTTGGTCTGAATTAGCTCCATGTTCCTGCAATCCCTGGCCGAGCACAAGCGCCGCCCGCCGGATGGCCAGACCCCGCGGCCTTGCTATAGGATCCATCGCTCGGCCCGCTGCCGACATGGCGGGAAATGCGGGCTGGGAGCCCACCCATGCTGCTGCAACCACTGTTGGGCCTGCTCACATTCACGGCGCTCGCCTGGGCCTCGGGCGGTAGCGGGCGACGCCTGGATCTGCGGATAGTGATCGTGGGCCTGGTGCTGCAGATCGGCCTGGCCTGGGCCCTGTTGCGAGTGGCCATCTTTCGCCAGATCTTCCTGCTGCTGAACGGCATGGTGGCGTCTCTGGGAAAGGCCACGGAGGCCGGCACCGCTTTCGTCTTCGGCTTCCTCGGCGGTGCGCCCCTGCCCTATGCCGAAATCGATTCGGGCAGCAGCTTCGTGCTCGCCTTCAGGGCGCTGCCCCTGGTGCTGGTGGTCAGCGCCATCTCCGCGCTGCTGTTCTATTGGCGGGTCCTTCCGGTGGTGGTGCGGGGCTTCGCCTGGGCGCTGGAGCAGACCATGGGCGTGGGTGGTGCCGTGGGGGTCAGTGCCGCGGCCAACGTGTTCGTCGGCATGGTGGAAGCACCGCTGCTGGTGCGACCGTATCTGGGACGTCTGACCCGGAGCGAGCTGTTCGTGGTCATGACCTGCGGCATGGCGACCATCGCCGGCACGGTGATGGTGCTCTACGCCGGCATCCTCGCCCCGGTGATTCCGGGCGCCATGGGCCACATCCTGACGGCCTCGATTGTCAGCGCCCCTGCCGCCGTTATGATTGCCAAGCTGATGGTCCCGGAGACCGAGCCGCCGACCCCGGGGGACGTGGCGCTGGCGCAGGAAGACCGCAACACCATGGACGCCATCACCCGCGGCACCTTGCAGGGCGTGACGCTGCTGCTCAATATTGTCGCCATGCTCATCGTGCTGGTAGCGCTGGTCCATCTGGCGAACCAAGTCCTCGGCCTGCTGCCCGCGGCGGGCGGTGCGCCGATCACGCTGCAGCGCCTGCTCGGCGTGGCGATGGCACCGGTGACCTGGCTCATGGGTGTGCCCTGGTCGGAGGCCCCGGCCGCCGGGGCGCTGATGGGCACCAAGACGATCCTGAACGAGCTGCTGGCCTACCTGCAGCTCGCCCGGCTCCCTGAAGGCACTCTGAGCCCGGAGAGCCGGCTGATCATGACCTACGCGATGTGCGGCTTTGCCAATTTCGGCAGCCTGGGCATCATGCTCGGGGGGCTCGCAAGCATGGTCCCGGAGCGGCGCGGCGAGCTGGTCTCCCTGGGTCCCCGGTCCCTCGTCTCGGGCACCCTGGCGACCTGCATGACCGGCGCGGTGGTCGGCCTCGTGCAGCGCTGGTAGCCAACCATGGCGCAGCGACGCCACGAGAGACATCCGGCATGAGCCTGTTGAAGAGACCGCCGTCCGGCCTCAGCCTCGGGCACTCCCGGCGGCCGTCAGCTTGGCGACAGGTGGCTGTCGATGAATTCGCGCACCGCGTGCTCGTGACGCGCCCCGCTGAAGCGATCGCTAGGCTCGCCATCACGAAACAAGATGACGGTGGGAAAGCCCCGGAGCCGATAATGGCCAGCCAGACGCATGTTCTCATCCGCCTCCACCTTGGCCAATGCCACGCGGCCCGCGTAGGCCGGCACCACCCGCTCCAGCACCGGCGTCAGGATCCGGCATGGGCCGCACCAGTCCGCCCAGAAGTCCACCAGTATGGGGCGCGCGCGTGAGCCCTCCAGCACCTTCTGGGCGAAGTCGTGCTCACTCACGTCGAATATCAGCGTGGATACGGGTTGCGCTTGCTTCATCACGGTTTCACCTCGCGACACGGCCCGCCGGGGGGCAGCGCGCCATTGTGGAGCCGCTGGTGATGCCTGGCAAGCCAGGCAGCGTGCCGCGCGGGGGCAACGAGTGGGCCACCGCCGGCGGGCGCTGAGACTCCCGCGGAGGCCGTCTAAAGAGCCCATGGATCTGTCCATCATCGTCGCAGCCACCATCGGATTGCTCAGCGCGGTGCATTGTCTAACCATGTGCGGTGGGATCGTGGGCGCCCTGAGCCTGAGCCTGCCGGCGCACATACGGGACAACGCGCCGCGCCTGCTGGGCTACGTGCTGGTCTACAACCTCGGGCGTATCGGCAGCTATGCCCTGCTCGGTGCCCTGCTCGGGGGCATGGGCGGCACCGTGCAAGACCTCACCGGCACGGACCTGGGACACCGGATACTGCGGCTGGTGGCCGCCCTGATCATGGCGGGAATCGGACTGTACCTGGGCGGTTGGCTGCCCCAGCTGGGCCGCCTGGAGCGCATCGGCACCCCGCTGTGGCGCCGCCTGCAGCCCCTGGGACGGCGCCTGCTGCCGGTACACTCCCTGCCCCAGGCGGCCCTGTTCGGCGCCATCTGGGGCTGGCTCCCATGCGGTCTGGTGTACGCGGCGCTGGTGTGGTCGTCCGCGGCGGGCGGCGCCTGGCAGGGTGCCAGCTACATGGCCGCGTTTGGCGCGGGGACTTTACCCGCCACCATGGGTGCGGGTATGCTCGCGGGCTCAGTCACCCGGTTGCGGCAAATCCCTCACTTGCGCCAGGTCGTCGGCGCCAGCATCGTGGCCTTCGCGGTCGTGAGCGTAATGCTTCCGGGCGGCGTGCTGAGGGGCACCACGGACCCGCCGCAGGCCGCCCAGGACCGCCTCGGTAGCTGAGGCACCCCGGCACAGCGGCGGATTCCCGGGCCGCAGCGGGGCCTCATTCTCAACGGATCTCACGTTCATGAGCGCGAAATTGATTGGCGAGGCACCCAGTTTTGCCGCGGTGCTGCGAGCGGCCGAAGTGGTCGCGGCGACCGATGTCACGGTGCTGCTGCTCGGCGAGAGCGGCACCGGCAAGGATCTGCTCGCACGCCACATACACCGGCGCAGTCCGCGCACTGCACGGCCGTGGGTCGTGCTCAATTGCGCCGCCATCCCCGAGGGGCTGGTGGAGTCAGAGCTGTTCGGACATCGCCGTGGCGCCTTCACCGGGGCCGTGAGCGACTATGCCGGGCACCTGCACGCGGCCCACGGCGGGACCCTGTTCCTGGACGAGATCGCCGAGCTGCCCGCCGGCTCCCAGGCCAAGCTGCTGCGCTTCCTGGAGTCCGGAGAATGTCAGGGTGTCGGCCACACCCAGACCCGCCGGGTGGACGTGCGCATCGTCGCCGCGACCAACCGAGACCTCCATGCCGAGGTCGGGCAGGGCCGCTTCCGCACCGACCTCTATTATCGCCTCAACATCGTCCCGCTGGAGCTGCCGCCCCTGCGGGAGCGGGCCGAAGACATCGCGCCCCTGGCCCAGAGCATGATTACCGAGGCCGCCCGGCGCCACGGCCTGGCGCCGCCCAAGCTCGCCAAGGCCGCCCTCGCGCGGCTGCTGGGATATGCCTGGCCCGGCAACGTGCGGGAGCTGCGCAACCTTTGCGAGCGCATCGTGGTGCTGCTGCCGGGGCAGCTCGTCGGCGTGGAGAATCTGCCCCGCGAGCTTCGTGAGCCGGAGCGACGCCCGGCAGCGGGTTATGTCCTGCCCGACGGCGGCGTGCGCCTGGACGATCTGGAGGCCGACATCATACGCCAGGCCATCGGCAAAGCGGGGGGCAACCGCAGCAAGGCCGCCCGGCTGCTCGGGATCACCCGGGACACCCTGCTCTACCGCATCCAGAAGCACGCCATACAGGCATAGCCCACCCGGCATACGGGTACGGGGTGGCCGGCGCTCGCAGCGTTGCTGCCCGCCCCGCCGTCTTGAAAGCCCTCCCGCCAGTCCCCACCTGAATCCTCAGCGCGTCCTGGAACCGCTCGGCAGCGCAATCTGTCGAACGCTGTAGGGTTTTGAAACTGGATTGAATTAGAGGTAGATACGCATGAACTGGCTACGCACGACGGTATTGCTCGCGGGATTGACCGCCTTGCTGCTGACCGCCGGCCAAGCCATCGGCGGCCAAAGCGGCCTGATCATCGCGCTGCTGATCGCCGGGGCCATGAACTTCGGTGCCTACTGGTTCTCGGACCGGATGGTGCTGCGGATGTATCGTGCTCAGGAGGTGGGTCCGCGCGAGGCCCCGCAGCTGTACCAAACGGTCGCCGAGCTGGCTCAGCGCGGCGGACTGCCCATGCCTCGGGTCTACGTGATTGACGACCCCACGCCCAACGCCTTCGCCACCGGGCGCAATCCGGAGCATGCCGCAGTGGCGGCCACCACCGGCATCCTGCGGCTGCTGAGCCGCCAGGAGCTGGCAGGAGTGATGGCCCACGAGCTCTCCCACGTCAAGCACCGCGACACCCTGATCGGCACCATCGCCGCCACCATCGCGGGCGCCATCGCCAACCTGGCGAACTTCGCCATGTTCTTCTTCATGTTCGCCCGAGGTGATGACGAGGAGAGCCCCGTGGGGGTCGTGGGCACCCTGCTGATGATGATCCTGGCGCCCATTGCCGCCAGCCTGATCCAGATGGCCGTGTCGCGCTCCCGTGAGTATGCCGCGGACGCCGAAGGCGCCGCCATCTGCGGCCACCCGCTGTGGCTGGCCGGCGCGCTGCGCAAGCTGGAGCTGGGCAACCAGCGCCACATGATGCCGGCGGCCGAGGCCCATCCGGCCACCGCTCACATGTTCATCATCAATCCGCTGAAGGGACGGCAGCTGGCGCAGCTGTTCTCCACCCATCCTCCCACCGAGGAGCGTATCCGCCGGCTGGAGGCGATGGCGGGTCAGCGGCGCTTCTAGCCCGCTGCTCTCACCGGTTGGCGGCAAACCGTCGGAATTAGGCCAGGGGGCTGGCCTCCCACGGATACCCGCCCCCCTCGGCGAGTGCCGCGCGCGGGGTGGCGCGACGGCCACCTGCTCAGTGGCGAGTGGACGAGCCCGGCGCCGGCACGGACCCGGCGAAGATGCGCTCGACATCCACGGCGTCCAGCTCATAGCGGTGGTTGCAGAACTCACAATGCACCACGACCTTGCCCGCCTCGGCCATACTGGCGTCCACGTCGGGCCGGCCCAGGCTGAGCAGCACGGACTCGATGCGCTCTAGGGAGCAGGTGCAGCGGAAGCTCACCGGCTCGGGCTCGAACAGCCGCACGTCCACTTCGCGATACAGCCGGCGCAGCAGCGCCCGGGTGCCCAGCTCGAGCAGCTCCTCGTCGCGCACCGTTGCCGCCAGGGTGATGACCTGCTGCCAGAGCTCTGCCTCGACCAGGCCGTCGGGCAGCTGCTGCAGCAGCAATCCCGCGGCCCCCTGGGCGTCCGCCGCCAGCCAGAGCCGTGTGGGCAGCTGCTCGGACTGTCTGAAATAGGTCTCCAGCGCCGCCGCCAGATTCTCTCCCTTCAGGTCGACGACTCCCTGGTAACGCTCCCCGGACCCGGGGTCGATGGTGATGACCAGGTGCCCCGCGCCGAACTGGCTTGCGAGGCTGCCCCGGCCCACCTCGCCGTGCCAGCGCGCCAGCCCGCGCAGAGTCCTCGCACCGGTGCATTGCACCACCAGCAGCGTCAGCGGACCGCTGCCGTGCAGCTGCAGGGTGAGCACGCCGGGACGCTTGACGGTAGACGCCAGCAGCGCCGCCGCGGCCAGGGCCTGCCCCAGCAGAGCCTGCACCGCGGGCGGGTACGGATGACGCTCCAGCACCGCGCGGCAGGCAGCCGCGAGATGCACCAGCTCACCCCGGATCGAGGTGGACTCGAACAGAAAGCGGTGCAAGGTGTCGCGGTCCTGCATGGCTACCGCGGCCCGAAGACCACCGGGGGCGGGGCCGCCCCGGCGCCCGGCATGGCGACATCGGCGGCCAGGCTGGAGCCAAGCAGCAGGGCACCGAGCAGACCGGCGCAGGCTGCCAGGGGATCCTTCGAGGGAGCGGCATACAGGTCGCATTTGCGCCTGAGCGGGATTCCCCGGCGGCCCAGAGAACAAGTGGGGGCGCACCCATCTGGTGAAAGATGCGGTCTGGGATGAATGATGCACATGAGCTGATACGGAATGCGGCGAGCGGCTAGTCGTCGACCCAAAGCTCAACTATAGCCGCTCACAGTGGCCGGCGCGACCACCATGCGGCCAGCATGGATCCCGACAGATTGTGCCAGATGCTGAACACGGCGCCGGGCAGCGCGGCGGCGGCGGCGAAATACTTCACTGCCAGGGCGACCCCCAGCCCGGAGTTCTGCATGCCCACCTCGATGGCCATGGTGCGGCAGGTGCGCGGCGGCAGACCGAGCACCCTGGGCAGCACATAGCCCCCGGCCAGACCGAATGCGTTGTGCAGCACCACCGCCGCCACCACCGTGAGGGCCGTGCCGGCGAACTGTCTCACGTTGAGCGCTACGATGATGGCGATGATGACCACGATGGCAAGCACCGAGACCAGAGGAAACAGTCGCTTGAGCCGACTCAGCCGAGCCCCCCAGTAGTGGTTGATGAGCAGGCCGGCCAGCACCGGCAGAATGACGATCTTGAGCACGCTGAGCAGCATCTCGACCACCGGGACTGGCACCCGGGCACCGACGTACACCCAGGTCAGCAGTGGAGTGGCCACCACGGCCAAGAGCGTCGAGACCGTGGTCAGTGTGATGGACAAGGCCACATCTCCCCGCGCCAAATAGGTTACCACATTGGATGCGGTGCCCCCGGGGCAGGCGCCTACCAGCACGAGTCCGGCCATCAGGTAAGGCGGCAGTGCCAGCGTCCGGGCCAGGACCCAGGCGAAGGCGGGCATCAGCAGGAACTGCAGTGCGGTGCCCAGGGCCACGACGCCGGGGCGGCGAAAGACCTCGGCGAAGTTGGCCGGTGTCAGCGTCATCCCCATGCCCAGCATGACGACGCCCAACAGCGGCACGATGGCCGGCTTGAGAGGGGCGAAGACCTCGGGGGCCGCGTAGGCCGCGAGCGAGCAGAGGATTGCCCACAGCGGAAACAGCTGGGTGATACGGACCAACATCATCTCGCCCACAGGGTCCCGCTAAGCCCGCCAGCTTGGAGGCACATGGCGCGGCAGTCCGCAGCGACCTCAGGACGGCCCATAGGGTGCCTCACCCACGTGCAGCGCGTCGAGCCCAAGCTGCGCGCACTTGCGTCCGGCCAGCCGGCAGGCCCAATCCAGGGCGTCCCCCAGGGGTATCCCCCGGACCAGTCCGTCCACCATGGCGGCATTATAGGTATCGCCGGCGCCCAGGGTATCGACCACCCGCTCGGGCACGACGGCCCGGCGGTGCAGCATCTCACCCTCGGGGCCCACGATCACGGCGCCCTGAGTCGACCAAGTGCAGCTCAGCACGGCGCGGCCGGCGGCGAGTCGCAGGCTGCGCAGGAATTCCTCGGGCGCGTGAAAGCCGCGGTGCAGCGCATAGTCGCGGGAGCACAGTAGCGCGTCGACCCACGGGAACAGCGACTCGATGTCGGGCCGCGGCTTCTCCACCTCCAGGGAGCAGCGCAGCCGGGGTGCCAGCTCCCGCACCCGGCGCAGCATGCCCGCGGTCTCGGCGACGTTGCGCCCCTCGAAATGCACCCAGTCGTAGGCGGCGAGGTCGACGGCGGCGAAATCCGCCAGCCGGAGCTCGGGCAGGTCGCGGTAATGCACGATGGTGCGCGACCCGGTCGCCCGACTCAGGCTCACGTAGGAGGTCGGCACCTTGCCGCCCCGAATGCGCCGGCAGTGGCGCAGATCGATACGGTGCCGGCGCAGGTCCTCCAGCACGTAGCGGGCGTCGGGCCCCTCGGGCAGCACCCCCGCCCACGCACAACTGTGGCCTAGTTGGCTGAGCACCACCAGCGTATTGGTGGCGTTGCCGCCCCGCGCGAGACGCTGGGACAGCGCCCGCACCTCGGCATCTTCCGCCGGATACTCGGCCACGGTGTTGATGATGTCCAGGGTGCCGATACCCACTCCCAGGATGCGCGCCATCAGCCGAGCCCTGCCGCGGGTGCCCCGGAGAGCCAGCGCTCGGCCAGATCGACGACGTACTCGGCGAACACCGGCGCGCAGGTGAAGGCGGGAGAGACCGCGTTCAGCACATGCAGGGAATCGGCGTCGCCCTCCACCACGAAGTCCATCTCCAGGGCGCCGGAGCGCAGATCCAGCAGCTGGGCCCGGATTCCCGGGCGTCCCCAGTGGCGATAGTCCGCCAGGCGCACGCCGCTCGCCAGCTCCCCGGCCTCGCGCACCAGCACCGCACGGGAGTACTTGCGCAGCTCCCGAATCGCCAGGCGGCGGAAGCCGAAACGGTTGTGCAGCAAGAGGCTCGCCTCTCGCGCCAGCACGTCCACCAGCTCGCCCAGGCGAAAGTTCTGCAGCCCGGCGTACTGCTCGCGCCAGAAGGCGGGGATGGCGGTGGGGCCCAGCTTGCTGCGACCGTCCACGGTCACCGTCAGGTGCACTCCGAGGAAGGGATTCACCAGATCCGGCACCGGATAGACGTGGGCGCGCAGCGTGGGCGCCCCGGGCTCTGCATACAGGTAGAGCCCCTTGAACGGGAGGATGCGGTGGCGGCGGGAGAAGCCATACAAACGGGCGATGCGGTCGGCATAGAGTCCGGCGGCGTTGATGACGTAGCCTGCCCGCACTCGGCCCGCACCGGTGTGCAGCTCGGCGCCGTCACGACCGTGCACGGCGCAGCCCACGCAGATGCGCACTCCCGCAGCGACGGCATCGGCCACCAGGCTGCGCAGCACCGCCAGCGGATCCACCGTGGCGGTGGTCGGAGAATACAGCGCCCACTCCCAGCTGCGCGCCCGGGGCTCGATCTCGGCGAGCTCCGCCAAATCGATGCGCCGCAGCGGCACGCCGTTGCGCTCTCCGCGCCGCACCAGCTCGGCCAGCGCATCCAGCTCGGCCGGTCCGCGCGCCACGACCACCTTGCCGCAACGATTGATGGGCAGGCCGCGCTCCAGGCAGTACTCGGTGAGGCGGCGGTTGCCTTCCCGCGTGAAGCGGGCCTTGAGGCTGTCTGCGCCGTAATAGAAGCCTGCGTGCAGCACCCCGCTGTTGCGGCCGCTGGCATGCAGGCCGGACTCGGGCTCCTTCTCCAGCACCAGCACGCTGCTGTCCGGATGGCGGCGCCGGAGCTCCAGCCCGATGCTGATACCGACGATGCCGGCGCCGATGACCGCGAAATCCGCCTGGCGCGGCAGCTCCGCCGTCATGGTCATCGCTCGGCTGCCAGCCGCGCGCAATAGGCGGCCACTTCGGCAAGCAGCTGGCTCACGGCATGGTCGGCGGCCTGCACCCCGCCGTAGGCATCGTCGCTGGGGGCAGGCTGCACGACCTCGAAGCGTCTCGAGCCCAGCACCCTCCGGTCGCGCAGGTCGACGAGCGTCACCCGCAGCGCCACCCGGATCCGGCTGGGAGTGGTCAGGAGCTCCTGCTGCAGGGTCTCCAGCTCCGCGCTCAGCCGCAGCGAGGTGCGCACCACCGAAGGCTCCGGCACCACCGCCCCGAAACCGCCGCTGCCCTCCAGCGCCCGTCGAAGGAGGGGATCGAGCAGCCGGGCCGGCGCATCCAGCCAGCGGCTCTCGGCATAGCGCTCCAGCTTGCCAGCCTCTCGGAGGTAGCTCATGGCAGCACCTTCCGCCTGCGGCCAGGCCTGGATGGCGTCCACCTCTAGGGCGGGCGCACCCGCGGCAGGCACCACGGGCTCAGGGAGCGTGGCCTCCAGCACGTAGGTCGCCGGCGGCACACCGGGCTGCGGCAGCGCACAACTGGTCAGGGCCAGTAGCAGCCAGAGACGGCCGCAACAGGCTCGAGGTCGAGTGCGCATCCTACTCTCCGGGCCCCCGGGGCTGGCCCCGGTTGCCGAACAACAAGACGTTCGGGCTCCGCTCGATACGCCGCCCCACGCGCTGGTAGGTCGCGACCAGGCCCCGCAGCTCGGCAATCAGGCGGTTCAGCGCGTCCAGGGTCTGAGTGCTAATGTCCCGCAGGGTGACCCGGCCGTCTGCCGCCAGGCCCTGGACCGACTCGCCCGCCGCTCCGAGCTGCCCGGCCATGCGCTCCAGGGCGCGCGCGCTCGCCGAGACATCCTCCACCAGCGCCGGCAGGTGCGCGCTGGTCTCTGCGGTTTGCGCGAAGGTCAGCGATGCGCTCTGGAGTGCCTCGGCCAGCGTCTGGCGCTGGGCTGCCAGGGTGCCGGTGAGCTGGCGCAGATCCCCCAGCATGGCAGCGAAATTGGCACGATTCTCCGCGCTCAGCAGGTCCGTCAGCGCCACCGAGACTGCGTCCACCTTGGTGAACAGGGTGGAGAGCGCCGTATCCAGGCGCATCAGCACCGACGGACCGGTGGAGATCACCGGATGCTCCTGGCCCGGGGCCGCCGTCAGCGGCGGGCTGTCACGGCTGCCGCCGGTCAGCTCGACGAAAGCGATGCCAGTCAGGCCCTGGGTCGAGAGTATGGCCACGGTGTCACGCTTGATGGGGGTGCCCTGGCGCACTTCGATGGTCAGACGCACCCGCTCCGGGTCCTTGGGCGCGATGGCGATGTCGGCCACGTGGCCCACTTCCACACCGCGAAACTTCACCGGCGCCTTGGCGTTGAGGCCGGACACCGACTCGGTCATGTACGCGTAGTAAATGTCGTAGGCCTCCCGCGGCCCCCCCACCCCGAGCCAGAGCACCACGGCGATTCCGGCGCCGCCCAGGACGAGAACGAACAGGCCGACCAGCGTGTAGCTCAGGTCCTTTTCCACCCCAGCCCCTGCGCCGCACGGGCCCGCGGGCCCTGGAAATACTCCTGCACCTCCGGCACGTCCACGTCCGCCAGCTCGGCCATCGGCCCCACCGCCAGCACGCGGCCCTGGCCGAGCACCGCGACCCTGTCGGCCACGCGCCACAAGGAGTCCAGATCGTGGGTGACCACCATCATGGTCAAGCCGAGCAGGCTTTTCAAGTGCAGCACCAGCTCGTCCAGCGCACCCGCGGCGCCGGGGTCCAGGCCGGCGGTAGGCTCATCCAGGAACAGCAGCTCCGGGTCCAGGGCGATGGCCCGTGCCAGGGCCGCCCGCTTGATCATGCCACCGCTGAGCTCGCTCGGGTACTTGTCCAGCGCATCCGGCGGCAGACCCGCCAGGGCGACCTTGAGGCCGGCGACTTCGTCGATGAAGGCCTCCTCCAGATCGGAATGCTCCCGCAGAGGGAGGCCGACGTTCTCCAGCACGGTGAGCGAGCCGAACAGGGCGCCGCCCTGAAACAGGACGCCCAGACGCCGCCGCAGGCGTTTGGCACGCGCCGCCGGCAGACTCCAGACCTCCTCGCCCAGCACCTGGATAGAGCCCGCAGCCGGGGGCTGGAGCCTGATGATCTCTCGCAGCAGGGTGGACTTTCCGCTGCCGCTGCCCCCTGCCAGCGCCAGAATCTCGCCCCGGTGCACATCCAGATCGAGTTCGCGGTGCACCCAGTGGCTGCCGAAGCGTGTGCACAGGCCGCGCACCCGAATCATCGCCTGTCCTTCGCCGGCAGTTGCCATCAGAGATTCAGCCAGCTGAACAGCACGGAGAAGCCGGCATCCGCGACGATGATGAAAAAGATGGACTTCACCACGCTGGTGGTGGTCTGGGCACCTACGCTCTCCGGGCCGCCGCCTGCCTGCATGCCCTGGTAGCAGCCTACCAGGGCGATGATGGCCGCAAATACAGGCGTCTTGCCCAGCCCGGTGAGGAGCGAGGTCAGGGATACCGCGTCCTGGAAGCGGTCGAGAAAATTGCGGGCGGTGACCGCCAGGGTGGCCTTGGCCATGACCATGCCGCCCAGGACGCCGAGGATGTCGCCGAACACGGTCAGCAGGGGCAGCGCCAGCAGCAGCGCAAACACCTTGGGCAGCACCAGCAGCTCCATGGGCGGGATGCCGATGGTGATGAGCGCGTCGACCTCCCCGGTCATCTTCATGGTGCCGATCTGCGCCGTGTAGGCCGAGCCGGTGCGCCCGGCGACGATGATGGCTACCAGCAGCGGCGAGAGCTCCCGCACCATGGTCAGACCCACCAGATCGACGACGAAGATGTTGGCACCGAACTGGCGCAGCTGCACCGAGCCTTGATAGGCGATGACGACTCCCGTCAGGAAGGACAGCAGGCCGATGATCGGCAGGGCGTTGAAGCCGGCGACCTGCACGTTGGACCAGAAAGCGCGCCAGCGAATGCTGCGGGGTCGCAGCAAGGAGCCCAGGAGCACGCTGGCCATCTCCCCGACGAAGGCGACGAAGCGCACCGCCTTGATTAGGTGGCCGACCGTCTCGCGCCCCACCCGCGCCAGCAAGCCGGCGCGGCGCCGGCGAGCACCAGCGCCGGGTGCAGTCTCCTGCCCGCGGACCAGCGCCAGCAGCTCGGCGTGGGCGGGCAGCAGGTTGCTGAGCTCCACGGGGCGGCCTGCGGCTGTCAGCTGGGCCACCGTGCGCGCCAGCAGCCAGGCGCCGGCCGTGTCCATCGCCCGCACGCGGGCAAAGTCCAGCTCCACCGGCCCGGCGCCCGCACCGCAGAGCTCCGGCAGGCGGCGCTCCAGCTCGGCGATGCCTCCTAGCCGCCAGTCGCCTGAGCAATGCCACACCCGACCTTCGTCAGCGGGTCGAGCCCGCGCCGGCTGCACGCCGGCCTCAACCCTCCCCCGCATCGACACCCTCCTCTTGCTGCGACGGCACCCGGTCGCGACCACGCCATGGCACGCCTCCCCGTCGCGACCCGTCGCCACGGCCTTGCCAAACCGAGCCGGGCGCCCATAGCATGCGCCTTGGCGTCAGGCGCCCGAGACGACGCGGAGACCCACAGATGGCCGACATCCAAGACAGCCCGCAGCCTGCACCGCCAGTCTGTGTCGGCACCAGTGGCTGGCACTACGGCCACTGGCGCGGAGTGCTCTACCCTACCGAGCTGCCGGCAGACGCCTGGCTGCGCTATTACGCCGCCCGCTTCCACTGCGTGGAGGTCAACAGCAGCTACTATCGGCTGCCCGCCGCGTCGACTGTCGACCGCTGGCGGGAGACTACTCCTGAAGGCTTTCGGCTCGCGGTCAAGGCCCCGCGCAGCATCACTCATGTGCACAAGCTGCGCAACTGCGCGCCCCTGATCGCGGAGCTGCTGAGCCTGGTCGGCCGGCTGGGACCGAAGCTCGGTCCCATTCTGTTTCAGCTGCCTCCGCGCTGGCATTGCAATGCACGGCGGCTGGACGAGTTCCTCGCGGGATTGCCGGCCGGATTGCGCTACGCGGTGGAGCCGCGGGACCCGTCCTGGCACAACGCCGAAGTCTACGACGTCCTGCGGCGCCACCAGGCGGCGTTCTGTATCTATGATTTGGAGGGCGACACGACACCCCTGGAGCTGACGGCGGATTTCGCCTACCTGCGCCTGCACGGACCTCGGGCCCGCTACTGCGGCAGCTATGGCGCGCCCCGGCTGCGCGCCTGGGCGGGGATCCTGCGAGGCTGGCAGGCGCACGGCTGCGGGGCCTGGGTGTTCCTCAACAACGACGAGTCGGGCCACGCCGTGCGCAACGCGCGGCTGCTGCTCAAGGCGCTGATGCCTCAGGGCGTGGACGAGGCGATGGTCTAACCCGAAGCTCTCACCGTCCGGCGGCAAGAGCTTCGGGCTTGCGTCCAACCAGACTCTCGTAGAGCTCCTGGTAGCGCATCGCGCTGGCATGCCAGCTGAAATCGCCTCGCATCCCCGCCAGCTGCAGCCTCAGCCATTGCTTCGGCGCGTGGTGAAGGTGCACGGCCCGCTGCACCGCGACGCGCAGCGCCCCGATACTGGGCTCTTGAAACACCACTCCGGTGGCCCGCCGCTCCCTCAGCGCCGCGCCGCTGGCATCGACCACGGAGTCTGCTAGGCCGCCGGTGCTGCGCACGATGGGCGGGGTCCCATAGCGCATGCTGTACATCTGGTTGAGGCCGCAGGGCTCGAAGCGGGAGGGCATCAGGAATATGTCGCTGCCGGCCTCGATGAGGTGGGCCAGAGGCTCGTCGTAGCCGATCGTCACGCCGATCCGACCGGGGGCCGACCGTGCCAGCTCCCGCCAGGCAGCCGCGTAGGACTTCTCGCCACTGCCCAGCACGGCGAGCTGCATGGGCAGCGCGCCGGGATCGCGGGCCAGGGCCAGGACCAGGTCCACGCCCTTCTGGTAGGTCAGTCGGCTGACCATCCCGAGCAGCGGCAGCTGCGGAGCCTGAGCCAGGCCCAGGCGCTCCTGCAGCGCGCGCTTGTTGTGGGCCTTGGCCTTGAGCGATTTCTTCTCGGCGCAGTAGTTTGCCGCCAAGTGCGGGTCCGTCTCGGGATTCCACACGTCGGTGTCGATGCCGTTGAGAATCCCGGTGAGGCATCCCGCGCGATCGGCCA
>CAYQDX010000011.1:0-17578 GCA_964416345.1 uncultured Ectothiorhodospiraceae bacterium
CGCCTTCCACGGCATTGCCGTGCCGCTGGTGCTGCTCGGCTTGGTAGTGGCGCACATCATGGCCCTGCACGAAGTCGGCTCGAACAACCCCGATGGCGTGGAGATCAAGAAGAATAAGGGCCCGGACGGCATTCCACTGGACGGCATCCCGTTCCATCCCTACTACACCGTGAAGGACATCATGGGCGTGGTCGTCTTCCTGATGGTGTTCGTCGTGGTCCTCTTCTTCGCCCCAGAGATGGGCGGCTGGTTTCTGGAGGCCAACAACTTCATCCCGGCCGATCCCCTGAAGACCCCGCAGCATATTGCGCCGCTGTGGTATTTCACCCCCTTCTACGCCATCCTGCGCGCGGTCCCCAACAAGCTGGGCGGGGTCATTTCTATGGGTGCGGCAATCGTCGTGCTGTTCCTGCTGCCCTGGCTGGATCGCAGTCCCGTCAAGTCCATCCGCTACCGCGGGGGGATCTACAAGATTGCGCTTGCAATCTTCGTCGTCAGCTTCGTTGCCCTGGGCTGGCTGGGCACCCAGCCTGCCACTCCGACCCTAGCGTGGTTCGCCCGCCTGTTCTCGGTGTTGTACTTCGCCTTCTTCCTGCTGATGCCGTTCTACACCAAGATGGACAAGACCAAGCCAGTTCCAGAGAGGGTAACGTTCAAATGAGGACACTCATCTTCACTCTGATCATCGCCTTGTCTCCGCTGGCGGCGGGAGCCTCGGGCGAGGAGGTCCACCTGGACCACGCCAAGGTCAATCTGGAGAACAAGGCGGCCCTGCAGCGTGGGGCAAAGTACTTCGTCAACTATTGTCTCAGCTGCCATTCCGCGGCCTACCTGCGCTACAACCGCATGGCCCAGGGCATAGGCGTCAGCGACGCAGACGTGGCCAAGAATCTCATGTTCGTCGCTGAAAAGGTCGGCGAGACCATGACGGTGGCGATGCGTCCGAAGGATGGCGCCAAGTGGTTCGGCACTGCCCCACCGGATCTGACCGTGGTATCGCGCTCCCGTGGTGTGGACTGGCTGTACACCTATTTGCGGACCTTTTACGCCGACCCGCATCGTCCTTTCGGCGTCAA
The DNA here is from genome assembly GCA_964416345.1 of uncultured Ectothiorhodospiraceae bacterium. Taxonomy (GTDB): domain Bacteria; phylum Pseudomonadota; class Gammaproteobacteria; order CAYQDX01; family CAYQDX01; genus CAYQDX01. Next base: position 1,077 of record CAYQDX010000011.1, read on the forward strand.
CAACACCGCGTTCAAAGACGTCGCCATGCCGGACGTGCTGGTTGGGCTGGAGGGCGTCAAGGAGCTGGTGCCCCCCAGGGGCGGGGAGCAGCACGATGCTGAGGCACCCACCTTCGAGCTGGCAATGCTCGGCAGCGTCTGCAAGAAGCCCTATGAGGATCTCACCAAGAACGCAGAGGGCGTGCCGGGCTGGGACAAGCTGGGGGGCGTTACCAAGGCGGCCTACGTGCAGCTGCGCCAGTCGGCAAGTGCCATGCCGGCCTGGGACGATCTGGCCAAGGGCTGTACCCAGGAGTATGACGGCGTGGTGAACGATATCGTGACCTTCCTGAGCTATATGGGTGAGCCGGCCCAGCTCGAGCGCCGCCATCTCGGTGTCTTCGTGCTCCTCTTCCTGGCGGTGTTCTTCGTGTTTGCCTACCTGCTCAAGAAAGACTATTGGAAGGACGTCCACTGAGGCCCTGACATGGGTCCCCGTCGTGGGCTCTACGCGCGCGCCGGCCGGTCATCGACCGGGCGGCGCGTCGTCCGCCAGGGATTCGGCGGGACGCTGCTTGAGCAAGTCCCCGCCACCGGTTGGTCGGGGGCGGGTCTACGGCGCATGCCGCGGGAAGGCGCTGGGTGCGGGTGAGGCTCGCCTTCCGCAACGGGATACCGGCAGGCGGCCCGACCGATATCCAACCACCCCCTTGGGAATCACCGACCTTGTCCCAGCCTACATTGACCGTGTCAGCGATACTCTCCTCCACGGAAGTTTACGCCCAATGGCGGTTATTGCCTGTAGACGCTCTGCCATGACACTGTACTCCGGCCCGACCGACCCGTTCAGCCACCGCGTGCGCATCGTGCTCGCCGAGAAGGGTGTCAGCTTCGACATCTTGGACGTGGATCCTGATGACAAGCCTGAAGATCTCCTGGATTTGAACCCGTACAACACCGTGCCGACCTTGGTGGATCGCGAGCTGGTTCTGTACGAGTCCAAGATCATCATGGAGTATCTCGATGAGCGCTTTCCCCATCCGCCGCTGATGCCGGTCGACCCCGTCACCCGCGCCAGAACCCGGCTGATGATGTACCGCATAGACCGCGATTGGTACAGCCTGTGTGGCGACCTGGAGGGCGTGGAGGCCGACGCCGCGGCGCGGGCGCGCAAGGAGCTGACCAGCAGCCTGCTCAGCATTGCCCAGGTGTTCGCCCACAAGCCGTTCTTCTTCAGCGAGGAATTCACGCTGGTCGATTGCTGTATTGCGCCCCTGCTGTGGCGTCTGCCCCACTTCGAGATCGAGCTGCCGGCCCAGGGCCGCCCGATCCTGGAGTACGCCCGCCGGATCTTCTCTCGCGACGCGTTTCGGCTCAGTCTCACCGAGCTGGAGCGCGAGATGCGCGATTGACCGCGCCCATGACCTCCAGTCGTCCCTATCTGATACGTGCACTGTACGAATGGATCGTGGACAATGGCTGCACCCCGCATCTGCTGGTGGACGCGGCCGCGCCGGGGACGCGGGTGCCCGAAAAGTATGTCGAGGACGGTAAGATCGTGCTCAATGTCGGACCCAGCGCAGTCGCTCAGCTGGAGATGGGCAATGAACAGGTCGGCTTCTCGGCCCGCTTCGGCGGGACTCCGAGGGAAGTCTCCGTGCCTGTCGGAGCCGTGCTGGCCATCTACGCGCGGGAGAACGGCCAGGGCATGATGTTCACCGCCGAAGGCGGAGGCAACGAGCCGCCGCCCGAGGGGGCGGGCACCAAGTCGGGTCGACCGTCACTTAAGGTCGTCAAGTAGTCTTTCAGGCCACCGGACCCTGCCACTGCTCCGTGCGCTCCAGGTGCAGGGTATCGACGCGGCGTCCCAGCATCAGCACATGACCCCGGCTGCGGCTGGCGCCGTCAATGCTGAATTCGAAGCCGTAGGTGCGCTCCAGGCGCACTCGTCCCCGGCGATCCCGGCGCAGCCGCAGCTTGACGAGGGCGACCGTGTCGTCCAGAAACTGGACCTCCATGCGCTCGCAGGCATCCCGCGCGGCACGCGTCGCGGTCTCCCGCGCTCGCAGGCTGTCCATCCAAAAGATCCCCAGCAGGACGACGATCAGGCCCGGCAGCCAGCTATTCATCGACTGAGTATGCTCCGGGCGGGTGCGGTCACGCTGGCGCAAGGCGGCGCCTCCGGGATAATCTTATGGTCCAGGCAATGATGGGATGCCCGCATGTTATCCGTCGTCGTCGCAGATATCACGAAGTTGGATGTGGACGCGGTGGTCAACGCCGCCAACACCACCCTGCTCGGGGGCGGCGGTGTCGATGGTGCCATCCATCGTGCCGCTGGGCCTGAGCTGCTGGAGGCCTGCCGGCCCCTGGGGGGCTGTCCCACCGGCCAAGCACGGATTACTCCGGGTTTCCGGCTCTCGGCGCGCTGGGTCATACACACGGTCGGTCCGGTCTGGCACGGCGGCAGCCGGGGGGAGCCGGATCTGCTGGCTGCCTGCTACCGCAACTCGTTGGTGCTGGCCGCCGAGCACGGCGTGCGCCGCATCGCCTTTCCCAACATCAGCACCGGGGCCTACGGCTACCCCAAGCCGGCCGCCGCGGAGATCGCGCTGGGAGTGCTGCGCGCCCAGGAGCAAGATTTCGACGAGCTCATAGTCTGCTGCTTCAGCGACGCCGACGCCGCGGCCTACCGCAAGCTGCTGGAGGCGGCAGACTAGGCGCTCGGGAAGAGCTTGGACGGGTTGAGTATGCCCTTGGGATCGAACTGCGCCTTGATGCGGCGCATGAGATCCAGTGTGACGGGATCGATCTCGCGGCCGACGAAATCGCGCTTCTCCGTTCCGACGCCGTGCTCCCCAGAGAGGGTGCCACCGAGCTCTAGGACCAGGCCGAACACGCGCCGCCGGCAGTCCGCGGCCGCGGCCATCTGGGCAGCGTCGTCGGGATCGACTAGCAGGTTGACGTGGATATTGCCGTTGCCCGCATGGCCGAAATTGATGATTGTGATGCCGGTCTCGCTGGACAGCCTATCCAGGCCGCCGATGAGCTCGGGCATGCGGGAGACTGGAACGACCACGTCCTCGTTGATCTTCTTGGGTGCGACGTTGCGCAGTGCTGGGGACAGGGCTTTGCGGGTGGCCCACAGATCGGCAACCTCCTGGGCGCTGCTGGCTGCCACCAGCTCGACCAGGCCCTCTCCCCGTGCGGCGGTCGAGATGGAGGCGACCGCTTCGTCCAGGCAGGCGCGGGGCCCGTCCACCTCGATCATCAGCAGTGCGCCGGCGCCCGACGGCAAGTCGCTGGCGGCATAGCTCCGGATCATCTCCATGGCGTTGCCATCGATGATCTCCAGGGCGCATGGGATCACTGGCTGAGACATGATGCGGGAGACCGCCTGTGCGGCGGTGCCGATGTCCACATAGACGGCGCGCAGGGTCCTCTTGTCCTGCGGCAGTGGCGTGAGCTTCAGCGTTGCATCGGTGATGATGGCCAGGGTGCCCTCGGACCCAATCAGCAGCCGAGTGAGGTCGTAGCCGACCACACCCTTGGTGGTGCAGACCCCGGTGCGGATGAGCTCTCCGGTACCGGTGACCGCGCGCAGCCCCAGGGTGTTCTCCCGCGGAGTTCCGTACTTGACGGCCCGCGGCCCGGCCGAGTTGTAGCCCAGGTTGCCGCCGACGGTGCAGTAGGCGGCGCTGGTGGGATCGGGCGGCCAGAAGAAGCCATGCTCGGCGGCCGCATCCTGCAGCGCCTGATTGGTGACCCCCGGCTCCACCACCGCCAGCCGGTCGAGAGGATCCAGACGCAGGATGCGATCCATGCGCTCCAGGGAAAGCACCACGCCACCCCGCACCGGCACGCTGCCGCCGGTGGTGCCGGTGGCGCGTCCACGGGCGACCAGTGGAACCTCGTGGCGCAGACAGAGCCGAACGATCTCCTGTATTTGGGTCGCCTCGGTGGCGAAGGCCACGTAGTCCGGGGGATGGTGGCGCCGGCTATTGTCATAGCCGTAGACCCAGGTCTCCGCAGGCTCGCTCAGCACGGCGCCTGCGCCAACGATCTCGCCGAGGCGTCTGGCGAAGGTCGTATTCGGGAGGGTGTGCAAGGCAGCGGCCCGAGCTCAATCGATGTATTCGAAAAGCTTCACCACCCGCTGGACCCCTCCCACGTGACGCGCGGCATCCACGGCGCGCTCTGCCTCGGAGCGCGTCACCAGGCCCATGAGATAGACAGTGCCGTTGGATGTAACCACTTTGACCCGGGTCGGATCGGTGTCCTTGCGGGTCAGCATAACTCCCTTGACGTTCCCCGTGATCAGCGCGTCGCTGGAGCGGGACATGGCGGAGCTGGGAGCCGCGATGATGACCTCGTTGTGCACGCGGCGCACCTTTTCGAGCTTGGAGACCAGTCTCTCTGCCTGCGCCCTGAGCGCTTCGGATGGCGCCTCGCCGGTGAGCAGGACCACGCCATTGTAGGCGGTGGTCGAGATATGGGCCAGCTCGTGCAGCTCCTTGTCCTCCGCAAACCGGTCGCCGGCCTTGAGCTCGATCGCGTTGTCGTCGATCACCGTGCCGGTGGTTCGTCGGTCGTGGGCGATGCTGGCGGCGGCCGCTCCTCCGGCGACCACGACGCCGGCACAGCCGCTGAGCAGGCCGCCGGCGATGCCGAGCACGAATACGCAGGCAATGATCCTGTGGTGTGGCATTGGCTTAGGCCCCCTGACCCAAGAGTTGATGATCTATGAGATCGCATAGGCAATGGATGACCAAGATGTGCACTTCCTGGATGCGCGCGGTGCTCGGGCCGGGGACGCGAATCTCCACGTCCTCGGGCCCGAGGAGCGAGGCGCAGCCGCCGCCGTCGCGGCCTGTCAGCGCCACCACCCGCATGCCTCGAGCATGGGCGGCCTGGATGGCGCCGATGATGTTCGTGGAGTTTCCGCTGGTGGTGATGGCGACCAGCACGTCGCCGCCCTGTCCCAACGCGCGCACCTGCTTGGCGTAGACCACCGAGAAGTCGTAATCGTTGGCAATGGAGGTGAGGGTGGAGCTGTCGGTGGTCAGGGCGATGGCAGGCAGCTCCGGTCGCTCCAGCTCGAACCGGTTGAGCATCTCGGAGGCGAAGTGCTGGGCGTCGGCAGCGGAGCCGCCGTTGCCGCATACCAGCACCTTGTGCTCATCGAGCAAGCAGCCCACGATGAGCTCCGCGCCGCGGGCCACGGACTCGTCCACTGCCTCGGCGGCCTCGTGCGTGACCCGCAGGTGCTCGTCGAACTGGCGCTGGATTCGCTCGATCATCCTGCCCGATCACTCTGCCTGAAACGCATCGCGCACCCAGTCTACCTGCGCGCCGGGGGACCCCGGGGAGATTGCCACCACGTCGAAACGTTGGGCGCGGCGCCCGACGCCGCGGTGGTGCTGTTGAAAATGCAGGGCGGCGCGTATGAGTCTGCGCTGCTTGTGCGCATCCACACTCTCCAGTCCGCCGCCGTAGGCGGCGGAGCGGCGGTAGCGCACCTCCACGTAGACCAGGGTCTTGCCATCCTCGACGACCAAATCTATCTCCCCCATGGGGCAACGGTAGTTGGCCGCCAGGGTCCGGCAACCCCTGGCCTCCAGGAAGCAGCGCGCCAAGGCCTCGGCGCGCTGCCCAAGGGTCCCGGGCGGTCGCGGGGCAGGACCGCTCATGGCCGGGCGCCCGCCTGGTCGGCCAGGATCCGGGGGACGCCCCGCTCAAATCGTGCCCACTCGAGCCGGCGATGCAGCAGCCGGCCCGCGTCCATATGCAGTATTCCGGTGGCACCCGACACCGTGGCCAGGTGGTTCCGCTCCAGCAACGACAGGCTGGGGATGGCCAGGTAGGCGTCGATGCCGAGTGCATAAAGGCGCAGGTACTGCGCCGTGGATTGCGGCCACAGCTCCGCCAGCTTGCGCCGCTGCACCGGCACGCCAGGGGCGTCTCCGAGCACCCAGGGCATCTCACAGAACCGCAGTCCGTCCATGTCCTGATCGGCCGCCGGATTGGGAGTGCCGGTGTACACGTGGGAAGTGGCGTAGGCCGGCAGATCGTCCGCATAGTAGAAGCGCAGCAAGGGGCGCAGCTGGCGCGCCTGTTGGGGCAGCGCGATCACCGCAATGAAGTCTGCATCCTGGCGCCGCCGGGGCTCGAACTTCAGCGTCCGCCGCAGCGCGCTCTGTAGTGCCCGGTGCCTGGCCTCGCTGGCATCGATGCCAAGCAGCCGCTGCACGGTCAGCGCGTAGTCGCTGGCCGAGCCGGAGTATTCCGCACTGCCCACCATGGCCCCGCCGAGCTCGCTCCAATGCTGGGCGAAAGCCTGATAGACCCGCCGTCCCCAGTCGCTGTCCGGGTAGAGCGCCAGCGCGCGCAGGTGTCCCTGGGCGTAGGCACGATCCGCCAGCTGGCGTGCTTCGTCCTCCGGGGCGAGGCCAAACTGCGTCATTCCCGCCGGGGTGCGACTGCCCGCTGGCACGTAGTTCAGAGACAGGGTCGGCACGGTGAGCTTGCGCATGGCCGCAAGCTCGGTGACGCGCTCCTTGGTCAGGGGGCCGACCACGAGCTGCGCCCCGTCCGCGACGGCGCGGGCGTAGACTGCGGCCACGCCGCCGGCGGCCTCCACGTCGTAGAGCCGCAGGCGCGGGCGCACCGCGATGGTCGTGTCGGAGTAATAGGCAGCGAGGAAGCCGTCGCGGATCGCCGCAGCGGCGGCCGCCAGATTGCCCGTGCTGGGCAGCAGCAGCCCAATCTGTGCCGGATAGTGGGGCGGCCCGCCGGTGCCCTGCTGCGCGGTGGTCAGGAATTCGCCACGGGCAGGGTGATTCGGGTAGCGTCGGGCCCACGCATCCAGGGCGCTGGCCAGCTCATCCCGATTCCTGCCGTGGGCGCGGAAGGTCGCTGCGAGATCCAGCCAGCCGCTCAGCACATCGGGCGGGGGCGCCCGTTCGGCCTGATTGAGCACCTGGTCCGGGAGCTGCTGAACGGCCTCCCACAGGGCCAGGTGGTTGGCTGCCCGAGCCTCCGGTGTCACCAACAGCTCGTCGCGCCGCACCCGCAGCTCCACCGCGTCTAGCGGCCGACGCTGGGCCAGGTAGATGTCGGCCTGCACGCCATAGAGCTCCGCTTCCAGATCCGCGGCCAACTTGGCGCCCATGAGGGGATCGATGAGTCGGAGGGCCTCATCGGACCGGCCCTCGGCCTGGGCAAGCTCGGCACTGCGCAACAGACTGAGCGGCCGCAGCTTGGCTGGCAAGTGCCGCTGCACTAGTTCCAACAGCCGTCTCGCCGCGTCCAGCTGGCGCCCGCGGATGTAGACGCCGACCGCCTGGAGCTTGAGCTCCTCCTTGCGCGGGCTGCGCGCCGAATCCGCCAGCCCCAGGTAGAGCCTTGCGGCAGAGGAGAAGTCGCCAGCGGCTTCCAGCTTTCGCGCTTGCGCCGCCGCCTCGTCCAGTGGGGGACGGGAGGGGGTCGAAGCGCAGCCGCCTAGCATCAGGGCGGCAAGCCAGAGCAACAACAGGGTGCGCAGCATGTTCCAGGTCGCGTTGTTTGGTTGACGGGGACAGCGTATCTTACAGTGGCGTGTTGACGAAAGTAACGTGTCGACACTCCCTGCCGAGACCCCCGGACACCTGATTTGACCGATTCCAGAGGCGTGCTGTATGTGGTGGCGACACCGATTGGCAACCTCGGTGACATGAGTCAGAGGGCCGTGGCAACGTTGCGCGCCGTCACGCTGATCGCGGCCGAGGACACCCGTCACAGCAGGCATCTGCTGCACCATTTCGGCGTCGCCACGCCTACGGTGTCTCTGCATGCGGTCAACGAGCAGGACCGTGCAGACGCCCTGCTGCAGCGGCTGCTCTCGGGAAAGGATGTGGCGATCGTCTCCGACGCCGGCACTCCTCTCATCAGCGACCCGGGGTTCGCGTTGGTGCGCATTGCACGCGCAGCCGGCGTGACAGTCGTGCCCGTACCTGGCCCCTCGGCGCTGACTTGTGCGCTGAGCGTGGCGGGCTTGCCGACTGACCGTTTCGTGTTCGAGGGCTTTCTTCCGGCCAAGGCCGGTCTCCGGCGCCGGCGCCTGCGGGAGCTTGCGGAGGAGCCGCGCACCCTGGTGCTCTATGAGGCACCCCACCGCATTTTGCACACCCTTGAGGATCTTGCCGCAATCTTCGGCGAGCAGCGTCAGGCCGTCCTCGCCAGGGAGCTGACCAAGGCATTCGAGACGGTGCGCTCGGGCACCCTTGCCGAGCTCGTCGCTTGGGTTGGCCAGGACCGAGACCAGCAGCGGGGGGAGCTGGTCATCCTGCTGCATGGCGCGGCGCCCGGCGCTGAGGAGGCAGGCGTGGAGGGAAAGCGGGTGCTGCGCATCCTGCTGGCGGAGCTGCCGGTGCGCCAGGCGGCATCGCTTGCCGCGCAAATAACCGGCGCCGGCCGCAACGATCTGTATCAGCTGGCCCTGGCGCTACAGCGCGGCGATGCCTGAGCACCCAACCCTTGCGATCTGTTAAACTTTAGTGGTGGGAGTCGGCTTGACGGTCGCCGTGTCTGCGGGCATGGAGGAAAGTCCGGGCTCCACAGGGCAGGGTGCCAGGTAACTCCTGGGGGGCGCGAGCCCACGGAAAGTGCCACAGAAAACATACCGCCCAAGCGTCCCCGGTCATGACCGGGACGCCGGCAAGGGTGAAATGGTGCGGTAAGAGCGCACCGCGCCGATGGCAACATCGGCGGCAGGGTAAACCCCACCCGGTGCAAGGCCAAATAGGGGGCAAGCGGTCCGCGCCGGGCCGCAGCGTGTGGCCCGCACGGCTCCCGGGTAGGCCGCTAGAGGCGTGCGGTGACGTGCGCCCCAGATGAATGGCCGTCCACGACAGAACCCGGCTTAGCGGCCGGCTCCCTCTTCGCTTTATCTGCCTGCCCGGCTCGGGGGTCCTGAGCCGGGCGCTAGGCATGTGAGACCCCGGCGCGTACCTCTTCCGCTCTCCGGCCACAGCTAAACATCTACCTCAATTGGCAGGCTCAACAGACTGTTCCGAAGGTCGCCCAGTGCCGGGTCGGAGCCAGAAACGGCCCGCGTTGGCGGCTCTAAGTTACTGTGTGACAAGCAGGATTTCGCTGGTGGTGGCGTGTATTCCGCTTGACATGCTAGGTCTGGGTTCTAACATAGTGGGGAAATGTGGTAAGGAGTAGGAGGAAATGGGCAAGGCGTCCGCGCAGAGGTCACTTTGTTCCGCGGCGTCAGTCTGATCACCCTAGACGTCAAGGGGCGTCTGGGCATGCCGACGCGCCACCGCGAGCGGCTGGAGACCCATTTCGGCAACGAGCTGGTGATCACTATCGACACCGACGAGCGTTGCTTGCTGGTCTATCCCACTCCCCAGTGGGAAGAAATTGAGCGCAGCCTGAGCGCGCTGCCCGGCTTGAACAAGCATGCGCGGCGCATTCAGCGGCTGCTGGTCGGCCATGCCACCGACTGCGACATGGACTCGCACGGCCGAATCCTGGTGCCGCCGCCATTGCGGGAGTACGCGGGCCTGGAAAAACGGGTGGTGCTGATTGGACAGGGAAAAAAATTCGAGCTCTGGGACGAGACAAGATGGAACGAGAGGCGTGAAGCCTGGCTGGAGGAGGAGACACCAGAGGACCTTGAGCTGCCGCCGGAATTGGTCTCTCTGGCTCTGTAGCGACGCGCACGGGTAGTGGGGTGCGCCTCGGGTCTCTATGTCCGACCCGAGGTTTGAAGCATGCAAGACCACGACTCTGTGCTCGCTACCCATCGACCCGTGCTGCTGGTAGAGGCAACGGCTGCGCTCAACGTGCAGCCCGATGGCTTCTACGTTGATGCGACGGTGGGTCGAGGCGGCCATGCCCAGGCGATAGTCGAGCGTCTCGGGCCCGCGGGGCGGTTGCTCGCCCTGGATCGGGACCCCGAGGCCGTATTGGCGGTCCGGAAGCGGTTCGCGGGCGATGCCCGCGTCGTGGTGGAGCAGGGTCCATTCAGCACGCTCGGCGAGCGGGCTCGGAGCCGTGACATGATGGGCAGACTAGGGGGCATATTGCTGGACCTTGGGGTCTCCTCACCGCAGCTGGAGGATCCCCGCCGGGGGTTCAGCTTCGCTCGGCCCGGACGCCTGGACATGCGCATGGACCCTCAGCAGGGCATCAGCGCAGCCGATTGGCTCGCCACAGCCGCCGAGGCCGAGATTGCCGCAATCATTAGTCGGTATGGGGAAGACCGCTACGCGCGGCGAATCGCCAAGGCTATCGTCACGGCGCGCGCCGCGCAGCCGCTCGCCACCACCGAGCGCCTGGCCGCAGTCATCGCCGCCGCCGTGCCCAGCCGTGAGCCGGGCAAGCATCCGGCCACGCGCAGCTTTCAGGCCATTCGCATTCATATCAATCGCGAGCTGGAAGAGCTGGATGCCATTCTGCCGGAGTGCGTCGAGGCGCTGGCCCCCGGCGGTCGGCTGGTCGTGATCAGCTTCCACTCCTTGGAGGATCGCCGCGTGAAGCGCTTCATGCGTGATGAGGCCCGCGGCGACGACTTTCCGCCGGAGCTACCGGTGGCGGCCGCCCAGCTACATCGGCGCCTGCGTCTGGTGGGCGGGGCCACCCGTGCCTCGGCGACGGAGGTGGACGGCAACCCCCGGGCGCGCAGCGCCGTGATGCGGGTGGCGGAGCGGCTGGTATGACCGGGCGTCTGGCGGCCGTGCTGCTGCTGGGAGGCCTCTGTGTGGTCTCGGCCCTGGCCGTGGTACACACAACCCATGCCAGCCGCAAGCTGTTCGTCGAGATTCTGTCGCTGCAGCAGGTACAGGACCGTCTCGACGTGGAATGGGGCCAGCTGCTGCTGGAGCAGAGCACCTGGGCGACCCACGGTCGCCTGGAGCACATCGCCAGCAGCCGTCTGGGCATGCACCTGCCCCCGGCCGACAGCATTGTGATCCTGAGGCGATGACGAGCCGCGGGCACTCCCAGACGGCTCCCTGGCGACGCTGGCTGGTGGCCTCGCTGCTGGTCCTGGCCGGGTGTGTGCTGGTGGCGCGCGTCGTCGACCTGCAGGTGCTGGACACCGAGTTCCTGCGCCAGCAGGGCGATGCACGAACGCTGCGGGTGGTCTCGATTCCGGCTCACCGGGGCATGATCACCGATCGCAACGGGGAGCCCCTGGCCATCAGCACTCCCATGGATTCGGTCTGGGTTAACCCCAAAGAGCTGGTGCAGGCGCCCGAGCGCTGGCCCGCCCTGGCCAAGGCGTTGGCGCTCGACCCCAAGTGGCTGCGCGCGCAGCTGGAGAGCCGTCCGGGCCGGGAGTTTGCCTATCTCAAGCGTCATGTGGAGCCCGAGGTGGCCCGAAGGGTGGTGGCCCTGCACATTCCGGGCGTCAATCTGCGCCGAGAGCTGCGGCGTTTCTACCCGGCCGGTGAGGTGGCCTCCCACGTGCTCGGCTTCACCAACATCGACGATGTCGGCCAGGTCGGCATTGAGCGTGCTTACGACGACTGGCTGCGCGGCACCGCTGGCAGCAAGCGGGTGCTGAAGGATCGCCTGCGGCGCACCGTGCAGGACGTGGACGTCATCAGCGATCCGCGGCCGGGACATGACCTGGCGGTCAGCATCGACCAGCGCATCCAATATCTGGCGTATCGCGAGCTCAAGGCCGCGGTGAAGGACAACGAGGCCCACTCCGGCTCCCTGGTGCTGCTTGATGCCGGGACCGGAGAAGTGCTGGCCCTGGTCAATCAGCCGGGCTTCAATCCCAACAACCGTATGGAGCTGCAGGGTCCGCGTTATCGTAATCGGGCGCTCACCGACCCCTTCGAGCCGGGCTCGGCCATCAAGCCCTTCACGATCGCCTGCGGCTTGCAGAGCGGCTTGTGGCGCCCCAATACGATCGTCGACACCCGTCCGGGCACCCTTCGGGTCGGCCGCAAGCTGGTGCGCGACGTGCACGATTACGGGGTCATCGACGTGGCCACGGTCATCAAGAAGTCCAGCAACGTGGGTGCCAGCAAGATCGCGCTGTCGGTGAGTCCGCAGGCCCTGTGGGAGACCTTCTCCCGGGTGGGCCTGGGGAGCCTCACCGGCAGCAGCTTCCCGGACGAATCTGCCGGGTATCTGGGTGATTACCATCGCTGGAAAGAGGTGGAGCGGGCCACCTTATCTTATGGCTACGGCTTGTCGGTGACCCCGGTGCAGCTTGCGCGGGCCTTCACGGTGCTTGCCACCGGCGGCATTCTGCGACCGGTGAGCTTCGTGCGCCTGGACAGTCAGGTGCCGGGCAAGCAAGTGCTGGACCCGAAGATTGCCGCCGAGGTCCGGGCCATGCTGGCTGGCGTGGTGGCGGACGGCGGCACTGCCACCGAGGCCCGCGTGCCGGGCTATCAGGTGGGCGGTAAGACCGGCACCGTGCTGAAGACCGGCCCCAACGGCTATATGGCCGGCCGCTACCGCGCGGTGTTTGCGGGCATCGCGCCGCTATCGAAGCCGCGCCTGGTCATGGTCATCGTGATAGACGATCCCCGTGGCAAGAAGTACTACGGGGGTCTCGTGGCGGCACCCGTGTTTGCGGCGGTCATGGCGGGTGCGCTGCGGCTGCTGGGTATTCCACCGGATGATCTGCCCCCCGCGGGAGAGCGCTACGCCAAGGGAGGGGGCTCCGCGTGATGGCGGCGCCCGCCTACGGCACTGCCATGCCCTTGACCGAGCTGCTCGCCGGCATGGTCGATACGGTGACTCCGCCCGGGGTCCTAGTGCACGGTGTGGTCCAGGACAGTCGCCGGGCTCGCCCCGGCGACCTATTTCTTGGCTGCGCCGGGGAGAGTCATCACGGACTCGAGCATGTGGCCGAGGTCTTGGAGCAGACGCCCGCCGCCATCGCCTATGAGCCGGCCCCTGGCCTGGAGCGCCATCTATCCCTGGCGAGGGACAGGGGCTACGCTCCCATCGCCGTGCCGGAGCTCAGGCAGCTTGCCGGTGCGATCGCGGCCCGCTGGCATGGGCACCCCTCCCGCGCCCTGAGAGTGGTGGGCGTCACCGGCACCAACGGCAAGACCTCCTGTACGCACTTCCTGGCCGAAGCCCTGGACGGGGCGCAGATACCCTGCGGGATCATAGGCACCCTGGGCAGCGGACGCCCGGGACACCTGGCGGGCGCCAACCACACGACTCCGGACGCCGTAACTCTGCAGGAGCTGCTGGCACAGATGCGCGGGGACGGACTGGCGGCGGTGGCGATGGAGGCCTCCTCGCACGGTCTGCATCAGGGTCGCATCGCCGGGGTGGAGCTGGAGGCGGCCGTGTTGACCAATCTCAGCCGGGATCATCTGGATTATCACGGCGACATGCAGTCCTACTGTGCCGCCAAGCGCCTGTTGTTCTACACGGCGGGCCTGCGCCGGGTGGTTGTCAACGCCGACGACGCCTTCGGCCGCGAGCTGCTGGCGAGTTTGCCGGGCGCGCTCGAGCTGACAATGTTCGGGACCAGCCCGCGGGCGGTGCCAAGCGGAGCGCGCACCGTATGGGCGCGGGAGCTGCGACTGCAGCCGGATGGCATGGAGCTCGGTGTGGTCAGCTCCTGGGGTGAGGGACGGCTGCGAAGCCCCTTGCTGGGCGCCTTTAACGCCAGCAATCTGCTGGCGGTGCTGGCGACCCTGCTCTCCCTGGAGATGCCGTTCGCTGCCGCCCTGCGGTGCCTGGGGCGCATCGGCACCGTGCCCGGACGCATGGAGATTTTCGGCGGCGGCGCACGGCCGCTGGTAATCGTCGACTATGCTCACACCCCGGATGCGCTGGAGCAGGTGCTGCGCGCCCTGCGCCCGCACACTACCGGTCGGCTCTACTGCGTGCTCGGCTGCGGCGGCGAGCGTGACCGCGGCAAGCGACCCTTGATGGGCGATGTGGCCTGCATCCTCGCCGACCGGGTGGTGGTGACCGACGACAATCCTAGAGGCGAGGACCCCGACCGGATCGTGGCGGAGATACTTGCCGGTGTGAGCCTTCCGGAGCGGGTGCAGGTGGATCGGGATCGGGAGCGGGCGATACGCGGCGTCTGTGCGGCGGCCGGCGCGGGGGACATCGTGCTGGTCGCCGGCAAGGGCCACGAAGACTATCAGCAGATCGGCACGGAGCGGCGCCATTTCAGCGACCGAGAGCTGGTCCGTGCACTGGTGGGCGGGGGAGGCGCGGCGTGATGCAGATGAGCTTAAGCGCAATCGCCCGATCTCTCACGGGAGCCATAGCGAGCGGCGGGGACTGCCGGGTCCACGGCGTGGGCAGCGACACCCGCACACTTCAGCCAGGCGAGCTGTTTGTCGCACTGCGGGGGCAGCGCTTCGACGGACACCTCTATGTTGGCGAGGCCCGCCATCGAGGCGCCGCCGCCGTCATGGTGAGCAGGGAAGTCGTGACGGATCTACCGCGAGTCCAGGTGCCCGATACCCGGGTGGCCCTGGGCGAGCTGGCAGCCCACTGGCGCGCCGGATTCGAGGTGGGACTGGTCGCAGTCACCGGCAGCACGGGCAAGACCACCGTCAAGGAGATGTTGGCCAGCATCCTCGGCTCGGTGGGCTCTGTGCTTGCGACTAGGGGCAACCTAAACAACGACATCGGTGTGCCTTTGACGCTGCTGCGCCTGGATTCCAGACACCGCCACGCCGTCATCGAGATGGGCGCCAACCACCCGGGAGAGATCGCCTATCTCACCGATCTGGCCAAACCGCAGGTGGCTCTGATCACCAACGCCGGGCCGGCCCACCTGGAGGGCTTCGGCAGCCTCGATGGAGTCGTCCAGGCCAAGGGCGAGATCTACGCGGGGCTCGCGTCCGAGGGTACCGCCGTCATCAACGCCGACGACCCGAGCGCCGAGGTCTGGCGCGGCCTTGCCCGCAGGTACCGGCGCCTCGAGTTCGGTGTGGACGCCCGTGCCGAGGTGCGCGCGAGCAAGCTCGCCGCCGACTCTGCAGGAACGGATTTCGAGCTCCACATCGGCGGGCGTCAGTTCCAAGTACGGCTGGGCCTGCCAGGCCGGCACAACGTCTACAATGCGCTGGCCGCCGCCGCCGGCGCCGCGGCGCTGGGTATCGGCACAGAGCATATCGGCGCCGGACTGGAGCGGGTCGCGCCGGTGGCTGGCCGCACCAGGCCCCAGAGGGGTCGCGCCGGCGCCCTGATCATCGATGACACCTACAACGCCAACCCCGGCTCCCTGCAGGCCGGTCTGGATCTGCTGGCCAGCCATGAGGGGGAGCGCCTGCTGGTGCTCGGCGACATGGCGGAGCTGGGCGCCGCCGCCTCCGCCTATCACGCACAGGCCGGCAAGGAGGCGCGCGCGCGTGGGATCGATGGACTCTACACCGTCGGCGAGCTGGCCGCGCTCGCCGCGGAGGCCTTTGGGGATGGCGGCCTGAGCTTCGAGAGCACGGAGGCGGTCTGTGCCGCGCTGCGCGGGCGCCTGCACGAGGGCATGACGGTGCTGGTCAAGGGCTCCCGCTGCATGCACCTGGAGCGGGTGGTGGATGGGCTCCTGGCGGATGGAGAGCGCTGAGCCGTGCTGTTGTACCTCACCGAATATCTGACGCGCTTTCATACTGGCTTCAACGTATTCCAGTACCTGACGCTGCGCGCCATACTCGGTGTGCTCACCGCGCTGGTTATCTCGTTCGTGGTGGGACCCATGATGATCCGGCGTCTGAGCCGATACCAGATCGGTCAGACCGTTCGCGACGACGGCCCCCAGACCCACCTGACGAAGGCCGGCACGCCCACCATGGGTGGGGCGCTGATCATGGTCGCTATCGGCGTGACCACGGTGCTGTGGGCCGATCTGCGTAATCGCTACATCTGGGTGCTGCTGGTGGTGACTGCGCTCTTCGGGGCCATCGGCTGGGTGGACGACTACCGCAAGCTTGTGCGCCGGGATTCCCGCGGACTGCTGTCGCGCTACAAATACGCCTGGCAGTCCATCGGCGCGCTGGGGATCGCCCTGTTCCTCTTTCTCACTGCGCAGGTGCCGGCGGAGACCGCGCTGATCGTTCCGTTCTTCAAGAAGATCTCCATCGCCCTAGGCTGGATCTACGTGGTGCTCACCTACTTCGTCATCGTCGGCTCCAGCAATGCCGTCAATCTTACCGATGGGCTCGATGGACTGGCGATCCTGCCCACGGTCATGGTCGGCGGTGCCCTGGGCATTTTCGCCTACACCCCGGGGCACGCGCATTTCTCCGTCTACCTGGGCATTCCATACCTACCGGGCGTGGGCGAGGCCGTGGTGTTCTAGGTTTCCTGTGGTTCAACGCCTATCCCGCCCAAGTGTTCATGGGTGACGTGGGGGCGCTAGCACTGGGCGCCGCGCTGGGGACCCTGGCAGTGATCACCCGTCAGGAGCTGGTGCTGCTCATCATGGGCGGAGTGTTCGCGATGGAGACGGTCTCGGTGATCCTTCAGGTTACCTCCTTCAAGCTGACCGGAAGGCGCATCTTCCGCATGGCTCCCCTTCACCACCATTT
>CAYQDX010000011.1:17588-31132 GCA_964416345.1 uncultured Ectothiorhodospiraceae bacterium
GGCCGGAACCGCGGGTCATCGTCCGCTTTTGGATCGTGACCGTCATCTTGGTGCTGGTCGGGCTGGCGACGCTGAAGATACGTTGATGGGGACCCTAGACGCAGTGGCAAGCGCAACGACATACCCCGGCTACACGGCGGTGGTGGGCCTGGGCAGCACCGGCCTGTCCTGCGCGCGATTTCTCTCCAGGCGTGGGGTACCCTTCCGAATCACCGACAGCCGACAGATGCCCCCGGGGCTGGCCGAAGGTCGGGCGCTGGCGGGCGACGCACACATGTACCTGGGACGCATCGATGACCGCCTCCTGCTGGGGGCCAGCCAAGTGGTGGTGAGTCCGGGCGTCTCTCTGGAGGAGCCGGCCATCGCGGCCGCCACGCGCGCCGGGGTGCCGGTCATCGGCGACATCGAGCTGTTCGCCCGGGAGCTGGGCGCCGCGGCAGCCATCGTCGCCATCACCGGCTCCAACGGCAAGAGCAGCGTCACTACGCTGCTCGGTGCGATGGCCCAGGCCGCCGGGCGCCGGGTGGTGGTCGGAGGCAACCTCGGCACGCCTGCCCTGGATGTGCTGCCCGGCGACGATACCGCGCCCGCGCCGGAGCTCTATGTGCTGGAGCTCTCCAGCTTCCAGCTAGAGACCACCGCGTCTCTGGCGCCTGCGGCGGCGGTGGTGCTGAATCTCAGCCCCGACCACATGGACCGCCATCACAGCCTGGAGGCCTATGCCGCGGCCAAGGCCCGGGTGTACCGGGGAAAGGGGGTGATGGTCCTCAACCGCGACGACCCTCGGGTTATGGCCATGCTGCGCCTGGGACGACGCCACATCGATTTCGGTCTGGGCGCGCCCGGGCCCACTGGCTATGGGCTGGTGCAGAGCGGTGAGTCCATGTGGCTGGCCCGCGGTGCGCGGCTCTTGACACGGGTCGACGAGCTACTTCTACGTGGCCGGCACAACTGGGCCAACGCCCTGGCGGCCCTGGCGCTGGCCGAAGCGATCGCCCTGCCTCTGGAGCCCTGTCTGCAAGCCTTGCGCGGCTTCGCCGGCCTGCCGCATCGCTGCGAGCTGGTAACACAGCGCCGCGGGGTCGCCTGGTACAACGATTCCAAGGGCACGAACGTCGGCGCCACCGCCGCCGCCATCGCTGGTCTGGTCCCGCCCGGGGAGAGCGCCCGGATGGTGCTGCTGGCGGGTGGCGTCGGCAAGGGGGCCGACTTCCGGCCCCTGGCGGAGGTGCTGCGGGATCGGGCGCGTGCGGTGGTTTTGATCGGCCGGGACGCCGCCCTCATCGAGGCGGCAGTGAGCCACGTGGCCCGGGTGGCAAGAGCCCGGGATCTGCCGCAGGCGGTGACCGTGGCCGCCGCGCTGGCCCGGCCTGGGGACGTGGTGCTGCTTTCGCCGGCCTGTGCCAGCTTCGACATGTTCAGCGGCTACGAGGCGCGGGGCGAGGCCTTCGTCGCGGCCGTGCGGGGTTTGGGAGCATGAGCGGCGGCGCGACCCCAATGCCGGAGACCCAGGCCACCACCGGTGCCCCGATTCTGGTGCCGTGGATCGACTGGGCGTTGCTCGGTGCGGTGGGCGCATTGCTGGCAATCGGCGTGGTGATGGTGGCGTCCTCCTCGGTGACCACCGCCGATCGGGGCTCGGCCGGGCCGTTCTATTTCCTGTGGCGCCAGCTCGCCTACGTGGGCCTCGGACTGGCGTTGGGCGCCGGGATGCTCAAGACGCCCCTGGCGGTGTGGGAGCGGCTGGGAAGGGCGCTGCTGGTGCTGGCACTCGTGGTGCTCGGTCTGGTGCTGGTGCCGGGCATCGGCCGGGAGGTCAACGGCAGTGTTCGATGGCTGGCGCTGGGCTCCGTCAGTCTTCAGCCCTCAGAGGCCGCCAAGCCGTTCTTCATCATCTATCTCGCAGGCTATCTGGTGCGTCAGCGAGATGCGCTGCGCACCAGCCCAACGGGCTTCCTCAGGCCCATGCTGGTGCTCGGGCTGCTGGTGCTGCTGCTGTTGCTGGAGCCGGATTTCGGCGCGGTGGTGGTGCTCACCGCCACGGCTTTGGGCATGCTATTCCTGGGCGGCGTACGACTGTGGGAGTTCGTCGGCCTGCTGGCGCTGGCGGCGGCGGGACTGGTGGCCCTCGCGGTATCCGAGCCCTACCGGCTGGCGCGCCTCACCACTTTCCTGGATCCCTGGGCAGATCCCTTCAACAGCGGGTTTCAGCTGACCCAGGCCCTGATCGCCTTCGGTCGCGGCCAGTGGCTGGGTGTGGGCCTGGGGGACAGCGTCCAGAAGCTGTTCTATCTGCCGGAGGCCCATACCGACTTCCTGTTCGCGGTCATCGCCGAAGAGCTCGGTCTGCTCGGAGCGCTGGTGGTGATGGGGCTGTTTGCCGTCGTGGTCTGGCGCGCCTTTGCCGTCGCTCACGCCGCCGAGCGCAGCGGGCAGCCATTCGCAGCTTGGCTGGCTTATGGCCTCGGACTGTGGCTGGGGCTGCAGACGGTGATCAATCTCGGCGTCAACATGGGGGTGCTGCCCACCAAGGGCTTGACCCTGCCCCTGATGAGCTACGGTGGCAGCAGCATCCTGGCGAGCTGCGTGGCCGTAGGCCTGCTGCTACGGGTGCACCTGGAAGCGTCCCCCGGCGCCGCCCGGCGGAGACGGGCTCCATGAGCAGGGCGACCGCGGACATGCGGGCGGCGCGGCCCATCCTCATCATGGCGGGGGGCACAGGCGGGCACGTGTTTCCCGCGCTGGCGGTGGCGCTGGCGCTGCGGGCTCAGGGTTTTTCCCTCGCTTGGCTCGGGACTCGCAGGGGGTTGGAGGCGAGGCTCGTGCCCGAGCACGGCATTCCGCTGCACTGCATTTCGGTGAGCGGACTGCGGGGCAACGGTCTGCTGAGCTGGCTGCTGGCACCGCTCAAGCTGAGTCTGGCGTTGCTCCAGAGCCTGTGGGTGGTGCTGCAGCTGCGGCCCCGGGCGGTTCTGGGAATGGGCGGATTCGCAACCGGTCCCGGGGGGCTGGCCAGCTGGCTGCTGCGCCTTCCCCTGGTCATCCACGAGCAGAACGCCGTGGCAGGGCTCACCAATCGCCTGCTCGCGCGCCTGACCGACCGCAAGATGCAGGCGTTCCCCGGGGGGCTGCCGGGGCCCTCCGTGCGGCTCACCGGCAACCCGGTGCGGGCGGAGATCGGTGCCCTGCAGCCTCCCGAGACCCGTCTCGCGGAGCGCCGGGGCGCTCCGCGGCTGTTGGTCCTCGGGGGCAGCCAGGGCGCCGGAGCCATAAACGAGCTGGTGCCCGCCGCCCTCGGCACCATGGCTGCGGCCAGCCGGCCGGATGTCTGGCATCAAACTGGGCCACGGCTGCTGGAGGCGACCCGGGCGCAATATGGGGCGCTGAGCATCGATGCCCGTGTGGAGCCCTTCATCGCGGACATCGCCCAGGCCTACGGCTGGGCCGATCTGGCGCTGTGTCGCGCCGGGGCGCTGACCGTGAGCGAGCTCGCGGTGGCCGGCCTGGGGGCGATCCTAGTCCCCTACCCCTATGCGGTGGACGACCACCAGACCCGCAACGCCGCCTTCCTGGTGGATGCCGGGGCCGCCGTGGTGGTGCAGGAGGCGGATTTGGCAGCATGCTCCCTGGCAGCCCTGCTGGGTGAGTTGAGCGGCGATCGTGAGCGCCTGCTGGACATGGCGCGGCGGGCCCGCAGCCTTGGAAGACCCCAGGCCACCGACGAGGTGGCCCGTATCTGTGCGGAGGCAGCCAATGGCTGAGCCCGCCGTCCCGATGCGTGATGCCCACCGTATGGCCCGGGTCCAGAGAATTCATTTCGTCGGCGTGGGCGGCGCCGGCATGGGCGGTATCGCGGAGGTTCTGCTCAACCTGGGCTACCAGGTGTCGGGCTCTGACCTGCACGAGAACGCCATGACCCGACGCTTGGCGGCGCTCGGTGCGCAGGTCGACCTGGGCCACGACGCCCATCGGGTCGAGGGCGCGGATGTGGTGGTGACGTCCACCGCCGTGGCTCAGGGCAATCCCGAGCTCAGGGCGGCCCGCCGGCTGCGGGTGCCCGTGGTGCCGCGGGCCGAGATGCTCGCCGAGCTGATGCGATTCCGCTACGGCATCGCGGTGGCTGGAACCCACGGCAAGACCACCGTCACCAGCCTCATCGCCAGCCTGCTCGGGGAGGGCGGTCTGGATCCCACCTTCGTGATTGGCGGTCTTCTGAACAGCGCGGGCACCAACGCGCGTCTAGGAGAGGGCCACTTCTTGGTGGCAGAAGCCGATGAAAGTGATGCGTCGTTCCTCTATCTGCAGCCCATGCTGGCCGTGGTCACCAACGTCGACCGGGATCACCTGGCCGCTTACGGTGGGGACTTCCAGCGTCTGCGGGACACTTTCGTGGAGTTTCTGCATCACCTGCCCTTCTACGGTCTGGCGGTGCTTTGCGCCGACGATCCCGTGATCCGGGAGCTGCTGCCGCGGGTCACCCGTCCCGTGCTGACCTACGGACTGTCAGCCGGTGTCGACCTGCGCGCCGTCGACATTCACCAGAAGCTCACCCAATGCCGGTTTCGGGTCCTCTGGGAGGGTGAGCGCGAAGGCCCGTCGGTCACCCTCAACCTGCCAGGGCGCCATAACGTCTCCAACGCGCTGGCCGCGATTGCCGTGGCCCGCGAGCTGGGTGTGGGAGAAGAGGCCGTGAGCCGGGGGCTGGTGGGATTCCAGGGCATCGGGCGGCGCTTCCAGCTTTACGGCGACTTGGCCATCCCGGGGGGCACCGTCACCCTGGTCGACGACTATGGCCACCATCCCCGGGAGATGGCGGCAACCCTCCAGGCCATCGCCGCGGCGTGGCCGGACCGCCGCCTGGTGGTGGCGTTCCAGCCCCATCGCTACTCCCGCACCCGAGACCTGTTCGAGGACTTCGTCGAGGTGCTGTCGCAGGTGTCCGTGCTCCTGCTGTTGGAGGTCTATCCGGCCGGCGAGGCGCCCATCGCGGGCGCCGACGGCCGCAGCCTGTCGCGGGCCATCCGGGTGCGTGGTCAGGTGGACCCGGTATTCGTCGACGGGGCGGGGAATCTCCCCGGACTCCTCGCCGGGGTGTTGCAGCACGGCGACGTGCTGCTGACCCTGGGTGCGGGCGACATCGGCGCGGTGGCGGCCAGGCTGGCAGATTCTGGAATTCCCGAGGCGGAGGCAGGCCGATGAGCGGTCAGCCTGGAATCGGCCTGCCTGGATTGACTCGTCTCCGAGGCATCCGGCGGACCGAGGAGCCCATGTCGCGCCACACGACCTGGCGCGTCGGCGGGCCGGCCCGCTACTACTACGAGCCCGCGGATGCCGACGATCTGGCGGAGCTGCTGCCCCAGTTGCCGCCGGATGAGCCGCTGCTTTGGCTGGGCCTGGGCAGCAATCTGCTGGTGCGCGACGGCGGATTCTCCGGGACGGTGATCGCCACCAGCGGCGCACTCGCCACTCTGGCGCGGGTCGGAGACGACTGTCTGTGGGCGGGTGCGGGAGCCGCCTGTGCCAAGGTGGCGCGACAGGGCCGTCGCAGCGGGCTGGTGGGGGCCGAGTTTCTCGCCGGCATCCCGGGCACCATGGGCGGTGCTCTAGCGATGAACGCCGGGGCCTTCGGCGGCGAGACCTGGAGCATCGTGCGCGAGGTCGAGACCGTGGACCGGGCAGGGCGCCGCCGGCGTCGCAGCCGCGAGGACTACCGGGTCGGCTACCGGGAGGTGCACGGTCCTGCTGGCGAATGGTTTCTCGGCGCCCTCTTGGAGCTGCGAGCCGGTGACGGTGATGCCGCGGGCGACCGCATCCGGTCGCTGTTGGCCCAGCGCGCGCGCACCCAGCCGACGGGATTGCCTAGCGCGGGATCGGTGTTCCGCAACCCTCCCGGGCGCAAGGCTGGACGCCTCATTGAGGCCTGCGGCCTCAAGGGCCGGCGCCAGCGCGGGGCACATGTCTCTGAGAAGCATGCGAATTTCATCATTACCGAGAGCGGGGCGACGGCCGCCGACGTGGAGGCTCTGATTGCCGAGGTCATGGCAGTGGTAGAGCGGGTTCTGGGCGTGCGGCTGCAGCCCGAGGTGCACATCGTGGGTGAGTCCCGGCCCGCTCGCTCGGCGGCAGGCTTGGATCTATGACGGAGCAGAGCATGAGCGGACCCGTGGCGGCGGAAAACTTCGGCAAAGTGGCCGTGCTGATGGGCGGGCGTGCTGCCGAGCGCGAAGTGTCGCTAAAGAGCGGCCAGGCGGTGCTGCAGGCATTGCGCAGTCGGGGCGTGGATGCGCATCGGGTCGATCCTGCGGCCATGGCCTTGGAAGTGCTGCGGGCGGGCGGCTACGACCGAGCATTCATCGCATTGCACGGGTGCGGCGGTGAAGACGGGGTGATTCAAGGGGCCCTGGAGACCATCGGCCTGCCCTATACCGGGAGCGGTGTGCTGGCCTCGGCCCTGGGCATGGACAAGCGACGCTGCAAGCTGCTCTGGCAAGGCGCGGGTCTGCCCACGCCGGCGTTTCGCGTGGTCGCGAGCGAGCAGCAGCTGGCGGAGGCCTGTCAGGTGCTGGACCTCCCCCTCATGGTCAAGCCTGCACGGGAGGGCTCCAGCATCGGTATCACCAAGCTCATCGCTCCGGAGGACCTGACTGCCGCCTGGCGGGCCGCGGAGGCACAGGGCTATGAGGTCATCGCCGAGCAGTTCATTCAGGGGGCGGAGTACACGGCCGCCATCCTGGGTGAGGAGGCGCTGCCCTTGATTCGGCTGGAGACACCCAGAACGTTTTATGACTACGAGGCCAAGTACCGCACGGATACCACCCGCTACATCTGCCCCTGTGGACTGTCGCGGGCCGACGAAGCCGCCTTGCAGGACCTGGCCTTGGCGGCGTTTCAGGCCATCGACGCCCGCGGTTGGGGGCGAGTGGATTTCATGTGCGATGGCGCCGGTCGGCCCTGGCTGCTGGAGGTCAATACGGTCCCGGGCATGACAGACCACAGCCTCGTACCCATGGCGGCGCGGGCGCGCGGGATCGATTTCGCCGAGCTGGTGCTGCGCATCCTGCAGGAGACCCTGCCGCAATGAGCATGGCGACGATCACCCGCTCCCCTGCCGGCCCGGACCTGCGGGCAGGCCACGTGGCCAGGCTGCGCCGCTACGGAGGCGCCTTGCTGGTGCTGGCGCTGGCGCTCGGACTGGGGTTCGGGACCCGCGTCATCATCGATCCGCGCACCTTTCCCGTGACCGCCGTACAGGTGGAGGGTGAGCTGCGGCACGTAGACCGGGCCGCGGCCGAGCAGCTGGTTGCGCCGCATGCAACGGGCAGCTTCTTCACCGTGGACGTGGATGCGATTCGCGTTGCTCTCGTGGCGCTGCCCTGGGTGCGGCAGGTGGAGGTCAGACGCGTGTGGCCGCGCACCCTGAGGGTTGTCATTGCCGAGCAAGAGCCCTGGGCGCGGTGGGGCGAGCGCGGCGTGCTGAGCACCAGTGGCGAGGTCTTTGTGCCACCCCTGAGCTCCGTACCGCCAGGCCTGCCTCGGCTGGTCGGTCCCGCCGGCACCCAGGCGCTGGTGGGCAGGCAGTTCAGGCGCATGTCGAGGCAGCTGGGGGCGGTCGGTGGCGGACTGCGGGGCCTGTCGATGGACGCACGCCACGCCTGGACCCTGGAGCTGGCGGAGGGCACCCAGGTGGTTTTGGGACGCAGTGAGGTGCCGGTGCGCCTGCGGCGTTTCGTGGCCGCCTACGCGGCATTACGGGACGCCGATGCTGGGCGAATGCAGCGGGTCGACCTGCGCTACACAAACGGCATGGCCGTGCGCTGGACTGAGCAGGACTCGGCTGCAGACTCGGCGGACGGCGCACGGTCGGTCGGTTAGGACGCCTTGGGGAGTCAAATGGTCAAGAAACCTGAAAAGAACCTCATCGTTGGGCTGGACATCGGGACTTCCAAGGTCGTGACCATCGTCGGGGACATCACTGTCGACGACAAGATAGAGATCGTCGGCATCGGCTCCCATACATCGCGCGGCCTCAAGCGCGGCGTGGTGGTCGATATTGAGTCCACAGTGCAATCGATCCAGCGCGCGGTGGAAGAGGCGGAGCTGATGGCGGGCTGCCAGATCCACTCCGTGTACACCGGTATTGCCGGCAGCCACATCCGCAGCCTCAACTCCAACGGCATCGTGGCCATACGCGACAAGGAGGTGACCCCGGCGGACGTGGAGCGGGTCATAGACGCCGCCCGCGCCGTGGCAATTCCGGCGGACCAGCGCATCATCCACATCCTGCCCCAGGAGTTCATCATCGACAACCAGGAGGGCATACGCGAGCCGGTGGGTATGTCTGGGGTGCGCCTGGAGGCCAGGGTGCACATGGTGACCGGAGCCGTGAGCGCCGCCCAGAACATCATCAAGTGTGTGCGCCGATGCGGGCTGGAAGTGGACGACATCATCCTCCAGCAGCTCGCCTCGAGCCATGCCGTGCTCACCGAGGACGAGAAGGAGCTGGGCGTCTGTCTGGTCGACGTAGGCGGCGGAACGACGGACGTGGCGGTGTTCACCGAGGGCGCGATCCGCCATACGGCGGTGATCCCTATCGCCGGAGATCAGGTGACCAACGACATTGCGGTGGCGCTGCGCACGCCGACCCAACATGCCGAGGACATCAAGATCAAATACGCCTGTGCACTCACTCAGCTCGCCAGCCATGAGGAGACCATCGAAGTGCCGACAGTCGGCGAGCGACCGCCGCGGCGTCTGGCCCGCCAGACCCTGGCGGAGGTGGTGGAGCCCCGCTACGAGGAGCTCTTCACCCTCATTCAGGCGGAGCTGCGACGCAGCGGCTTCGAGGATCTCATCGCGGCCGGCATCGTGGTGACTGGAGGTAGCGCCCGCATGGAGGGCGTCACCGAGTTGGCGGAGGAGGTGTTTCACATGCCGGTGCGGCTGGGGCTGCCGCAATACGTGACGGGCCTGGTCGACGTGGTGCGCAACCCCGTCTACGCCACCGGCGTCGGGCTGCTCTTATTCGGACTGGAGCAGCGTCACAACCGCGTCCCCGGCAGCAAGGGGCCGCAGGGATTCAAGGGAGTCTGGGAAAGAATGAAGGGCTGGTTTCACGGGCACTTCTAGGCCCGTTGCGAAGCCGGCCCGAGGCCGGCGGGACCGCGGCTTTATCAGGTGCAGCGCATAGTTGTGGAGGAGAAAGGGTATGTTCGAGCTAGTAGAAACTGACAACCAGGCGGTAATCAAGGTCCTCGGCGTGGGTGGCGGTGGCGGCAACGCGGTCGCGCATATGGTCAGCTCGGGCCTCGAAGGCGCGGAGTTCATCTGCATCAATACCGACGCTCAGGCATTGCGAAATATGGGTGCCAAGACCCTGCTGCAGGTGGGCGGCAACATCACCAAGGGTTTGGGCGCGGGCGCCAACCCGGAGGTGGGCAAGCAGGCAGCGATGGAGGACCGGGATCGCATCGCCGAGGTGGTGAGCGGGGCAGACATGGTATTCATCACCGCCGGCATGGGCGGTGGGACGGGCACCGGCGGCGCGCCCATCGTGGCCCAGGTGGCCAGGGAGATGGGCGTACTGACCGTGGCGGTGGTGACCAAGCCGTTTCCCTTCGAGGGCCGCAAGCGCATGCAGGTGGCCGAGGACGGGATCCGCGAGCTCACCGAGTACGTGGACTCGTTGATCACGATCCCCAACGAGAAGCTTCTGAGCGTGCTGGGCAAGAACATCGCGCTGTTGGAGGCGTTTAAGGCGGCGAACAATGTGCTGCTCGGCGCCGTGCAGGGCATCGCCGAGCTGATCACGCGGCCGGGGCTGATCAATGTGGACTTCGCGGACGTGCGCACAGTCATGTCGGAGATGGGCATGGCGATGATGGGCACCGGTGCTGCCCGGGGCGAGGGGCGCGCGCGGGAGGCTGCAGAATCGGCCGTGGCGAGTCCGCTCCTGGAGGACGTCAACCTAGCTGGCGCCCGGGGTATCTTGGTGAACATCACCGCAGGCATGGACATGGCAATTGGTGAGTTCGAGGAGGTCGGCAACACCATCAAGGACTTTGCCTCCGACAACGCCGCGGTGGTGGTCGGCACGGTCATTGATCCGGAGATGAACGACGAGCTGCGGGTGACGGTGGTGGCCACCGGCCTGGGCAAGGCGGAGGAGAAGCCGGTGAAGCTGGTGCACAAGAACAGCAACGGCGCCGTAGACTACGCCCAGTACGAGCGGCCGACGATTATTCGCAACAAAGCAACACCGGATCGTGCTGCCGCGCGGGCCGACGAGGATATGGAGTACCTGGATATTCCGGCATTCCTGCGCCGCCAGGCGGACTGAGCTGGGGCGCGGGTCGCCGCCGCGCGCGCACTTTGGGCGGCTTGCTCATGCCCTGAGCCAGGGAGTGGTGAGTCCACGGAGACGCGCCAGTGCTATGCTGGGCGCGTCTCCGTGTGGTAGTATGCGACGTACTGTTGCATAAATGTCTCCCCCCTGGGGGGGGGAAGGCCACAGACGGGTAGCATGATCAAGCAACGCACGCTGAAAAACGTCATTCGTGCCACCGGCGTCGGGCTGCACACCGGCGAGAAGGTGTACATGACGCTAAGACCCGCCGCGGTCGACACCGGCATCGTGTTCCGGCGGGTCGATCTGCCGCAGCCTGTGGAGATTCCCGCCCGGCCCGAGCACGTGGGGGACACGACCCTTTCTACGACGCTAGCGCGCGGGGAAGTGCGCATCTCCACGGTGGAGCATCTGCTCTCCGCGTTTGCCGGCCTCGGCATAGACAACGCCTACGTGGACCTCAGTGCACCGGAAGTGCCTATCATGGACGGCAGCGCCGGACCCTTCGTATTCCTGGTTCAGTCGGCTGGAGTCCAGGAGCAGGCCGCCCCCAAACAGTTCATACGCATCAATCGCTCGCTCGTCGTGGAAGACGGCGACAAGTGGGCTCGCTTCGATCCGTTCGACGGCTTCAAGGTTACCTTTGCCATCGACTTCGACCACCCCGTCTTCAAGGGCTGCAGCCAGGAGGCGTCGGTGGATTTCTCCACGACCTCCTTCGTCAAGGAGGTCAGCCGAGCCCGGACTTTCGGCTTCATGCGGGACATCGAGCTGCTGCGCGAGCGCCAGCTGGCGCTGGGCGGCAGCCTGGACAACGCGGTGGTGCTGGATGACTATCGCATCCTCAACGAAGATGGACTGCGCTACGAGGACGAGTTCGTCAAGCACAAGATCCTAGATGCCATCGGCGACTTGTACCTGCTCGGGCGCAGCCTGATCGGTGCCTTCAGCGGCTACAAGTCCGGTCATGCCCTCAACAACCGGTTGCTGCGCTCCCTCATGGTTGACGTGGATGCCTGGGAGCTGGTGACCTTCGACGATACCGCAGGCTCTCCCATTTCCTTCATGCATCCCGTGCTGGTCACCTGATGCTGGTGTCGGCTGCTTCAGCGGGAGCGCCGCGACAGGCGCAGTAGCGCGGCACTCAGCGCGGGGTGATCGATGGTCGCAGCCGTCGCGCGCAAAGCCGCAGCGGCCTCTGTGGGCAGTCGAGCGGGGCGGCTCGGCCGGCTCGGCGGCGCCGCTCCGGCGAGACGCACCTTGACATCGAGGGCCCGAGCACTCTCCGCCTCGGGTCGCGCGAGCAGCCGCTGCTGGAGCTGCGGTAGTAAAAATCTCACCCGCGTAGCCCAGGCGGCCGAGTCCACCGTCAACACCAGCGTGCCCGGCCGACGCTGGTCTGGCGCTAGCCGACAGTGTGGCCTCAGCGCAACATCTAGTTGGGCGAGCAGCCAGGTCTCCAGCCGGCCGAGCCGGTCGGCGTCGGCACACAGGGCTCGCAGTCGAGGGGCCGCGCCGATCAGCTTGCCAATGGAGATGGCCGGGCGCGCGCCGCTCATGGCCGCCCGTCAGGTTCCATTTGAGCAACGTCGAGGAGTTGGACTTCTATCATGCAAGTCATTCTAATACCAGGCCGAAGCGGCCGCAGCAGACAGGTCACCCTGCGGGGGTGGCAGCTGTTGGCGCTGGCGGCGGTACTGGGCGGAGCGCTGCTCTATACCGGCCTGCGCCTGGGGACCGTGATTGGAGCGCGCTCGGCGATGGTGGACGCCGAGCGCATCGAGCATGCCCTGCAGGCTCAGGCCAGACTGGTCTCCGACTTGGAGACGGACCGGGGAGATCTGGCCGCTACCACGCGCTCTGCCCGGGAGCAGCTGGACCGGGTCGCTCGGCGCCTGGGTGGCCTGCAGGCCCACATGATACGAGTGGAGGCGTTGGGCCACCGCCTCGCCAAGCTCGCGGAGCTGGATCAGGGGGAGTTCGATTTCAGCTCGCCACCCGCCGTTGGCGGCCCGGAGCGGGACTTGGCGGACCAAGACCTGGACACCCCGGAGGTGCTGCAGACGCTGGAGACCTTGGGTCGGCGACTGGATGACAGGGTGAGGCAGCTCGAGGTGCTGCAAGCCTTCCTGCTGCGTCGGCGGGTGCACGCCGAAATGACTCCGGACGGTCCCCCGCTGGACGAGGGCTGGGTGTCCTCTGCCTTCGGCAAGCGCAAAGATCCCATCACCGGCCGCAATGCCTGGCATGAAGGCGTGGACTTCGTTGCTGCCCCGGGTAGCAAGGTGCTTGCGGTCGCCTCCGGGGTGGTTATCGTCTCTGGCAGGATGACCGGTTACGGCCTCACCGTGGAGATCGACCATGGGAACGACTTCATCACCCGCTACGCCCACAATCGGCGCAATCTGGTCACCGTCGGAGACACCGTGATCAAGGGCCAGGCCATCGCCCTGCTGGGCTCCACCGGACGCTCCACCGGACCCCACGTGCACTTCGAAGTGCTGCACAAGGGCAATCCTATCGACCCGAAGAAGTTTCTCGATACGGCAACCTGATGGTGTCTTGGCCACCGCGGCTGGTGGCCGGTTGACTCCCGCCTTATAATCCAACGGTTTTGGACCTTGGCCACGCCGCACCGGCTGGCTCGCTGCGCTGCTCCAGCCCCCCCTTCGGGCATTCCGGGACCTGGCCCTGGCCGCTCGTACTACATCGCTTCTTGGATATCGCCGTATGGTTAGCAAGCTGCTGAGCAAGATCTTCGGGAGTCGCAACGAGCGGCTGATCAAGCGCATGAGCAAGGTGGTGGAGCGCATCAACGCGCTGGAGTCCACCTACACCGAATTGACTGACGCCGGACTGCAGGGCAAGACCCAAGAGTTTCGCGATCGGCTGGAGCGGGGCGAGGCGCTCGATGCCCTGCTGCCGGAGGCCTTTGTCACGGTGCGTGAAGCGGCGCGCCGCGTGCTCGACATGCGTCACTTCGACGTTCAGCTCATCGGCGGCATGGTGCTCCACGAGGGCAAGATTGCGGAGATGCGCACCGGCGAGGGCAAGACCCTGGTCGCCACCCTGTCCGCCTACCTCAACGCCCTGCCGGGCAAGGGCGTGCATGTGGTGACGGTCAACGACTACCTGGCTCAGCGCGATGCAGCCTGGATGGGCAGGGTCTACCAGTTCCTGGGGCTCACCGTGGGGGTGGTGG
>CAYQDX010000012.1:0-30676 GCA_964416345.1 uncultured Ectothiorhodospiraceae bacterium
CGGCGCTCTGCAGAACCGCCTCGGCCGGCTGGAGCAGGCCAACGGCGGTACTCTGTTCCTGGATGAGATCGGCGATCTGCAGCCCGCACTGCAGGCGAAGCTGCTGCGGGTGCTGCAGGAGCGGGAGTTCTCGCCCGTGGGCACGGACCGCATCCACCGAGTGGACGTGCGGGTCATCGCCGCGACCAACCGGGACCTCAACGACATGGTCCAGCGCGGTGAGTTCCGCGAGGACCTCCTGTATCGGCTGGATGTCTACAATATTCGAGTGCCCGCTCTGCGGGATCGCGGGCAGGACATCCCGCTGCTGGCCGACACCTTCCTCAACCAGCTGCGGCGGGAAATGGGTAAACCGGTGGAGGGCTTCCAGCGGGAGGCCCTGGAGGCGCTGGCGCAGTATGACTGGCCCGGTAACGTGCGCGAGCTGCGCAACGCCGTGGAGCGCTCCCTGCTCTCCTGCCGGGGCAGCCATATTCTGCCGGGAGACCTGCCGGACCGGGTGCGGGAGGCCCGATCCGGTCCGCAGACGGGGTCCTCGTCCCTGGACACCCTGGGCGAGGAGGGGATCGACGACTGGCTTCAGCAAGCCGAGCGGCGGCTCATCGTCGAGGCCCTGGGGGAGAGTAATGGGGTGCAGGTGCAGGCCGCCCGCAGGCTGGGGATCACCGAGCGCAGCCTATGGCACCGGATGAAGAAACTGGACATCCGGGTCGAGCGCAACGTGCAGGACTGAGGCCCAGCCTAGCACATGCAGCCTTCACCAACGTGGGCAGGGTTTGGCCGGGCCGCAATAGACTTGCACGGGGCATTCGCGCCAGCGGTCGCCAGCCGGCTCGTCGGGCCTGGCGGGCTGGGGCTCGTGCACCATTGAGGTCAGCGGAGCGCCGCAGATGAACCCTTCCAGGCAAGAGCTCAAGGTCAGCGTCTTCTCCGACTATATTTGTCCGTTCTGCTACATCGGCAGCCGGCGCCTTCTGCGGCTGCGCGAGCTCTACGACCTGCGGGTGAACTGGTGCGGAGTGGAGATCCACCCGGAGACGCCAGCAGAAGGCATGCCCATCGAGCATTTGGGCTACCCGAGTGGCCAATGGCAGCGCATGATGGCGTCGCTGCAGTCCATGGCGGACGAGGAGGGCATAGCGCTCGACCCACACGGCTTCACCACCCGGTCCCGCGATGCACTGCTGCTGGCTGAGGCGGCCAAACGAATCGGCAGGGAGACCTTCTATGCCTTGCACGAGGCGCTGTTCTATGCGTTGTTCGGCGAGGGCCGCAACATCGGGGACCGCCGGGTGCTGGAGGAGCTGGCCGCCGGGGCGGGCCTGACACCCGCACAGGTTGCCTCCGCTTGGAGCGACCCTCGATATGTCCGCAACCTGGCGGTCTACCGCCAGATGGCCGCACGGGTGCCTGTGCGCGGTACTCCGACCTTTATCTTTGGCGAGGAGGTGGTCGTGGGCGTGGTGCCCTACGCCCGGCTCGCCGAGGCCGCCGCCAGGCTGGACGGCGCCGCCGGCCGTGAATCGTGATCCGTGTTGGGGTCCAGATCCCATGGATCACGGAAACGGCCGCACCGTGTGCCCGTGGTTGACGGGCCCGTGGCCCCGCCCCAGCCCGGGGGCCGTGCGGATCGCCTCGCGCAGGTAGTCGCGGGCACGGCGCACCGCCTCGACCAGGGGGATGCCTTGGGCCAGGCCGGTGGCAATGGCCGAGGCCAGGGTGCAGCCCGTGCCGTGCGTATGACGGGTCTGCAGCCGCGGTCCTTCGAAGTAGTGGACCTCGGTGGCGTCCACCAGCACGTCCCACAGTTGCTCGCCGGGGAGGTGTCCGCCCTTGAGCAGCACTGCCCCGGGGCCCAAGTCACACAGCTCCCGGGCCGCCTGCGCCATGGCATCCGGGTCTCTGACGCGGTGTCCCAGCAGGGCTTCGGCCTCGGGGATGTTGGGGGTCAGCACCGTGGCCAAGGGGGCCAGGTACCGCAGCAGGGCGTCGGCTGCGCCAAGTTCTAGCAGCGCCGCCCCGCCCTTGGCAGCCATCACCGGGTCCACCACCATCGGCAGGTCCCGCCCGCGCACGACCTCCGCCACGGTCTCTAGGACAGATGCCGAGCACAGCATGCCGGTCTTGATGCAGTCGGCGCCGATGTCGTCCAGTACGGCCCGCATCTGGGCGGCAACGAAGTCGGGCTGGAGGGTGTGCACCCCGCTGACGCCCTGGGTGTCCTGCACGGTCAGCGCGGTGATGGCGGTGGCGGCGTAGCCGCCGAGCGCGATGACCGTCTTGATGTCCGCCTGAATTCCGGCGCCGCCCCCCGAGTCGGAGCCGCCGACGATGAGCACCCGTCTGCGCATCAAGCAATCTCCTGAGCCCGCGCCTCGGAAAGCGTCCGCCACATGTGGATTGGCTCGAGGTCACCGAGACCCGCGGCCATCTCCAGGATGGCAAGATCGCGCACTTTCAGGTCACGCTCAAGATCGGCTTCCGCCTGGAGGGTGGAACGGGCTAGGCGCCTGGACTAGGCTCGGATACCGGTGCCCCGCCGCAGCAGCACCAGGCAGACGATGTAAAGTGCGGCGATGAAGGCCAGCGTTATGGCGAATGCGGCCCGAATGTCGATGTCGCTGACCCCCAGGATCCCGTGGCGAAAGGCGTTCACCATATAGAGTATGGGGTTGAGCAGGGACACCCGCTGCCAGAAGTCCGGCAGCAGGGTGATGGAGTAGAACACCCCGCCGAGGTAGGTCAGTGGAGTCAGGATGAAGGTCGGGACGATCGAGATGTCGTCGAAGGTCTTGGCGAAGATTGCGTTGATGAATCCGGCCAGCGAGAACAGGGTGGCTGTGAGCAGCACCACCGATATGGTGAGCCACCAGCTGGCCACGTGCAGGCTGGTGAACAGCATGGAGACACCCATGACCACCACCGCCACCGCCAGGCCGCGGGTCACACCGCCGGAGACGAAGCCTAGCAGGATGATGTAGTTGGGGATGGGCGAGACCATCATCTCCTCGATGTGCTTCTGCAGCTTCGCCCCGAAGAAGGATGACACCACGTTGGAATAGGCGTTGGTGATCACCGCCATCATGATCACCCCGGGCACGATATAGTCGATATAGGGGTGGCCGCCCATCTCGCCGATGCGGGTACCGATGAGATTGCCGAAGATCACCAGGTACAGGCCCATGCTCACCGCCGGCGGCAGGATCGTCTGCAGCCAGATGCGGGCGAATCGCCGAATCTCTTTCAGCGCGATGGTCTCGAAAGCCACGTAGTTGCGGTGTAGCGTGGATGGCACCAGCCGGGCCTCAGGCATTCTCGGAGGCGGCCATGGCACCGCCCTGCGAGCCGTCTTCGATGAGCCGGATGAACAGCTCTTCCAGGCGATTGGCCTTGTTGCGCAGGCTCAGCACCTCGATGCCGCGGCCGGCGAGCTCGGCGAACAGGCGATTGATGCTCTGCTCCTTGGAAATGTCCACCTCCAGGGTGGTGCTGTCCACCAGGCGCAGCGGGTAGTCCGGCAGCCTCGGGGTGCTGGACAGCGGAGCCCTGAGGTCCAGGATGAAGGTCTCCAGGTGGAGCTTGTTCAACAGGGACTTCATCTGAGTGTCTTCGATGATGATCCCGTGGTCTATGATGGCAATGCCGCGGCACAGACTCTCGGCTTCTTCCAGATAGTGGGTGGTGAGGATGATGGTAGTCCCCTTGGTGTTGATCTCCCGCAGGAAGCTCCACATGGAGCGCCGCAGCTCGATGTCCACCCCGGCCGTGGGCTCGTCGAGAATCAGCAGCCGCGGCTCGTGCACCAGCGCCCGGGCAATCATCAGGCGCCGCTTCATGCCGCCGGAGAGGTCCCGAGCCTGGCCCTTGCGCTTCTCCCACAGGCCGAGCTGACGCAGATAGTGCTCCGCGCGGTGCAGCGCGGTGGTCCGCGCGATGCCATAGTAGCCGGCCTGGTTTACCACGATGTCCAGCACGGGCTCCCAGATGTTGAAGTTAAACTCCTGGGGCACCAGGCCGATGCAGGCCTTGGCGGCCTCCAACTCGCGGTCAATGCTGTGTCCGAACACCTCCACCTCGCCGCCAGTCTTGCTGACCAGCGAGCACACGATTCCGATCAGCGTGGATTTGCCGGCACCGTTCGGGCCGAGTAGGGCGAAGAAGTCCCCCTGGTCCACCTTCAGGTCCACCCCCTTGAGTGCCGGGAAGCCGTTGCGGTAAGTCTTGCGCAGACCGCGAATGGAGAGGGCGTGGCTTTGCATGGCTGGGGAGAATCTGGCTCGATCGCTGCCGGAGTCCCGCTCGGGCGGCGGGGCTGGCTATTATAGAGCAGTTGGGAGCCCGTCCGAGCAATCCTGACGCTACTGCGGTGCGAGGAGACGCAACGATGTACAAGCCCGCTATGAGTGGAGTAATGAGCGCCCTGCTGGGCGTCTGGCTGTGCGGGGCGGCCGGTGCAGCACCGGTCTACAAATGGGTGGACGGCGAGGGCGCAGTGCACTTCAGCGATGTGCCGCCGCCCCAGGGGGTGCCGCTGGTGAGCACCACGCACTTCGACCTGCCGCCACCGCCGCCCCCGGGCGCCGAGGACTACTACTCCATTCGCAATCAGCTCCAGCGCCTGGAGGCTCAGCGCCTGGCGCTGGAGCGCGACCGCGAGCAGCGGCGCGCCGAGGCGTTGCGGCGCCGGCGTGAGGAGCTCGCGCTGGAGGAGCAGCAGCGCTCCCTGCAGGAGCGGGCACAGGAAGATCAGGATTCACCCCGCTACCTGCTCGGCTATCCGTACGCTCCGTATTATTCGGGGTACTCGGTGCGCCGTGCCTACCGTCCCTGGCCTGGGCATCGCCCCGTTGGGCCCGCTCTTATCGGCCGGTTTCCCCGCCTTCGCCAGACCCACCACGCCCGACGCGTGCCAGCCCCCGCCGATGAGACCAGGCGAGCCAGGCACCCGCGACCGCCGCCCGTCGGCGTGGCCAAGGGCATGGCGCGCCCCGAGCCCGGACTGGGCTCGCCGGTGCCACGCTGAGATTGCCGCGCCGGCCCGGGGCCGTCCGCCGTCGGCGGGCGAGAAATGCAGACTGGCTCGCTGCGTCCGGCCTGCTAGAATGGCTGACAAGCTCGGCAAGCCTCCGGAGAGAAGCCAATAGCCATGCGAGTCCTGCGCTGGATCGGGATTATTGTCCTCGCCATCGGGGTTGCGCTCGGCGGCCTCAAGCTATATCTGCACTACGAGGCGCGGTCGGTCGTCGAAGAGGCCATCGAGAATGCCCCGCCGGTTTTGGATATCCGCTACGGTGGGGTCTCGGCGGGGCTGGACGGGACCATCGGGGTCAACGATCTGACCGTCTCGCCGCGCACGGTCAACGACGAGGTTCAAATCGAGCGGCTGGAGATTCGCACTTCTGGCGTCGGGTTCCTGCTTCGCCGCTCGGAGCGACTCAGGAAGGGCGAGCTGCCCGAGCGTATGGGCTTGTTGCTGCGCGGTATCAGCCTGGACCTCAACGGCGCCCTCGTGGCTGCCTGGCAGCGCAGTCTGGAGGAGCATCCGAAGCTCATCCGGGATTCGGCCCTGGACTGTGGGGACGTGCACTTCATTGGGCCTGAGCAGTATCGTGCCATGGGCTACAGCCGATTGGTCTCCGACCTCGCCGTGAGCTACGAGCTACTGCCCAGGTCCACCGAGGCCAGGGTGCAGCTGGAGGCCTCCACCCGCGATGCGGCCTACGTCGCCATGGAGTTGGTGATTGCCGGAGTCGGCTCGCCGACTGTGCTAGGGCTCATGCAGAGCAAACCGCGTATCAGCGAGCTGACCTTTCGCTACGTCGACGACAGCTATGTGCAGCGCCTTAATCGCTTGTGTGCGCAAAGGCGTGGTCTCGGCGTGGAGGGCTACATCACGGCCCAGGTCAAGCGCAGCGACGCGGCGTACGCTCGCGCCTGGGGCCTGGTGCCTGGCCCGGGCCTGCGCGAGGCCTACAAACATTTTCTCACCCAGCCCGGCGAGGTCATCGTCCGCGCCCATCCCTCTGGTGGATTGGACCCTTTGGCGCTCTCGCATTTTGGTCCCAGCGACTGGGTGGATCTGCTAAATCTCACACTCACGGTCAACAAGCAGCCCGTTTCCGATCTCAGCATGCGTGCGCCCACGGCCGCGGAGCTGAAGTCGGCTCCCGAAGGGCCGGGCCTACTGTCTAGCCTGCCCCAGCTCCCCGCCCTGAGCCCTGGCGGTAAAGAAGAGGCGAGCGACAAGGCGGCGCCTGTCGCGCGCCGCGCCGCCCCGGCGCGCCCCATTTTCAAGTACCAGTCGGTAGAGCCCGCCGAGCTGAAGGACTACATCGGCAAGCAGGTGCGCATCGCCACCCGTGATCACAGGCGCCGCGAAGGCCGGCTCACTTCGGTGGATCGCGGTGTGGCCACCCTGCGCCGCCGCATGCACGGCGGAGAGATGACTGTTCGAGTGCCCCTCGACGGCGTCAAGCGAGCGGAGGTTCTGCTCCAGAGCGACTCCTGAGCGTGCCGGAGCCGCCCGGGTATCGCCGGATGGACATCTGAGATGCGCGAGAAGCTGGCGCTAGGTGTGAGCAGCTGTC
This sequence comes from uncultured Ectothiorhodospiraceae bacterium, assembly GCA_964416345.1. Taxonomy (GTDB): domain Bacteria; phylum Pseudomonadota; class Gammaproteobacteria; order CAYQDX01; family CAYQDX01; genus CAYQDX01. The sequence goes on from CAYQDX010000012.1 coordinate 6,588, forward strand.
TGCTCGGCCAGGAGGTGCGCTTCGACCGGGGTCACAAGCGTGATGCCTACATCGTTGCCACCCTGGGTCAGTACTTCGAATTCGTGCCGGTGTGCCCGGAAATGGCCATCGGCCTAGGCACGCCGCGAGAGCCCATCCGCCTTGTGGGTGACCCGTCCCGCCCGAGAGTAGTGGGAGTGCGCACCGCGGGCCTGGACGTCACCGAGGCACTGGAGACCTATGGTCGGTGCCAAGGTGAGGCGATGCGCGGGTTGCGGGGCTACATCTTCAAGCGCGGCTCGCCGAGCTGCGGGATGGAGCGCGTCAAGGTGTATGCGGCGGGCGGCACGCCGGCCGCGCGCGGCCGGGGGGTCTACGCCCGCGAGCTGATGGCTGCCCAGCCGCTGTTGCCGGTAGAAGAAGAGGGACGCCTGGGGGACCCGGTGCTGCGGGAGAACTTTCTGGAGCGGGTGTTCGTGTTTCACCGCTGGCTGTCCCTGCGGGAGGCGGGTCTGACTCCCGCCGGGCTGGTGGACTTTCACAGCCGCCACAAGCTGCTGGTGATGGCCCATAGTCAGGCCGGCTACCGGCGGCTGGGACGGATCGTCGCAGGCGCAGGCAGTGAGCCCCTAGCGGCATTGGCGGATCGCTATGCCGCCGAGCTTATGGGCGCCCTGGTGCGCCGGGCAACGCCCAAGACCCACGGCAACGTGCTGCTGCACCTGGTGGGCTATCTGAAGAATATCCTGGACCATGACGACAAAGCAGAACTGTTGGAGACAGTGAATGCCTATCGAGCGGGAGGCCTGCCGCTCATCGTGCCCATCACCTTGCTAAGGCACCACTTCCGGCGCCATCCGCACCGCTACGTGGAGCGTCAGCACTACATGCAGCCCCATCCTGCCGAGCTGATGCTGCGGAATCTGGTGTGAAGGCGGACGAGCCGTAGATGAGCCGCGCCTTCGCCCCCACGAGTGCCCCGCTGACGCTTCCCGAGCTGCCGGCCTATCGCCTGCGGGTCAGTCGGCGCGCCCGCCGGGCGCGCATTCGGGTCTCCCTATCCGGGGAGGTGGAGGTCGTGGTGCCGCAGGGCTTCGATTTGGCGATGGTGCCAGTGTTCATGAGGCAGCAGGCGGCCTGGCTGCGCCGCACCCTGCGGCGGGTCCACCGCTCGCGGGAGGCTCATCCTGAACAGGGAGCCTGCCTGCCCGAGCGCATCGAGCTGCCGGCGGTGGGCGAATCCTGGCGGGTGAGCTATACGGCAGACGGTGTCCGGCGGAGTAGTCTGCTGGTCTCGGCTGACGCCATTGTGGTGTGCAGCGCCACCGATCGGGAGTCCAGGACCTTGCTTCGGCGCTGGCTCACCGAGCGCGGTCGTCAGTGCCTGGTGCCCTGGCTGGGAGAGGTGAGTCGGGAGCTGGGCCTACAGTACGTCAAGGCGACGGTGCGGGGTCAGAGGACCCGGTGGGGCAGCTGCTCGGCTCGCGGCACCGTCAGCCTCAACCGCAACCTGTTGTTCTTGTCGCCGCAGCTGGTGCGCTACCTGTTCGTGCACGAGCTTTGCCACACCCAGCACCTCAATCACTCGCCGGCTTTCTGGGGTCTGGTGGCCCGTATGGAGCCGGACTTCAGGAGCCTGGAGCGCGCCCTGACCCACGCGGGCGCCCAAGTGCCCCGCTGGGCTCACGCGGAATAGTCTCTTCCAGCGCCCCACCCCAGGTCTCGGGAAATGATGGCAATCTCGTCCCGCTTGGAGACTGGGGTCTGTGCGCCGGCGAAGGCCTTGTTGACGGTCACCTGGGGGCCGCCTTCCACCATCGCCTTCTGCCATTCTCCGCCACGCCCGCGCAGCCATGCCAGCAGCGAGTGCACATTGACCACGTCTGCAGGCAGATCCACCTCTTCCGAGGCAGTGCCCAGGCGGTCCGGAAGGGCGCCGAAATAGAGCAGTCTTGCCATTTCGTGATGGGTCCTCAGCAGCCGAATGCGTGTCACAACCATAGCACAGGAGGGCCCCGGCGATGAAGTCAGCACACCCATGGATCATGTGCTCGCGGACGCCGCGGCTCAGTCCTCCGGAATGCGGCAGGCATCAAAGAAGTCGAAGAACTCGATGCCTTGAAGCACGCCTCGGGCGTTGGCGCCGTCTGCGAAATAGACCTTCTTCATGGCGGACAGCTCGGCCAGCTCCGGGTCGTGGCCCGCTACCGCCACGGCCAAAGTGTTGCCGCGCATCATATCCTCGTCGCTGCCGGACACGCCGGCGACCAGCACGTGGTCCAGGGCGATGCTCCATTTGTCCGCGAAATATCGTAGCGCGAAGCCTTTGGAGGCGCGCATTGGAACCAGATCCAGGAACCCGCCGTGGGAGTAGAGCACGTTGGCTCGCAGGTCGTGTCGGCGCAGCATGCGCTCTATGGCCTTGATCGCAGGTGCCTTGACGGGATCGATGAAGTAGCTCAGCTTGAAGCGGCTCTGCGCCTCCTCCGGCTGGGGGCTGAGGCCGGGCAGGGAGTCCATTAGCTCGGCCAGGGTCTCACGCTCCCACGAGTGCTCGATGTGCTGGGTCCAGCCCCGGTCGGGGGTCAGGTCGCCACCGTAGTAGATCTCGGTGCCTACGGTCGTGATGAGAACGTCCGGGATCGGTATCGAGGCCGAATGTAGCACTTCCAAGGTGCTGTCTAGGCGCCGGCCCGTGGCAATGCCGAACGCGGTGCTCATCCAGTGGCGCTTGATCGCGTCCAGCAGCTCCTGCAATGCCGCCGTATCGCCGATCAGCACATTGTCTACATCCGCGAACAGCACTCGGTCGGCATGGGTCAGCGGGCGGCTGGGCTTGACTTGGCCGCGCCCCTGAGGCCGGTAGCCCCGGGTGAGCTCCTTGAGCCGCCGCAGATAGCTGCGGGCATGCCCGGACCAAGAGAAGTGGCGCTGGGCACCGCGGATACCGTTTTCCGAGAAGCGTTTCCAGCGTCCCGGCTCTGTCAGGATGGTGTGCAATGCCTCGCCCATGGCCTCGGCGTCCAGAGGATCCACGAGGATGCCGTTCTGGCAGTGCTTGACGATGTCTTGCGGCCCGCCGTCGTGGGTGGCGACGATGGGCACGCCGCTGGCAGCAGCCTCGATCAGCGTCAAGCCGAAGGGCTCGGTCAGAGCCGGATTGACGAACACTCCCCGGGCGCGGCTGGCCATGCGATAGAGATCCGGCACGTCTTCGGCGCGGTGGCTCTTCGGAATGGCCACGTGGCCGTACAAGTCGTACTTGTCGATGAGCATCAGCAACTCGGTGAGCACCTCCCGGGCGCCCTTGTCCAGGCTGCGAATGTCCTCGCGGTTGCCGGCGACGATGATCAGATTGGCTATCTGTCGCAGCCGCGGGTGCTCCGCAAAGGTCCGCACCAGCGTTGGAATGTTCTTGCGCTCGTCCGGCCGCGACAAGGCCAGTATTGGTGGCTTGCGAGGGTCGGCCAGGAATCGGTCCACGGCCGGCTTGATAGTGGGGACGGGGTCTCCGCGACGCGGGGGACGGAAGCGCTCAAGATCGGTGCCCGGCGGAATGACCGACATGCGCTGGGGCTGGTAATGGTCATAACCGGCATACTGCTCATCGACCTCCTGCTGAGTGCTTGCCACGACCATGGCCGCCGCGGCCAGAGTCTGCTCCTCGGCATCGATCCGCCGGCTGATGGCATAGCGGCTCTCGATGGCCTCCGGGCGCAGGCCCTTCTCCAGGAGTCTCGCGCGCTTGATCCTGCCCAGGGAGTGCCCCGTGAACACCAGCGGCACCCCCAGCAGGCTGGCCAGGCGCACCCCCACATAGCCGGCGTCGGCGTAGTGGGCATGCACGGCGTCCGGAATCATGCCCACGCTGCGCACGTGGCGCAGGGCGTTATCGGCGAAGCAATCCAGATAATTCCATAGAGCCTCCTTGCGCAGATAGCGGCGGGGACCGCAAGCCAAGCGGATGATGTTGGCCCGCTCGGCGATGGGCTCGCAGGGCACGGAATAGTCAGCCGGAATCTTAGGGTCAAAGACCCGGCGAGTGAGCACATCCACCCGTGCTACGCCGGGGCTGGAGGCCAGGGCGCGGGCCAGCTCCACGACATACTTGGTCTGCCCTCCGGTGTCGGCGTCACGTCCCAGCTCCAGATTGGCGCCGCGCATGAGGCCATGGACGCTGATGAGCACCAGGTAGCTGCCCTGGCTTCGGAGATTCTCCTGTTGCATGGGTGGTTCCCTGTGCGTGGCGTGCCCGACACGGGCTCACACCCATGCCAAGCGTCTCATAGCCGAGAATTTTCAACAGGATAACATAGCTGGCGCGAGCCTGCTGTTGCGCCAGGGCCGGAGCCGACTAGAATGCCTCTCAAATGACAAGGTGGTCCGCGCGCCGCGGCCCCATGAGCAGCGGCGCTCAGTTCAGCCGGCTGCCGTGCGCCTGGGCCTCAATGAGGTGCGCCCGAACGGTCATGGCGTCTGGGGCGTCCGGGCGATTCTTGAGGTAGCTGCGAAAGTCTGCCGCCGCCGCGCGAAAGCATTCCAGGCGATGGTAAATCATGCCGCGGTCGCGCAGCTCCTCGGAATCGTCGGGAGCCACCCGCAGCAGCCATTGCGCCACGGTCAAGGCCCGGTCGAAGTGCTCTCGCTGCAAGTAGATGGCCTTGAGATTGCGCAGCATGCGGGCGAGAATGGCCTTATTGCCCGTCCCCTGCAGCAGCGCCGACAAGGGGATGCGTAGCAAACCGCGGGCGCCCAAGGTCTGCTCTGCCCGCTCCTCCAGCTCCTGTACGCCGAGGGAGACGCCCTGGGCATAGGGGTCCAGCATCACCTCCCCCTCTGGCAGCGCCAGCTTCACCAGGAAATGCCCCGGGAATGCAACTCCCTCCAGCGCAAGCCCGAGACGGCGCCCCACCTCCAAGTAGACGACCGACAGCGAGATGGGGATGCCCATGCGCCGGTCCAGTACGTCATTGAGAAAGCTGTTGCGCGGGTCGTAGTAGTCCCGCTGATTGCCCCGGAAGCCCAGGTCCTGAAACAGGTATTGGTTGAGCGCCTGAATGGCGGCGACCTCGCCGCCCTCTGTGGCGCCGCGCCGACGCAGCTCCAGGGCCATGTCGTCCAGCTGTCCCAGATAGTCTGTGGAGTCCAGGTCGGGGTATTCCTGGCGCGCGATCAGCAAGGCTCCCAGCCCGAGGTCGATGGAGGCATCGGGCTGCGCCACCAGGTGCCCGAAGACATCGATGACGGCCTCGGACGTGGCTGTGCGATCGGCGCTGCCCTCCGCCATCATGCCTCCGTGCCGTGCTCCCGAAGCCACTGTCGTACCTGCTCGGGCTCGATGTCGATGCCCACCGGCCAACCCGGATTCAGGCTGATCCCGGCGCCGGTGCCCAGCTTCTCCAGCACCCAAGTGAAGTCCGCCAGCAGCCCGCCCTCGTAGCCAGGATAGTCTTTGACGAATTCCTTGGCGCGCTCCGGACTGGTGAACAGGGCCAGCACCTCGGTGCCGTCCTCGGCCGTCAGAGCCAGCGGCTCAGTCTGGGTGCTGCGTTGTATGCCCAATGGGCCGAGGTTGTCGAGTATGGGCATGAACACCTGAGACTCGAACAGGAAGTGCATGAAATCATCTCCCGAGATGCGACCTTCCTGTGCCGCGAGGAGGCGCTGCTCGATCTCGTTCTTGGGCTCGAATGTCTCGGTCATTTCGTTGTCTGCAGTGCTTGGAGGAAATGTCTTTGGGCTCAAGAGTGAGGGATCGACGGGGTCGTGGCAAGCGGGCGCGCAAACTCTGGGGTCTTGTGCCGGCTTGGACCGCGGGCGTCGCCGGCACACAATAGGCCCCGGCATGAGCTCCCCTCATCGATCCATCCGCTCCGCGAGGTCCACAGTGAGAATCAGCCTGTTGTTAGTGGTGCTGCTGCTTGCCGCCTGCAATCGGCCGCCCGTCGTATATCACGAGCAGCTCTATGTCTTCGGCACCCTGGTGGACATAACTCTGCAAGGCGTAGACGAGAAGCGGGGTCGTGCCCTCGTCTCCCAGGTGGATCGCATGTATGAGGTCATGCACCGGGACTGGCACGCCTGGCGCCCGGGTGAGCTCACGGATCTCAATCACGCCATCGCCGCCGGCAAGGAGCACTGCGTGGACGCGCGGCTCACCGATCTGCTGCACCGCTCCGTGGAGGCCTCCGAGCTCAGCGAGGACCTTTTCAATCCCGCCATCGGCAAGCTCATTGGCTTGTGGGGATTCCACAGTGACGACCCGCTGACCGGTGCCCCGCCGCCGCCGAAGGACCAAATTGCGACGCTAGTGGCCCGGCGCCCGCGGATGGAAGACCTCGTGTTCCGCGGCGATTGCATCTCCAGCCGCAATCCGGCGGTGGAGCTGGACTTGGGTGGTATCGCCAAAGGCTACGCCGTGGATATTGCCATCGATCTGTTCCGCAGGCGGGGCGTGAAGAATGCCATCGTCAACGCCGGTGGCGACCTGCGGGCGATCGGAAGCCACGGTGACCGGCCGTGGCGCATCGGCATTCGCCATCCCCAGGGCAAAGGCGTGCTGGCGTCGCTGGACATCCGGGGAGACGAGGCGGTGTTCACCTCAGGCAACTATGAGCGCTACAACGAGCACGCCGGGGTGCGCTACGCCCACATCCTGGATCCGCGCACCGGACAACCGATTGCCGACATCACCTCGGCGACCGTCATCTTCGGACGAGGCGCCCTGGCAGACGCCGCCGCCACCGCCATGGTGGTAGCGGGAGCCCAGATGTGGCACGAGGTCGCCAAGCGCATGGGAATCAAGTATGTGATGCTGGTGGACGAGGCCGGTACGGTGTACATGAGCCCAGCCATGCAGGCCAGGGTCAGCTTCACCGGCGGGCCGCCGAAGAAGGTGGTGCTGAGCCCGAAGCTATGATTCTGCTCGCTCGAGACCAGGTGGCTTCCGGCCTGACGGGTCAAGCGCCTGTCTGGCTAGCGGCCGACCAAGAGATTCTTGGCCTGGTTGATCTTCGCCGCCAGATAGTCGGAGCCCCCGCGGTCCGGATGCAGCTTCTGCATGAGTCGGCGGTGTGCGGTGACGATGTCGTTCCGGCTGGCTCCAGGAGGCAATCCCAGCACCTTGTAGGCCTCCTCGGGAGTCATGGGGCCGTCGCCGCGCACCGGCTCGTCGGGCTTGCGCCGATACTCGCCGTGCCAGCCCGAGCGGAAGCGCCCGGCTCTGCCATGGGCGGAGAGTCGGTCGAAGATCTCGCGGGCGCCCGGCAGGGATCGCGCCACCGCATAGAGCCGCTGCAGCACGGGGATAGAAGCCGCCAGAAGCGCAAAGACCCAGTGCAGCCTGCCGGTGGCGACCAGTAGAAGCGCCAGCACGATGCCTGCGTACAGCGCGCCCTGGCGCAGCATGGCGGCCCTCTGCTCGGGGGGCGAGCGCTCCAGGCGCTGCAGTAGCCACCAGGCGGCGGCCACGACCCCCAGGGCGAGCAGTAAGCGCGGCAGCATCAGTCGCACCGCCAATGGTGGCAGGGCCGGCTGAAGAAGCTCACTGCAAGTGGTAGAAGTAGCGCCAGGGGCTGGAGGTAGAACCCTCCAGGGTCCCGATCAGGCGGTCCGACGGCACCGCCTCCGCCGGATAGATGCCCCATATCTCCAGGAAGTAGGACGCACAGCCAGCGGACTGCCGCCAGTCCAGGTCGGCGGGCACCAGTGCCTGCCCGCAACCGGCACAGACCCCCTGTGGCTGCAGGGGATGGGCACACCACGCAAACCGCCGTGCCTGCCAGAGATCCTGGAGGTGGCGGCAGCGCCGGCAGCGGGGCGTGGTGGCGTTGGGCCCCACGAGGCACAGAGGTGCTGGACTGGGATGCACCAGGCACAGATGGCAGAATTCCTCCGCTGCCGCGCACGGATCCTGCCCAGACCGAGGGGGGGCCAGGGCCACCACCGGCGAGCAGCCCACGAAAGTGACCAGGTCGAGGAAATCCTTCCCAGGCAGGTAGTGCTCGCGGCCTTGGTAGGAAAAGGGTGCCCCCAGCATTCCGAGTGCCCTCAGGGTAGCGCGCAGGGCGCTCGGGTCCTGCGGCACGGCGCAGGGGTCGGCAGGGTGCAGCAGCAGCCTGGCCAGGGGCATGGCTCAGGGATGGCGCAGATCGGGAATGGCGGCAAGCTGCCTGGGGTCGAGCAGGGCATAGCCGCTCACCTCGTCCCAGCGGATGCCCCATCCGTCGGGTAGGATGGCCACCATGGCCTGATTCCGGTTGACGCCAGCCTCGTACATGGCATATACGGCGCTGGGTGGGCTCAGCTCGAATATCTTCTGCAGCGTGCGCTGGCGCTCCTCGGGCTGCAAGGTGTCCAGGTGGTGGTAGGGGCTGGTCATACGGCGTCCTCCTCCCCCGTCCAAGTGAAGAGCGCCGCTGCGATGGCATACGACGGACGGAGTATTCGTTTCAGAAGCTCTCGAGCTGCTGTCGGGTCGGTTCCGCGCAGCAGTACCAGGGCTCCGACATGTGTGGAATCGGCTGACCCAGGGCACTCTCGGGCAGCCGTGGGACCGCCATACCGAGAGCCTCGTGGGCCAGCGCCCAGATGTGGCCAAACACCTCCGCCCGGGGCCTGCTCGCCGATTGCTCCACCCAGGCCTGTACCGCGCGCTGCAGCGCGTCCACGCGGGGATCCGGGTGTTCCCAGGGATAGCCGAGCAGGGCCGGGTCGAAGGCCGCCAGCCGTGTCCGCAGCTCGGGCAGCTCGAGCAGGTAGGAGCCTGCCGGCACCAGCAGACGTATGGCCAGCTGTATGGGAGGCACGGCCTCCATCAGCGCCAGATCCACCAGGCGCACGAGCAGCCTGCGATAGCCTTCCAGGGTGGTCCAGGGGGTGAACGGCACGAAGGTCGGTGCCAGCGCAATCCCCGCCTGCCGCGTCAGGGCGACGGCCTGGTCGAAGTCGGCATCCGTATGGCCCTTGGCCAGATGTGCGAGCACCTCGTCGTCCACCGCCTCCACGGCGGAGGTGATGAACAGGCAGCCCGTCTGCGCCAGCACGGGAAGCAGGCCGGCATGCGCCAGCAGGTGCTCGACCTTGATGGTGACGTCATAGCTGAGGTCGGGAAATCGGCTGTGCAAGGCACGCACCAGGCGCTCGGCGTGGGTCGGGCCATTGAAGAAGTCCGGGTCGCCGAAGGATATGTGCTCGGCTCCGACGGCCACCTGGGCGGCAATGTCCGCCAGCACCAGCTCCACGGGCACAACGCGAAACCTGCCGTGATACACGGGCACGACCGGACAGTGGCGGCAAAGGTGCTTGCAGCCGCGACTGGCCTCCGTGAAGCCGCAGGTCCGGGTGCGGCCGTCGGCCAGACGCAGCTGGGCGTAGCGCGACAATGGCGGCAGCGGCTGTCGATCCGGCACGGCGAAGCTCACCTTGGCCAAGCTGACCCTGGGCTCGTCCGAGGCCACGGCGGTGCCGTCGCGCACTGCCTGGGCCAGTGCCAGGAGGTCCGGCTCCGACTCGCCGCCCAGGACGGTGTGCACGCCCTGCAGGCGCAGCAGCGCCGCATTCATGGGCGCATAGAGGCCGTAGGCACACACGTGAGCCCCGGGGGCCCCCGCCCGGATCCTGGGCAGCGCCTCCAGTGCGACACGGGTGGCGGTGTGCATGGGCAGAGAAATGGCCACCAGCGCCGCGCGCCCCAGGGCCGCCAGGTCCAGGCGCTGCAGGGACAGATCCAGGCACTCCACCTGGAAGCCGGACTGGGCCAGCAGGGCGGCGGGCTCCGCCAGCCCGAAGGGTTGGCGGCCGAGCTCGTAAGGGTTGATGAGTAGGACGTGCATGGATGGACAGGGGCAATGACCGGCCAAGACTGTAGCATCGCCGCGGCCGGGACGCCACGCCGGCAAGCTCCATCGGATGATGCCAAGCTTGCAGGCTAGACCGAGTCCAGGGGGCGCGCTGGCGGCTGTAGCCGGTGCAGCTGGAGGTTGAGCATGCGGATGGTGGCCTTCATGGCGGCGAACACCTGGTTGGAATGCACGCCGCGGGTGCGCATCATCTCTGTGCCGGTATCCCAGGTGATGAAGCACTCGGTGAGCGCGTCTGACTTGCCGCCCCGGGGGATGCGGACCTCGTAGTCCACCAGCTTGGGCACCGGTATACCTTGTTTGGGCAGGGTCTTGCGCAGGGCGTTCATGAACGCGTCGAAGCCGCCATTTCCGATGCCCGAGGCGAGCGATACCTGATCGCCCACCCGGATCCGGATGCTGGCGGTGGACTCCAGCTCCAGGCCGCTGGTTACGGTGCAGTTGAGCAGCTCGATGTGGTCGTACTCCTTGCCCTGCAGCACCTCGGCGATGATGAACGGCAGATCCTCGGAGGTCACGGCGCTCTTGGAGTCGCCCAGCTCCACCACCCGCTTGAGCACCTTCGCTACATCCACCTCCGCCAGGCGAATGTCCAGGGTCTCCAGATTCTTCAGCAACGAGGCCTTGCCGCTCAGCTTGCCCAGGGCGTAGCTGCGATTGCGGGCGAAGCGCTCCGGGCGCAGCGCGGTCTGGTAGAGCTCACCCTTTTGGTCACCGTCGGCGTGTATGCCGCTGGTCTGGGTGAACACGTCGGCCCCGACGATGGGGGCATTGTCTGCCACCCGCTTGCCCGAGAAGCTCTCCACCAGCTGACTGAGCCGCACGACATGCTGCTCGTCGATGGCCAGATCGACGCCCAGTCGGTCTTTGAGGTTGACCGCCACCTCTGCCAGGGACACGTTGCCCGCACGCTCACCGAGGCAGTTGATGGTGCAGTGAATGGTGCTCGCCCCGGCCTTGACCGCCATCAGCGCGTTGGCCGTGGCCAGCCCGTAGTCGTTGTGCGGATGAAAGTCGAAGCTCTGCTCGGGAAAGCGACGAATCATGTCCGAGATGCTGTCGTAGACCTGGTCGGGAGTCATGACCCCCAGGGTGTCGGGGAGCATGATGTGGCCGACGCCCAGGCCCGAAAGCCCCTCCACCAAGTGGTACACGTAGTCCCGGCTGTCACGATAGCCGTTCGACCAGTCCTCCAGATAGGCGTTGGCCGCCAGGCCCCTCTCCCGCGCGTAGTCTAGGGTGGCACGGACATCCTCTAGATGCTGCTCCAGGGTCTTTCTCAGCTGGCCGTGGCAATGCTTCTCGCTGCCCTTGGTCAGCAGGTTGAGCGCCCGCCCGGAGACGTCGACGATCCAGTCCACGCTGCGGCGGTAGTCGACGAAGCCCAGAATCTCCACGCGCTCGGCTACGCCTGCCATCTCGGCCCACTCCAGGATGTTGGCCGCCGCCTCGGACTCACCCTTGGACACCCGGGCGGAGGCTATCTCGATGCGATCCACCTTCAGGAACTGCAACAGTCCCTGGGCGATATTGAGCTTCTCCGCCGGCGAGAAGGCGACCCACCGGGTCTGCTCGCCGTCGCGCAGCGTCGTGTCTAGGATCTGGACTTTGCGGGGTGATGGGGGCATGGAGGCCTCTGCAGGGGTGGCACCGGTTTCCTGCCGCCCATGGGGCGGTTGTGCCGGACTATAGGCCAAACTGCGGTCGTGACAAAGACCCGCCGTCGCGGTGAGAATCCAAGGAACGGTCGTTTCGAGGAGCGCTGCCATGAATCGCGTCCATGCCATGCTGGGGGGCCTGCTGCTGTGTGCCACTGCGGCCGTGGCCGCCCAGGGCATCAGCCTGGAGAGTGGCAGCCGTCGCGCGCTGCTGCTGGAGCTCTACACCTCGCAGGGCTGCAGCAGCTGCCCGCCGGCGGACGCCTGGCTGACCGGCATGATCGGGGATCGGCGCCTGTGGCACGAGCTGGTGCCCGTGGCCTTTCATGTGGACTATTGGGACTATCTGGGCTGGCACGACCGCTATGCCTCTTCCGCGTATAGCGCCCGCCAGGTGGCGTACCGCAAGTCTGGTCACCTGCCGACGGTGTATACTCCGGCGTTCGTGCTGGGGGGACGCGAGTGGCGTGGCTGGCGGCTGCACAGCAGTCCGGCGTCGACGTCGGCGACCGCCGGGGTGCTGCGTGCCCAGGCCGATGCCACTACCGCCCGAGTTCGCTACCTGCCCGAGCCCGCGGGCGCCGGTGACCTGGTGGCCCATTTCGCGCGCCTGGGCTTCGACATGGAGACTGCGGTGCCGCGGGGCGAGAACGCCGGTCGCCGTCTGCGGGAGGACTTCGTGGTCTTGGCTCACAGCAGCCGGACCATGGCAGGTAGCCCCTACGGCTATGCTGCGGACCTCACCCTGCCGCAACCGACCCAGCCCGCTCCGGCACGCCGGGCGGTGGCCGTGTGGGTGGCCCGGGCGGACGATCCGACCCCGCTGCAGGCGGTGGGGGGATGGCTCGCGGAGCCGTGAGGCGCCGCCGGCCGACTGGCCGGCGGCGCTCGGGCCGGGCTCAGCTGGTAGGCGGCTGGCCTCCGACGATGAGCGCGTAGAGGTCGCCGTCGGTCTGGGCGCTGCGCAGTCTGTCGCGGAGCGTATCATCCATGAACAGCTCGGCCAGCACGCCGAGGATCTGCAGGTGCTCCTCGGTCGACTGCTCCGGCACCAGCAGGGCGAACACCAGGTCCACGGGCTCCCGATCTACGCCGTCGAAGTCGATGCCCTGCTCCAGGCGCACCATGGCACCGACTGCGTGGTCGGCATTCTTGAGCCTGCCGTGCGGAATCGCGACGCCTTTGCCGATGCTGGTGCTGCCCAGCCGCTCCCGGTTGAGCAGGCTCTGAAACACTTCGCCGTTGTCCAATGACGGCTCGTCCTTGACCGCGAGCTCGCCCAGCAGCTCAAGCAAGCGTTTCTTGCTACCGGCCTTGACGCCGCAGGACACACGGCTCGGGGCTAAGATGTCGCTGATTTGCATGGCGGATTCTTATTGATGTTGAGAAAGCGAAACGGGCCGTCAGCGGCCCGCAGCCTGGTGATGATCCGAGATCTTCTCTTTGTGGCGCTTGACCTGGCGGTCCAGCTTGTCTATCAGGGCATCGATGGCGGCATACATGTCTTCAGACTCAGCAGCGGCGTACACGTCTCCGCCACGAACGTGGATGATGGCCTCGGCCTTCTGGCGCAGCTTCTCTATGCTCAACGTGGCATAGACATTGGTGATGTGGTCGAAGTGTCGCTCCAAGCGGCCAAGCTTGCTGGAGACATAGTCCCGCAGGGCCGGGGTGATGTCCACATGATGTCCGCTGAGATTGATCTGCATGTGTTGCTCCTTTCTGCTGGAGGCTTAGACCAGCCTCTTTCGTTCGTTTGACGGAGGAATAGCCATGGCCTCGCGGTATTTGGCGACCGTCCGGCGGGCCACCTGGATCCCTTGCTCCCTCAGTATGTCCGCGATCTTGCTGTCGCTGAGCGGCTTGGCCGCATGCTCGGCGGCGATCAGCTTGCGGATCAGCGCGCGGATGGCTGTGGATGAGCAGGCGCCGCCGCTGGCAGTGCCGACGTGGCTGGAGAAGAAATACTTCAGCTCGAATATTCCGCGGGGGGTGTGCATGTACTTTTGGGTGGTGACCCGCGAGATGGTCGATTCGTGCATGTCCAGCGCTTCGGCGATGTCATGGAGCACCAGGGGCTTCATCGCCTCGTCCCCATAGTCCAGGAACGCCCGCTGGCGCTCTACGATGGTGCTGGCGACCTTGAGCAATGTCTGGCTGCGGCTGCGCAGGCTCTTGAGGAACCAGCGCGCTTCCTGCAGGCTGTTCTTGAGATAGCTGTTGTCGGCGCTGCTGTCGGCCCTCCGAACCAAGCTGGCGTAATAGGGGTTGATGCGCAGTCGCGGCGCGATGTCCGGATTCAGCTCCACCTGCCAGCGACCGTTGTGCTTATTCACGATCACGTCGGGCACGACATACTGGGTGGCGCTGCTGGCAACCTGGCTCCCGGGTCGCGGATTGAGTGACTGCACCAGTGCGATGACCTTGCGTAGCTCGTCCTCGCCCAGCTTCAGTCGTCGCATGAGCAGACCATAGTCGCGCTGGGCCAGAACGTCGAGGTGCTCGGCGACCAGACGCCGGGCCTCCGCCCGCCATGGCACCCCCGGGTCCAGCTCGCACAGCTGGATGATCAGGCTTTCCGCAAGATTTCGGGCGCCTACGCCCGGCGGATCAAACTGTTGAACGCGGTGCAGCACCGCCTCGACCTCGTCCAGCTCGACCTCGTCCTCGCCTACGCTGGCTCGGATGTCCTCCATGGTGGCGTTGAGATAGCCATCGTCGTTGATCGAATCGATGATCGTCGTGGCAATTGCCAGGTCGGTCTCCGAGAAAGGGGTCAGGCGCATCTGCCACAGCAGATGCTCCCGCAGGTCCTCATTGGGCCCGTCACCCGTGGGCAGCTCCCGGCTGCTGCCGTCCTCGCTGGGCTGGCCCGGCGTCGTAGGGTAATCGTAGATATCGTCCCAAGCCGTGTCGACCGGCAGCTCCTCCGGAATCGACGCCTCCTGCAGGTTCATCTCTGCCTCCGCCCCGTCTCGGTCGACACCGCGCAGGGATTCGGGCTCCAGGGAGGTGTCCCCTTCGAAGCCCGGCTCGGCCTCACCCTCGTCCTCGCTCAGCTCCAGCATTGGGTTGGAATCCAAGACCTGCTGAATCTCGGTCTGTAGCTCCAGGGTGGAGAGCTGCAACAGCCGGATCGCTTGCTGCAGCTGCGGCGTCATGGTCAGGTGCTGCCCCAAGCGGAGCTGGAGGGATTGCTTCATGTGCTGGCTCGGTCGAAGAGGCTCGTCCGCTCGATTAGCTATCTCTAATCTTACCGCAAAACTCGGTCCGAGGAGGCCGGGGCCCGGGACCAGCCTGCACAATTCACCAAATCAGCAGCGGATGGACTTTCGTAGCCGCGCGCGCTAGAGCTTGAAGCGGTCACCCAGATAGACCTCGCGAACCTGCTGATTGGCGAGGATCTCCGCGGGTGTGCCATCGGCGATGACCTCGCCCTCGTTCATGATGTAGGCGTGGCCACAAATGTCCAGGGTCTCCTGCACGTTGTGGTCGGTGATCAGCACGCCTATGTTTCGGTCTCGCAGGTGGATGACCATGCGCTTGATGTCGATGACGTTGAGGGGGTCCACCCCGGCGAAGGGCTCGTCGAGCAGTATGAAGCGGGGATCCGCGGCCAGTGCCCGCGCAATCTCCAGCCGGCGGCGCTCGCCACCCGACAAGCTGGCGCCCATGCGGTCGCGAAGATGCCCGATGTGAAACTCGTGCATGAGATCCTCCAGCCGATGTTGCCGGTCCTGGCGCGAGAGCTGCTGGCGGGTCTCCAGGATGGCGAGAATGTTCTGCGCGACGGTCAGCTTGCGGAACACCGAGGGCTCCTGGGGCAGATAGCCCAGCCCCATGCGGGCGCGGGCATCCATTGGGCGCCGGGAGATGTCCTGATGGTCCAGCTCGATGCGGCCCTGATCGCAGGGGACGAGTCCGACGATCATGTAGAAGCAGGTGGTCTTGCCGGCGCCGTTGGGCCCGAGCAGACCCACCACTTCGCCGCTGTGCACCGTGAGGCTGACCTCATGGACCACCGCGCGGGATTGGTAACGCTTGGACAGCTCGGCGGCTTCGAGCAGGCTCATGGGCTGGCGGGCGCTCTCGGTTTGTTGCCGTGGCGGGGCTGGATGGTCATATGAATGCGCCCGGGCTCCTTGTCGGTGGCGCCCGCGGTGACCACGTCCCGCGCCGTGTCCATCTCGATACGCTCGCTCTTGAACTCGTCCTTGCCCTGCCACAAGCGTGCCCCATCGAGCACCTTCAGGCGCTCCTCCGGGGCGAAATACTCCAGCCGCTTGCCTTCTCCGCGCACCAGCTGTTTGTCGCCATCCGGCTGCTGGCGGAAGCGGGCGGGCTTACCCATCACGACGATCTTCTCGGTCTCTCCGTCGGTGCTGTGGACGACCACCGTGTCGCCCCAGAGCTGCAGGCTGCCCTGGGTGAGCTTGACGTGGCCCCGGTAGGTCGCCAGCCCGGCATTGTCATCGACCTTTACCCGGTCCGCCTCCAGGTAGATGGGCTGGTCCTTGTCGGTCGTCAGGCCCCAGGCGACTGTGGGGAGCAAGCCGGCCAGCGCCAGCAGGTTAATGAGCATTCGGTGCATAAACGCCTCGTACCTTGGACAACAGCTCTAGCTGGCCATGCTCCAGGCGGCCCCGCATGCCCACGGCCTTGGTGACATCCTCCCCCTGGGCGAGGGTGATCGGCTGTGTCGTCTCCACGTAGCCGTCATCCGGCCGCGCCAAAAGATCGCGGGTCAGCACCGTGGCCTCGGGCTTGCCCGCCCCCGCCGCACGGTGGATCCGTACCGCGCCCTGCAGCACCACCTCGGTGCCGTCGGCGCTGACGTGGCCGCGCTCGCTGCGGGCCACCCAGGGCTCACCGACCGCGGGGTACTGGGTGAGCACCGGCGCCCGCAGGTCGGTGCTGTCGTCGTCCGGGTAATGAGCCAGGCGCTCGGCTTGCAACCGGTGCATGGGCGAGCCGTGCTCGTCCATGCGGGTGGCGGTGAAGTCCACCATGTAATAGTCCGGATCATGCCGGGTAGCGCCATCGTCCGTGCCGTGGCCCGGCTGATAACGCACGGCCAGCCATATGCTGAGTCCCGCGGCAGCCAGCAGGGTCGAGGTGATCAATAGCTGCCGGGTGCTCTGCATTGCGGTCGCGGCCTCTGGGGCCGCCGTTACAGGTACGACTGGAGCTGAGGCTGCAGCTTGCCCTGGGCGTCCATGATCAGCTCGCAGACCTCCCGAGCCGCCCCACGGCCTCCCGGCCGCGTCGTCCGCCAGTGACAGTGGCGCAGGATCATGGAGTGGGAATCGGCCACCGCGATGGCGAGACCCGCTCGGCGCATGACCGGCAGGTCGACTACGTCGTCCCCCACGTAGGCCGTCTGCCCGGGGCTCAGACCCAGCTTGGCCAGCAGGTGATCGAAGGCCGCCAGCTTGTCCTCCTGGCCCTGATAGACGTGCTCTATGCCCAGGCTGGCCATGCGCAAGGCCACCACCTGCGACGTGCGCCCGGTGATGATGGCGATCTCCACCCCGCTACGCTGGAGCATCTTCATGCCATGGCCGTCCCGGGAATGGAAGGCCTTGTATTCCTGACCATCGTCGCCGAGGAATAGGCTGCCGTCGGTCAACACGCCGTCCACGTCGAAGATGACCAGCCTGATCTGGGCTGCCCGGCTGACAATGTCCTGCATGGCGTTCTCTATACTAGGATTCGGCCCTGCGGGACTAGACGACGCCGGCCCGCAGCAAGTCGTGCATGTTCAGGGCGCCCACCAGATGGCCCGTGGGGTCCACCACCAGCAGCGCGTTGATCTTCTTGGCCTCCATGATCTGCAGCGCTTCGGCGGCAAGTATACCCGGCCGCACGATGGTGCAGTTGCGGGTCATGACCGCGCCGATCGGTGTGTGGTGGATGTCCTGCGCCCGGTCGAGCACCCGGCGCAGGTCGCCGTCGGTGAATATGCCCATCACCGTATAGTCGGGCTCGATGACCGCCGTCATCCCGAGTCCCTTGCGGGTCATTTCCACCAGGGCATCGCTCAGCAGGGCCTGAGCGCCCACGGTAGGCATCGCGCCGTCGGTGTGCATGATGTCGTCGATGAGCAGCAGCAGCCTACGGCCGAGTCGTCCGCCGGGGTGGGAGCGGGCGAAGTCCTCAGTCGTGAAGCCACGCGCCTCCAGCAGCGAGATAGCCAGTGCATCGCCCATGACCAGTGCCGCCGTGCTGCTGGAGGTGGGTGCCAGGCCCAGTGGACAGGCTTCCTGTGCCACGCTGACGTCTATGTGCACCGTGGCCGCGCGGCCCAGAGTGGAGCCAGCGTTTCCCGTGAGGCAGATCAGGGGCACGCTGAGGCGCTTGATAAGCGGCAGGATGGTGAGGATCTCCTCAGTCTCACCGGAGTTGGACAGGGCCAGCACCACGTCCTTGGGCGTAATCATGCCCAGGTCACCGTGGCTGGCCTCGCCGGGGTGGACGAAGAACGC
The DNA here is from genome assembly GCA_964416345.1 of uncultured Ectothiorhodospiraceae bacterium. Lineage (GTDB taxonomy): Bacteria > Pseudomonadota > Gammaproteobacteria > CAYQDX01 > CAYQDX01 > CAYQDX01. Next base: position 24,570 of record CAYQDX010000012.1, read on the forward strand.
CGGGCTGCCGGTGCTCGCCAGGGTCGCCGCAATCTTGCCCCCGATGTGGCCCGACTTGCCCATGCCGATCACCACGATACGACCCTCGCAGTGCAGCAGGCAGTGACAGGCACGAACGAAACTGTCGTCGATGCGGGTTCGCAGGTCGGCGACGGCCCGGGCCTCGATCTCGACTACCGCCAGGCCCAGCTCCTGAAGCTTCTCCGCCTCGGAGCCGCTCTCCGCAGCAATGGACTGCTCTGCCATCGGATAGGAGCGGCTTCAGCGCACCTCCGGATAGCCGAGCTCGGAGAGTGCCTGGGCCAGCCTGGCACGGGACAGCGTTTCACCATCGACCTCCACCCTCGCACCGTAGATATCCACGCCCGCGGCTCTCACGCCGGGTATCGCGCTCGAGGACCTGCGTATGGTGCTGGCGCATCCACTGCATTTGATATTCCTTACGGTGAAGCTCTCGGTTTGCATGGCACTCTCCGTTTGCGGCAGCCGTAGCGGGCTCGGCGAAAGGCCCGAACACCCGGCGCGGCCGCGAGTCCGGCATATTTGACCCCATTGTGCCAGCGATGGCAACGCCGCCTGCCCGCGTGCGCTGGCGTACAATCCCGTCGTGCTCGGCGGTGACTCACGAGGTGGGTGCCGCGTGGGTCGGCACGGTGCCGACTTGATGAGAGAGCCGGGCTAGGTCGGATATGCGGTGTGACAGCAAGTGGATCGAGCATGGCTGAGCGGGTGGGCCGGGCAGTGGTCGTCGCCGCACGCGGCTGGGATCACCCCGGATGGGCGGGGAGCTATTATCCCGTAGACCTGCCGGAGAGCTGGCGGCTGGCTTACTACGCAAATGAATTCTCCGCAGTGCTGGTGCCGGCGACCCGATGGATGCCGCCGGCAGTGGGCGGCCCGGCGGCCTGGCTGGCGGAGGTGCCAGAGGATTTCCGCTTTCATCTGGAGCTCGACGCCGCGCTGCTGGCGCGGGCCGGCACCGAGTCGGGCGAGCTGCAGCAGCGGCTGGGGCTGCTGGGCGCCCAACTGGGCGGTGTCGTGCTCCGCCCCGGGAGGCCCGGGCAGAGTCCGCTGTTGCGTCCCGGGGCGAGCTGGCTGGGATGTCCGGTGTCCGATCTGGATCTGCTGCCATCGCTTCCCCGGGAGCTGCCGCCGGAGCTCGGCAGCACGGAGGCGCTCGCCCCGGTGTGGTGGTCGGGTGGCGAGGAATGGGCGTACACCCCCGCGGGGGTGAAATACGGAATCATCGAAGCCGGCGACGCCTTGTCGCCCCGGGCGCTGCGGACCCAGGCAGAGCGGTTTCGTGACGCTGGCGGCGCCACGCTGGTGTTTGACGGGCGTCCACCCAGCATCGACAATCTGCGCCAAATGGCGATCGTTCTAGATTTGCTGGGCTAAATGGCAACCCAGCGGCCGAGCTATCTGGTGCAGATCCGCGACCTGCGCTTTGCGCGCGGCGAGCGGGTCATATTTGACGGCGTTGACCTAGATATCCCACGCGGCAGGATCACCGCGATCATGGGGCCCAGCGGGGTGGGCAAGACCACCCTGCTGCACTTGATGGGCGGGCGGTTGAGGCCGGACGCCGGGAAGATCCTGGTGGATGGGCAGGATGTGCCGAGCCTGTCGCGGGCGGCCCTCTATCGGCTGCGCCGGCGCATGGGCATGCTGTTTCAGACCGGTGCTTTGTTCACCGACCTCGACGTGTTCGAGAACGTCGCCTTCCCCCTGCGGGAGCACACCCGCTTGCCCGAGCCTATGGTGCGCGATCTGGTGCTGCTGAAGCTGGAGGCGGTTGGCTTGCGCGGCGCGCGCAATCTCATGCCCAGCGAGCTCTCTGGGGGCATGGCCAGGCGCGTGGCTTTGGCCCGGGCGGTGGCCCTGGACCCGATGATGATCATGTATGACGAGCCCTTCACCGGCCAGGATCCGATCACCGTGGGGGTCATCATGCGCCTGATTCGTCGCCTCAACGATGCCCAGGGCCTTACCAGCGTGGTGGTCTCACACGACGTGGAGGAAGTCACGGCTATCGCCGACCTCATCTACATGATCTCCGGCGGCAAGGTGGTGGAGGCGGGTAGCCCGCAGACCCTTCAGCGCTCGGCTTCGCCTTGGGTGAGGCAGTTCATCAGTGGGGCACCGGACGGCCCGGTGCCGTTCCATTATCCGGCCCCCGACCTCGCCCGGGATCTCCTTGAGGGTTGACCGAGAGCTCGGCGGGGTCTTGCGGCCGCTGCGGGACTTCGTGAATGCCGGCCTGGATCGGCTGCAGCGAATGGGGCGCGCGGCCCTGGCCATGTTCCAGCGACTGGGCCGCGGACATCTGTTCTTGCTGCAGGTGCTGGCGGGGATGCCGGCGGTGCTCAGGCGGCCCGGCCAGATTGTGGCGCAGCTGCGCTTCGTCGGTGCCCACTCCGCCTTGATCATTCTGGTCTCCGGGCTCAACGTGGGCATGGTGCTCGCGCTGCAAGGCTACTACAGCCTGGTGGACTTCGGCGCCGAGGAGTCGCTCGGCCCCATGGTGGCCCTGGGGCTGCTGCGGGAGCTGGGTCCGGTGGTGACGGCGTTGCTGTTCGCCGGCCGCGCCGGCTCCGGACTCGCCGCGGAAATTGGCCTGATGAAAACCACCGAGCAGTTGGCGGGCATGGAGATGATGGCGGTGGATCCGGTGGAGCGGGTCATCGCGCCCCGATTCTTGGCCGGCGTGCTATCCATGCCGCTGCTGGCCGCCATGTTCAGCCTGGCCGGTGTGGTGGGCGGCTATTTCGTCGGTGTGGGTCTGCTGGGGGTGGACGGCGGCGTCTTCTGGTCGCAGATGCAGGCCAAGGTGGACTTTCACGGAGATCTCGTGAACGGGTTGGTGAAGAGCCTGGTGTTCGGTGTGGTTGCGACCTGGATCGCGGTATTCGAGGGCTACGACGCGGCGCCGACCACCGAAGGCGTCGGCCGGGCGACGACTCGCACCGTGGTGCACACCTCCTTCGCCGTGCTCGGGCTTGACTTCGTGCTCACGGCGCTGATGTTCGGAGAATGACATGAGCACGCGCAGATTGGAGATCGCGGTAGGGCTGTTCGTGGCGGCCGGGCTGGCGGCCCTGTTCCTGCTGGCCATGCGGGTCAGCAATCTGAGCGCCCTGGGCGGCGAGGGCGGCTATCGGATCACGGCGCGATTCGCCGACACCGGCGGTCTGAAGGTACGGGCGCCGGTGACGGTGGCCGGGGTGCGCGTCGGCCGGGTGGCCGACGTGCGTCTGGACACAGAGACTCACGAGGCCATCGTGACCATGTCGGTGGAGCGCAGGTTCTCGACGCTGCCGGCCGACAGCGTGGCGAGCATTCGCAGCGTGGGTCTGCTGGGGGAGCACTACGTGGGCCTCGAGCCCGGCGGCGATCCGCAGCATCTGGTTGATGGCAGCGAGATTCGGCTGACTCAGTCGGCGGTAAGCCTGGATCAGCTCATCGGCCAGTTTCTGTTCAATAAGCCCGCTCCGGCCGAGACTCCCGCCGCGCCGACCGACTGGGGCTCGTCCCAGTAGTACTCTATCAAGGCGAAAATGGCGTAATTATCACCTGGACGGAGTACTCGCCATGGCGAAAGCCCAGCTGCTGTATCGCGACGGCGGCCGCGCCTTTCTGAGTGGGGTGCTGGATTTCGATACCGTCGCCGATCTCCGGTCCTCCGGGGCGAAGCTGCTGGCCCGCCAGCCTCGGGTCGTCATCGATCTGAGGGGGGTTAGCGGCTGCAACAGCGCGGGGCTGGCATTGCTTGTGGAATGGATGCGCCACGCCCGGCGCCACGGCACCTACCTGGCCTATGCCCGCATGCCGGAGCAGATGCTGGCGCTGGTGCGGTTGACGGGCCTGGATGCGGTGCTGGGAGCGGTAGGCCGGCCCCGGCGTAGCTGAAGCTCGACGGTTGGCCAATCCGGCACCCGGCAGTTTCGCTGGGGGGGGCCTGCCGCTACACTATGCGATTTCCGTGCGGGCGTCGCCCGCGGGTCGCCACGGGGAGACTGTCGATGGACGCCGTAGAAATTAAGCGCATGATCGAGACTGGCCTGCCAGGCTGCGAGGCCAGGGTCCTGGGAGACGACGGCAGCCATTTCGAGGCCGTCGTGATCTCCCACGACTTCATTGGCAAGTCCATGCTGGAGCAGCATCGGATGGTCTATGCGACCCTGGGTGACAGCTTCCAGTCCGCCCTCCACGCCCTGTCGCTACGCACTTACACTCCGGAGCAGTGGCAGGCGGCGGGGCCTTAGCTTGTCGCCTCCGAAGCGGGCCCGAAACCGTGGACAAATTGATCATTACCGGCGGGGCCGCCCTCGACGGGGAGATCCGCATCTCAGGTGCCAAGAATGCCGCGCTGCCCATCCTGGCCGCCACTCTGCTCTCCGACGCACCCCTCACCATCGGCAATATTCCGCACCTGCACGACATTACCACGACCATGGAGCTGCTGGGCCGCATGGGCGTGCAGCTGACCGTGGACGAGCGGATGAACATCGAGGTGCGCGGCTCTACCATCACGGATTTCCACGCCCCCTACGAGCTGGTGAAGACCATGCGCGCGTCGATTCTGGTGCTCGGGCCGTTGCTGGCGCGCTACGGCCATGCCGACGTGTCGCTGCCCGGGGGCTGCGCCATCGGCTCGCGTCCGGTCAACCTCCACATCCAGGGACTCGCCGCCATGGGGGCCGATATCCGAGTGGAGAATGGCTACATCCGTGCCAAGGCCGGGCGGCTGCGGGGGGCGCACCTGTTTCTGGATACGGTCAGCGTCACCGGTACCGAGAATCTCATGATGGCGGCGACCCTGGCCCGGGGCGTCACCGTGATCGAGAATGCGGCGCGAGAGCCCGAGGTGGTGGATCTGGCCAACTGCCTGAGTCTGATGGGCGCGCGTATCGAGGGGGCGGGCACCGACACGGTGGTCATCGAGGGGGTGGAGTCACTCTCTGGCGGCAGGTTTGAGGTGCTGCCAGATCGCATCGAGACCGGCACCTACCTGGTGGCGGCAGCCATCACCGGGGGGCGCGTCAAGCTTAAGGCGACTCGCCCCACTCTGTTGGAGGCGGTGCTGCTCAAGCTGGAGGAGGCGGGGGCCGACATCGCCACCGGCGAGGACTGGGTTGAGCTGGACATGTGCGGCAGGCGGCCCCGGGCGGTGAGTGTGCGCACGGCTCCCTATCCCGCGTTTCCCACCGACATGCAGGCCCAGTTCACCGCCCTGAACATCATCGCGGAGGGTACCGGCACCATCGCCGAGACGGTGTTCGAGAACCGCTTCATGCATGTTCAGGAGCTGCAGCGCATGGGCGCGGACATCGAGCTCAGCGGCAACACAGCCATCTGCCGTGGCGTCAAATACCTGACTGGCGCGCCGGTGATGGCAACGGATCTGCGCGCCTCCGCTAGTCTGGTGCTGGCCGGTCTGGTGGCCCGCGGGGACACCACGGTGGACCGTATCTACCACATCGACCGCGGCTACGAGTGCATTGAGGAGAAGCTGGCGCAGCTCGGGGCCAGGATTCGGCGGGTTCCAGGATGAGTGGCGGACCGACGAATTCGGGGCATGGGATGGCCGGCGCAGCCGCGCCAACGGGCTTGACGATCGCCCTGTCGAAGGGACGCATCTTCCGCGAGACCCTGCCACTTCTGGCCCATGCCGAAATCCTGCCGGCGGACGATCCGGAGACCAGCCGCAAGCTCGTCCTGGATACCAATCTGCCGGATGTGAAGCTGGTGGTGATTCGGGCCGCGGACGTGCCGACCTTCGTCGAGTACGGTGCCGCCGACATGGGGGTGGCGGGCAAGGATGTGCTTATGGAGCACGGCGGCGACGGACTCTACGAGCCGCTGGACCTGGGCATCGCCCGCTGCCGGATGATGGTTGCCGGGCCGCCGTGCTCGGCACCGCCGGGTGGACGCCTGCGCATCGCCACCAAGTACGTCGAGACCACCCGTTGCCACTATGCTGCCCACGGGCAGCAGGTGGAGATCATCAAGCTCTACGGCTCTATGGAGCTTGCGCCGCTGGTGGGGCTTGCCGACCGTATCGTCGACCTAGTGGACACGGGCAACACCTTGAGGGCCAATGGGCT
>CAYQDX010000013.1:0-30257 GCA_964416345.1 uncultured Ectothiorhodospiraceae bacterium
GCTGCAGATTGGCCCAGTCCCGGCTGCCGTCGCGCTCACCCGCCGGGACGGCATCCGCCCGCAGGACGATACGCCAGTCGATGCGCTTATCGCTGGCGAAGGCCTTCATGTGGCCGATGAGGAGACGGTCGAGGCTGCGCACCTGGACCGGGAAGCGGGCCGCAAGGATGTGCTCGGTCTGGACGGCGCGCCCGGGAGCCACCAGCAGAATGAGGAACTGCTGCTCCTCGATCGAATACCGCAGGCGCTGGTCGAACAGCTCGACCTCCACCTTGTCGGCCGGCACTTGCTCGAAGCGCCGCGCTGCCGTGGTCGGGCGAGTCAGCGCGGTGGCGGAGGACAAGGTGGTGAACTCCCGCAGGGGGGAGACGTAGGCGCCCTTTCCGCCGCGCGCCTCCGGCTCCCATTTGAGCTCGCTGCCGGCGGCATCCAGCAGGCCATCCAGTGCCGGTCGCTCCGGCAGCGGCTCTGCCTCCGGGTAGCGGCCGGCCACCCGCTCCCGGACTTGCTCCGGGGTGAGCTCCTTGGCGCCCGCCAGGGCGCCCAACGCCAGCTTGAGCGCGCGGGCGGCGGGCATGCCACGCGGATACAGCTCTAGCCGGCTGGAGAGCGCCGCATGCTGGGAGGTCGCCGCGGCGAGCTGAAGCAGGCGGTTGGTGGCCGGGCGCGTCACGCCGGCGGCAGGCTCAACCGCCTGCAGGATCTCCAGCACTCGGCCTGGCGGGCGCAAGGGAATCTCCAGCGCAAGGGTGTCCGCGCAGCCGCCCAGCGCCTCCGCATAATCCGCGAGCTTCTCCCCGTCGATGCTTGCCGTGCCGTCGCTGGCCAGCTCGTCGCGGGCGAGCAGCACGTGGCCCGCCCGTGCCAGCCGGCGCAGAATCCAGCGCGGAGCGGCGCGGTCACGCTCGGTCTCGATGGCGGCACGAGCCACGGCCAGGGCCTGGCGGGTGCGGGTCGGCTCGGTCTGCACGGAGCCGCGGCTGGCGAGCAGCGCTTCGGCCAGCTCGGTGGCGATCATGGCGCCGCCTTGGGATTCGAGTAGTGCGGCCATGTCTTCGCGCAGCCCGGTCATGGGTGGCGCCTTCAGCCAGCGCTGGCGGGCGCTGGCGATGGCCACGCTCACGGTGGCAGGATTGAGCGACAAGTGGCGGGCCACATCGCTTTGGCTCGGCCAGCCTGCCAGCGGCTCTGCCTGCAGGCCCAGGAGGCACTCCACCGCCTGCACCTTGGCGCGCGCCTCGTTGCTGCGTGCCGTGGGTACGAGCTGCCCGGCAAGCATGTCGATGCTGGGCACCTCGTCCGCGCCGACGGGCGCCTCGGCCGCCTCCTCCGGTAACTTCTTGGGCTCGGCAGCCACCGCCGGGAAGCGGCCGGCAAGCTTGCTCATGCACTCGGCCAGCTCCTGCCGGGTCTTGCTGCCCACGCCCCGCAGACGCCGTAGCTGGGCCAGAGGGTAGTGGATGAGGTCGCGGGCGGTGCGCAGGTTGGCCCGCTCGACGGCATTTAGCGCCCGGGGAGAGAGCCCCAGCTCGGGCAGGAGCGTGTCGAGGGTCGCCTCGTCGAATGGGGTAACGGGGGCGCGCTCCTCACCGTGGTCGGTGCCCACCTCGGCACGGGCGGCCCCCGCAAAGACCCGGCGCCAGGCGGCAAGCATTTCCTGAGCATTGTCGAAGCGCTGCCGGTAGTCGCGCTTGAGCGCCTGGGCAAAGAACGACGCCAAAGGCTCGCGCAGTGTCGGGTCGAATGCATCGCGGTCCAGGGTCACCTCGTTGTCGATCACGGCCGGGTCGCTCTGCCCATCGCCCCAGACGGGCAAGGCGCCGGTGGCCATCTGATAGAGCGTGACCGCGGCGGCGAAACGCTCGGCGTAGGTGTCCCAGCGTGGCGGCCTGCGCAGGGCGAGGAAGGGATCCCGGTAGGGCGCCGTACCGGCCAGGATGCTCTCGGCAGGCGTGCCCGCCAGGGAGAAGTCGAATAGCACCAGGTGCAGCTGCTCGGCCCGGCCCATGAGGGCAACGCCCAGGTTTTCCGGCTTGATGTCGCGATGGGGCACCCCTTCCTGCTCCAGCCAGTCCACCACCTGCAGGAGGTCCTCGCCGAAGCGCTCCAGCAGCTCTAGGTGCAGGCGGCCCTCCTCGCGCAGGCGCTGCGCAAGGGTCTGGTCACCCGCCCGGTCCATCAGCAGCCCCCTGCGCCCACCGAAGTCCAGCTCTTCGCGAAGCTGCACGATGTACTGGTGGTGCAGCTTCCCGACAGCCTCGGCCTCGGCCTGCAGGCGCACATTGTGAGCAGGCTCGAGCGCGACCTTGAGCACCTGCTCCTTACCCTCGCGCTCCACCAGCAACGCCAGGGAGCAGGCGCCTTTGCCCAGGCGCTTGCACACCGTCAACCCGTGCGGCAAGCGGTCGCCCGGCTTGGCCGCGGTCGGGTCCAGGACCAGACCACACTCAGGCTCCGGGGTGGTGATCTCGTCCTCGAACTTCTCCAGTTGAGCCAGGAAATCCGCGACCGAGTCATAGCGAGCGGTCACTTCCGGGTAGGTGCTGAAACGGATGAGATCCTGCAGGGAGGCCACGGCCCCATCCAGCACCGCCGAGATCTGCATACCCTTGCCCTCGCGCAGCTTCTCGGTCAGCTCGTAATAGGTGCGGGCCGGCGGGCGACCGGAGAACAGGCGGTAGGCAAGCGCGCCCAGGGAGAACACGTCTGCCTGCTCCGCGGCCTCCCCGCGCTGAGTCAGCGCCTCGGGGGCGACGTAGACCGCACTCGCCTCCTCCACGAAGTCGACGAAGTGCGCGGTGTAGGACATGCCCAGACTGGTGCCCATACGACTGGAAGGGCCGCGGGCCGCCGTCTGCCAGTTGAAGACCTGGACGCGCGGGGTGGGCGACTCCGGCTCGAGCACCAGCACGCTCTGGGGACTCAATGCGCGGTGATAGAGGCGCTTGGCGTGGGCGTGACGTAACGCGTCTGCCACCTGCCGCAGCACATCCAGACGCACGTCCACCGTGAGCCGGTCGCCGTGCTCGGCGAGATAGTGGTCCAGGCGCTGCGAGCCAGGCAGATAGTCGAACACCAGGGCCGGGCCACGCTCGTGCACCGTGTAGGCCTTGGCTCTGAGTATCCCGGGATGGCTGATACCAGAGAGGAGCTGGTACTCCCGTCGGGCGGCCCGCTCGACGGACTCCCTCCGCTCGGCACTGGCCCCGGGCTCCACCACGTAGATCCGCACGCGAGCCCGCTCGTTGTCGAGCGCCACGTGGGTGGCCGCCCAGTCCTGATAGGCAGGACCCTCGAGCAGCAGCGCATCGAGCCTGTAGTCCCCGACCCGGCGCGCTCGCACGGAAGGCCGGATTCCCGCCTGCTCCATGGCCTGGGTGAGCGCCTTGGCCGTGGGTCGGTCGATGCGCCGACGTGGCGGGTTGTCCGCCGTCCAGCGGGTGAGCGCAGCCACGATTCCCGGATGGCCCCGCCTCTCACCGGCGCCTTCCACATCCCGAGTGTGCACGCGCAGTCGGACGTTGTCGGGGAGCCTGACCCTGATGTCCTCGGTGGACAGGAACACCAGAGGCTCTAAGAAAGGCAGCGCCAACTTGTGCATGGCGCGTTGCCTGCGCAGCAAGTCGGCGAGCTTCTTGGCCTTGCGGTTTGCCAGGATCAGCGGGTTATCCGCCGTGTACAGCTTGCCGTCGTGCCTCCAGGTCCAGGTGGCAGCGTCCCCATCGAGGATGCCGGGCCGGCTCTTGATCTCCACCAGGAAGAACCCCTTGGGCGTCAGGACCAGGAGGTCGACCTCGTAGATGGAGCCGTCGCCGGCGGTAAGCTCGAAATTCGACCAGGCCCGATAGGGCTCATGGTCCGGCAGCCGATCGCGGACGTAGGCGAGTGCCTCCCGCTCCCACGGGAAGCTCGATGGCGATATCTCGACCCAGCGCTCCGACTTCACCCGATCACCGCTGTAGCCCGCGGACCCATCCCACGATCACGCTCACTACCCTTCGACGGTCCGCCTGGGCGCGCATTGCCACAGATGCCAGGGCAAGACGCACGCAGGCAAGCAGAATGCCCGATGCATTCCGGCCTCAGACTTCGACCGGAATCCGGTTTCAGCTCCACAAGGACGCCAGATCCAATGGGACGGCCTCGAATGGGGAGACAGGGATCCGCTGGCTGGCCTCGGCCGCCACGATGAGCGTCCATGCACCCGCACCGAGGGCATAGGCCTCGAGGGTCTGGCGTCTGGGATCCACAAGCCAAGCGTGAGCAACGCCATACTGAGCGTAGATTGGCAGCTTGATCTCGCGATCCTTGCTCTCTGTCGACGGTGAGAGTACCTCACAGACCCAGTCCGGCACGACATCGAAGCGCTGATCCTCAGGGATGGTGGGCATGCGCTCGCGTTGCCAACCAGCAGCTTCCTCGGGTAGCCGGCGACATCGGGGCCTGCGAGGGGCTCCTCGGTCCTCGTAGGGTACATGCTAGCCCAGGAATACGGGGTAGAACCAGTCGGCAACGGGGGCGGCGCCTAGAGAGCTCCCCTCCCACGGGAAGATCGCCTCCGTCCCGGTAGGAGGCCAGCCTCTGGCCGATTCTTTGTGGGTTCAGAGTAGGCTGAAACGCCGCGCTTCGTTGCGCTCAGCGGCATCTACTTGGGACCACGCCAACACACCTCAGAAGACCGGTCTGCCCAGCCGAGCATCGCAGCCCGATAGCGATAAGACCCAACGGGACACGCAGGAATGCCCGTCCGTGCCGCAACAGGTGCGGGGGCCCCGATCCAGAACAACTGTGGCGCGGCCACACAGGACTCGTGGCACACGACCGAATGCATGGTTGAGGAGTCGCCGAGGGGGCTCGCCTCCTACGGAAAGATCGCCATTCTCTGGGTAGGAGGCCAGCCCCTGGCCGAATCTTGGCTGGCCCGGGTTCGGCTGGGAGGGTGCGATTCGCTTTGCTCAGCGGTATCTACGGGGTCGTTGCCGGCTTCACCAGCACCAACTGGATGCTGGAGCGCTCGCCCGGCCCCGGACCGTGGATCCGATCGCGAACAGATTCTTTGTCAGACACACACTCCGTAGCTTGAAGGTACGGCGCGCGGCTCGGCAGCGCCGAGACCCAAACCCGCAACCCTGAGGCGGTGACCAATCCTCTGCAAGTCTGTCTACAATTAGGGGGAAACCTGGACCAGAGGAGGCGACACAGTTGAAAACAATAATGGAGATTCTCGACACCAAGGGGGCGGAGGTCTGGACGGTGAGTGCCGACCAGTCGGTACTGGAGGCCTTGACCCTGATGGCGGACAAGAATATCGGCTCGCTGGCGGTGCTGGACGGTGGGCAGCTCGTCGGGATGTTTTCCGAGCGGGACTATGCCCGCAACATTAGACTGAAAGACCGCAAGTCCGCCGACACCAAGGTCGGCGACGTCATGTCGCGGAAGGTCTGCGTGATCAGCCCGCGCCATACCGTAGAGGAAGGCATGGCCCTTGTGACCGACAAGAGGGTGCGCCACCTGCCGGTCTTTGAGGGGGACAAGCTGGCGGGAATCGTATCGATCGGCGACCTGGTGAAGGCGATCATCGCCGATCAGAAGTTCACAATCGAGCAGCTCGAGAACTACATCACAAGCTGAATGCCTTGGCAGGGGCGGGCTGCCCGCCCGTCGCCTGCGCATCGCTTACAGTATTGTGTCTTGAGTCCGATTCGAACGACCCTTCGAGGATAGCCGTCCCCTCATTTCCACCCGTCGTGCGGTTGGATTCCCTGTCATTTCAACGACACCGGAAGGCCCTAGTACTCCATCAAGGTGATAGGTGCGTATCCACCCGCAATATCACCTTGATGGAATACCAGCCCGAGGCCGCACGGTCATTCATCTACGCGCGGCGATTGCCCCGCGGCCTTCAGACGCAGCCCGCTCCCGGCCGCAACCAGCTGTCCAATCGGCTTGCCGACGGCGATGGCGAAGGCCGGGGCGCCCGCAATCAGATACCAGTAGTAGGTGACGAAACGCCAGAGCACAATGGCTGCGGCGAGCGTTGCCGCGTCCAGGTAGGGGGCCAGCAGCAGACTGCTGCTAACCTCCGTGCCGCCGCCTCCCCCCGGCAGCAGCGTGGCCTGGCCGGCAGTCAAGGACAGCATTTGGACCAGGAATGCATAGCCCCAGGAGACGTGCCCGCCCACTGCCGCGACGGCAAGATAGAGCACGCTGTAGCGCAGCAGCCAATGGGCGCTGCAGAGCAGGAAGATCGCCGCCAGCCTGCCGCGTGGATAGCCCTTGACCAGCCGCAGGCTGCGATTGAACTTGAGGAGTCGCCGGGCCAGTCGGCGCCGCAGCCTTGTGCTCAGGCGCAGCGGCCGTAGCAGCCATCCCCCGATCCCGAAGTAGTGCCGGTGGTAATTGGGGAACAGCCACACCAAGGTCATGGTGGCCACCAGCGCGGCTGCCATACCGCCCAGCTGCCAGCCGAGGTGCAGGCCCGATGGCACTAACAGCCAGTAGAGCACTAGGCCCCCGAGCGCGCCCAGGAAGAACAGCATGTCCATGAACTGGTCCGCCGTATAGAGGGCCAGACCACGCGACTTGGGCAGTCCATGGCGCTCCAGCAGCCAGGCGAGCACGAAGGCCCCGCCGCTTCCGGCCGGGGTGGTGCACATTGCCAGCTCGGCGGCCATCACGGTCACCAAGGCTCTTCCCTGGCCTAGTCTCACCCCCACCCCGCCGGCCAGGAGACGCAGGCGACCGGCGTTGAGATTCCAGCCGATGAAGATCATGCCCAGCATCAGCGCCAGTGCGGCCGGTGAGACTCGCGCCAGCAGCGTGAGCGTCTCGCGCCCCCCATACAGCAGGGGAACGGCGAGACCCAGAGCCACCCCCACCGCGACCAGCAGGCCGTAGGGCTGCCTCATGCCGCTCGCTCCAGCCATGCGGACTTGGTGCAGGGCGACCTCGACTCCAGCAGTCGCCGCAAGGTCTGCAACCAGTAGCGATACACCGGGCCGTGCCTCAGGTCTATGGGGTGCACGCCCAACCGCAGCAGCGGCGCCGAGCGCCGCCTGCGCAGCAGCCCGTCGTTCCACCGCCTGGACAAGGCCCGCCGCCACGCACTGCGGGCGCTCCACACCAGCGTGGGCGCCGGCTCGAGGCGAAACTCGGGCAGACGAATGAGACCTCGGATGTCACTGGTATAGCGAAGTCCCAACCCCTGCAGCGCCCGGCGGGAATCGTCGCCCAGCAGCCAGGCCGGGGGGACGAAGCCTCGCAGCGGCCAGCCAAGCCGCGCAAACAGGGCCACACCCTCTTGCAGGCGGCTCAGCGCGTCGGGCTCCCGCAGGCGATAGAACTCGCCTTCATGGGTGTAGACGCGGCGCGTGAGCCAGTCCTTCGGCGACGGCCCACACGGACCCGGGTCGTCATGGTAATAGCCATGCAGGACGACCTCATCTCCGCGCGCCAGGCGCTTGTCGATCTCTGCCACGAAGCCGGGAAAACGATCGATGCTGCCCAGGCGATGGAAATCCGGCACCACCAGCAGTGTGATCGGAATCATTCCCAGACGATCGACGGCGGCGACGAAGTCGGCGTAGTGCTTCCAGGTCGACGGCGCCACGTCGTGCAGCACCAGACAAAGCCCCGGCGGCATGGCTGTAGTATCAGGCATTGACGACCCCGGGCCACGCCTTCTGCCCGTAGACGAGCTCGCAGTAGTGATCCAGGAGGCGCGGCAATACGTTCCCCCAGTCGTAGTTGGTCTCCACATGCCTGCGCGCCAGACGCCCCATCGCCCGGTGATCCTCGCCGAACAAGGCTTCCACCTGACCCGCCATGGCGTGGGCCGAGCGCGACTCGGCCAACAGACCGGTGCCCGGCACGACCAGCTCGGGCACCGCCCCACCGTTCACCCCGACCACCGGCAGCCCGCTCGCCATCGCCTCCAAGACCACCAAGCCGAAGGTTTCGCAATCGCCCGCGTGCACCAAGGCATCGCTGCTCGCAAACAGACGGGCGAGCCGATGCTGATCCACGAAGCCGCTGGCGCGACTCACGTTGGCGGGCAGACGCTCAGGCATGTAGGTGCCCACCAGGTGCAGATGAAATCTCGGACCCAGCCGCTGCATGGTCTGCAGGAGCACGGGAATGTTCTTCTCACGCGAGCCGCGCCCGGCGAACACCAGCAAACGCGTGTGCTCGTCCAATCCAAGCTCAGGCCGCACGCCGGGGTCCCGCCACCGGGGATTGAAGGTGTCGGTATTCACGCCTAGGGGCTGCACCGAGACACGCTCCACGCCGAGCCGGCGAAGCTTGTCCACCATGACCCTGGAAGGTGCCAGCACCCGATCGAAACGCTGGTAGAGCAACGACACGTAGCCGTCGAGCCAGCGGTCGGTCCAATGCCCCGCCCGCTTGCTTACCAGTCGCGGCAGGTCGGAGTGGTAGAAGCCAATCACGGGAACGTCTAGCTCGCGCCCCGCGCGCAGGGCGGCCCACGGCAGCACATAGGGATCGCCGACCTCGATGACATCGGGATGCAGATCCGCGAGCCGCTCGACCCAGGGTCCCTTCCTGAGGGGAAAGCGATAGCCGTGGCCCAGCGGCATGAGCGGTGCCGGTAGCGTGCAGATTCCGGCTTCGCAGCCCGGCTCCGCTCCAGGAACCAGCAAGGTGTGGTCCACGCACGGCTGCCTGCTCAACCATCGGTGCTTGGCCCGCAGGTAGGTGCGCACCCCCCCGCTGCCTGGCGCCCAAAACATCGAAACATCCACGACATGCATGGCTTGCTCACCCGTCCAGTTGATTGCACAGGATAATTCTTAGGCCCGCGAGTCGTCCCTTTCCATTTGGCAAGGTTCTACAAAGCTCGCCGCTGCGCTGCACGTCTCGGAGGCCGAGCCCGGCCTCGCCGCCCGAGGATCGGGGCGCCGCCGTGCTAGGCTCTACGCTTCGAGTCCAGGATCCGTGCGTTAGACATCTACACCCGGTGCCCGGGTGCCAGGACCCATCGGGATTCTGAATCGGCGCCATCATCGTCGAGCCCGGTGGGCCATGCACAAAGCTCGCGGCGTAGTGTGCCCGCGCACTTCCCGTCGACCCAGGAAGATCGAGGTAGCGGGAAGACCAGAGCCGGCGCAGGGCTCATGGCCGGGCCCGCCCGGGCTCGCTCCGTCCGGGGCCTACTGCGGAGCTTAGGCTTCCGTGCTGCAGTGGAGCACCCGCGCAGCGCCTGCCAAGCGGCGGAATTGCTCACCCGACATGCGGACCAGGGACTCGTGATCGCCCGCCTCGAAATACAGCTCCGCGCTATCGCTCAGCCGATCATCCAGAATCATCTCGATGCCGTAGGCTGGCCCCAGCGGCGGGATCGCCCCCAGCTCGCAGTCTCGGAACACATCGGCAAGCTGGGACTCGGTGGCCAGGCGCAAGTGGCGACCGAGCTGGTTGTGGAGGTGTCCCAAGTGCACATGGTGATTGGCGGGAACCACCGCCATGAGGTATCCGTCATCGTCTTCCAGCATGACCGCCTTGGCGATGAGCTTGCCAGAGACATGGGACGTGTGGGCGGTCTCCAGGGTACTTTGGCTGTGCGCATGCGGCACCAGCTCGTACTCTGCCGCCTGGCTCGACAGGTAGTCCTTCAGTGTCGCTGCTATGGCCATGGAAGCTCCTCCGGCTCGGATCTGGGCACTGAGACCTAATTATACGTTCAGCGTCCTCATCGGTGCGCCCTGCGGTTAATCCTGGCCCCGAGAAAGCGCAGGAAGCGCCACGCGGCCCACAGTCGGTGGCGCAGCGGGATGCGGAACGCCTCCCGCCGACCTGCACTTGCGACCACCCGGCCGATAATGCTCGACCGTGGCACGGCCGAATCCGGACGGTCGGCGGCGTCGGCCTGCGTCAGCCACCGCCAGCCGCCGCGCCAGAGGTATGCGCCTATGACTCGATGTACGCGAAACCCGCCACCGGCGCAGCGCACCACCACAACGTCCCCCGGCCAGTAGCGCGACCGCGCCTGGACCTGCACCGAGCTCCCGGGCGTGAGGAGATCACCCATGCAAGCACCGTGGACGCGGAAATCCACGGTGCCCCGCGCTGCCTCCTGGCGCAGGGCCGCTGCAATGGTGCGCGACGAGCGATGCGGGACGGGTGTCAAGATGGATTCCGGCAACAGGCGGTGCAATTCCCGGTGGGTCATCACCCATGACCCCTGGGCACCTTTGCGCGTGAGCGGCAATAGGTCTCGTCCCGAGATGTCCAGACGCTCTGCGCAAGGTCCTGATGCCTGTGCGCGCGGGGTGCAGGTGCCATGGCAGCCCGCGCCAGTCCCCGCACCAGCCGCCAGCCGTAGAGGGCCGGGAGCAGCCAACGCCGTCGCGTTCGGTAACGTTCCAGCAGGTAGTCGGCTGGCGGCAGCAAATGCTCTTGGATCAGCCGAGCGCGAGCCCGTAGGGTCGGCAGAGCTCGCAGCTCGCCGATCAGCCCGGCGATCCGCCCCTGGGGCCTCAGGGCACCCGCGGTAGGCTCCGGTGCCGCCGCCGGGGTCGCAAGCCACTCCGCCAACCCGGGACGCTCGGTGCCCAGCCAGTGCCTGGCCTCTAGGATCGCCTCCTGACATACGCGAACGACTCCGCGACTGCATGCACGCTCGACGAAGTCCGCGAGCTCCTGCGCATCCAACCCCTGCACGAGCAGATGGATGTCATAGGCCCAGATGAGTCGCAGACCACCGGCTCGGTGTGACAGCCGGTGCACGCAGGCCAGCATCAGCGCGTCCGCGGGCGCAAGCGTGCGCGCCGCGGGCCCGAGCCCCGGAAGCGGCACGGAGCGGCCGAGCAGCTCGCCGTAGCTCTGGACGCCGGCGAACAGATTGCGGTTGCTCGGCCGCCAGTGTATGTCGTAGGCGTGTGGAAAGCCCTGCGGCTGCTCCTGCACGTAGGTGCTCTGGTGAGAAATGTGCTCTCCGCGGACCGAATTGAGACGCCGAAAGCCGGCGGCCGTGAGCAGCTCGTCGACAGGCTCACGATCCTCCGGGGCGACCAGCAGATCCACGTCACAGCGTGGCCGCAGGGCACCGTCCCCGTAGTGGGTCTGAGCCAGGGCGGCGCCCTTCATCACCAGGGGTCGGATCCCCTGGCGGGCAAGGAGCGCCAGGGTGGCCGAGAGATGGTGGTCCCCGAGCATGGCGCCCGCCGCCGCCCGGCCCGCCCCCCGCAGGAGTGCCTCTCTAACCTCCGAGCCCAGGCGCTGCCAGCAGCTCGCTCGCGCCGCCCTGTGCAGCAGCACCAGCACACCGTGGCGCTCCGCCAACGCCAGCATGGCGCCCCACGGCAGGCCCTCCGGCACATCCGGCGGCCGGCCGCTCAGCCACGACGCCAGGACGCCGAGGAGCTCGAGCTCGTCCATTGCGGCGACATCGGCCCGCGTGTCACCCATGCCCCGGGGCGATGGTGAGCAGGCGGGCTCGACCTGGGAGGCGCGTCGGCGCGCACATGAATTGGTCCTGTTTCACGAATCTTATTACATGAATGTTAGCAATCTTTCATTTGTTCACGTTTTGCGAGCCAGGCGATGCCACGGGCACGGCGGAAAGTGGGTATCTTTGCCGATTTCTGCTCACGACACGCTGCTGGCTGCGATATGCGCACATTGCAGCTAATCTCGCCGGGTCGGGCCCCCGCGAGGGCTCAAAGCTTGTCGTTATCTCGGCATCTTACTTGAAATTTGGAAAATAACCGCTATATTTTAAATAGATAGATTGCGCTCCCCTGGGGGGAGCGAGTGACACTGAAATGGAGGTGACACCATGACAAAGGTAGCACGTATAGAGAAAGGTGCGCCTGGGCATGAGGTAGCCGTAAGGACGCAGCACCCCGAGATGCGGACGCTGGTCCCCTTCGAAGAGATGGAGCGGCTGTTCGACCGCATGTTCGAAGGTCTGTGGCCACGCGGGTGGCTGCCGAGATTCCACGGCGGGCTGCTCGATTGGCCGGAGCTGAGAGAGACCCTGGACTACCGGGTCCCGAGTGTCGATGTCATTGACCGCGATGCCGAGCTGGTGGTGCGGGCCGAGCTCCCGGGCGTGGACAAGAAGGATCTGGACGTCAGCCTGGCAGATCAGGTCCTGACGATTCGCGGTCACACCCTGCATGAGGAGCAGGAAGAGAAGGGCGAGTACCATCGCACCGAGATCAGGCGCGGTGAGTTCTCCCGGAGCATGACCCTGCCGGCGGCGGTCGATGACACCAAGGTCAAGGCTACCTTCAACGACGGCGTGCTGGAGCTGATTCTTCCTAAGATAGAGACGGCTCAGCGACGGACAATCAAGGTCGAGTAACCCCGGCAACAGCCGAGTGACAGGTGCTGCGCCGCCTTCGAGGCGGCGCAGCCGCGTTTGGAGAGGCGGGGCCCCCAAACCGGGCCGGCGTGAGGGGCATCTCCCCGCCGCGCCTTAGCCCATCCCAGTCGTGCGTGCGCAACAACAAGAAAGAGGCGGCATCCATGCCGTTGGGGGCGATGTGGGAGGGAGCACCGGCAAAGGAGGTCAGACATGAGAGTCAGTTCCACACCGGGGAGATAGCGGGGAATCCAGCGCCGAAGCGAGCCGATACCCGCGCCGCAGCCGGGATTCGGAAGCGCCAGCGACTGAGCTCAGGCCTGCATCGGGTGGCGGGAGCGTCAAGGAAGCGAATCCCGGAAGTTCCGGGATGCTCTCCCGCTGCATGGTCTCCTGCCCGTCGCCAGCGGGGCCACCGGCTGTGGCTATAATGTGGCCACCTTACCCACGGAGCGCCGGTGGATGGCACGCAGCCCTGCGGACGGCGGCGTCTACGCCGCCATGGTCGACAGTATCGAGCGGGTCATGACGGGCCAGCGGCGCGCCATCCGGCTGCTGCTCGCTGCCCTGGCCAGCGGCTCGCACGTGCTCTTGGAGGACTACCCGGGCACCGGCAAGACCACGCTGGCCAAGGCGCTCGCGCGATCGGTGCGCGCCGGCTTTCAGCGCATCCAGTTCACACCGGATCTGCTGCCGTCCGACATCCTGGGGGTGAGCGTCTTCGACCCTCGGGATCACGGCTTCCACTTCCACGCCGGTCCCATCTTCACCCAGATTCTGCTCGCCGATGAGATCAATCGCGCCTCGCCCCGCACCCAATCCGCGCTGCTGGAGGCCATGGCCGAGAATCAGGTGACCATCGACGGCGAGCGTCACCCGCTCGGGCCGCTGTTCTTCGTGATCGCCACCCAGAACCCGGTGGAGTTCCACGGCACCTACCCCTTGCCGGAGGCGCAGATGGACCGCTTCGGCATGCGCTTCGGTCTCGGCTATGTGAGCCCAGAAGAAGAGGTGGCCATCCTTTCCAGTCAAGGCCACGGACATCCACTGGAGGCCCTGGAGTCGTGCACCACGGTGGAGGCGGTCGCGACCCTGCGCGCCGCCGTGGCCGGCGTGCGGGTGGCCGAAGAGCTCAAGCGCTACATGGTGGACGTGGTCGCGGCCACCCGCCGGGCAGAAGGAGCGCAGCTCGGGGCCAGTCCGCGGGCCTCCCTGACCCTGCTGAGGGTCTGCCAGGCCCTGGCGCTGTTCGACGGCTTGGACTTCGTGACTCCGGAGCACGTGCACGAGGCAGCCGTGCCGGTAATCGCCCACCGGCTGGCGGTGGATCCCCAGGCGCGATTCTCGGGCCTCAGCCCCGAGCGTATCGTCGAGCAGATCCTCAAGAGTCTGCCCGTGCCCCAATGAGCGCCCTGCGTTCGGGTGAAATCCCTTGAGGCGGCTCATGTTCCGGGGTTTTCGCCTAGTCTACCGGGCGGACCGCTGGGTGCGCCGGCGCTTCACGCCGGCCGGGCGGATCGTGCTGGCGGGGTGCGTCGGCGCCATGGTGCTCGGCCTGGACACCCGCCAGACCATGGCATACCAGATGGCACCCCTGGCCGCCGCCCTGCTGGCGCTCGCCATGCTCGCCGCCACGTCGTTCAGGCCGCGCGTTGCGGCCCGCCGCGAGCTGCCCCGCCACGGCACCGTGGGACAGGCCTTGAGCTACCCGGTGCGGCTCACCAACACGGGCAGCCGAGTACAGCACGAGGTGCAGCTGGAGGAGGCACTGGACGAAGAGCTGCCCAGCTACGAAGAATTCGCCATGGCACACGAGCCGGGTGAGGAGCGACGCAACTGGTTCGACCGTCGCGTAGGCTATCCGCGCTGGAGCTGGCTCGCCCGTCGGCGCCGCGGCGCCCGCACCGAGCGGGTGGACGCACCGGCCCTGCCGCCGGGCAGCGCGGTGAGCGTGGAGATGGGACTGCTGCCCGAGCGACGCGGCCGGCTGCGCCTGCGCGCCCTGGCGCTGTCGCGGACCGATGCCTTGGGGCTGTTCCGCGGTCGGGTCGAGCTGCCCCTGCCGGCCACGGTGCTGGTGCTGCCGCGGCGCTATCCGGTGCGGCGCATCGAGCTGCCCGGCTACCGGCGCTATCAACCGGGCGGTATAGCCCTTGCTGCGGCGGTAGGCGACTCCGGAGAGTTCATTTCACTGCGCGACTATCGCCCCGGCGATCCGCCGCGACACATCCATTGGCGCAGCTGGGCTCGCACTGGCCGGCCCATCGTCAAGGATTATCAGGAGGAGTTCTTCGTCCGCTATGCCCTGTTCCTGGACACCTTCGCCACACCGCAGCAAGAGGCGCGCTTCGAGGCGGCGGTGTCGGTGGCGGCCTCCCTGGCGAGCGCCGTGGGCCGGGAAGACACCCTGCTCGATCTCATGTTCGCCGGAGAGCAAGCGTATTGCTTCACCGCCGGGCGCGGGCTGGCGGACACCGCCCGGCTGCTGGAGGTCCTGGCCGGCGTGAGGCCCAGCCCTGGGCGCAACATCGACCGGGTCGCGGCGCTGGTGCTGGGACACTCAGCCCGTCTCAGCGGCTGTTTGTGCGTCCTGCTGGCCTGGGACGAGCAGAGGGCGCAGTTCGTGCGCGAGCTCCACGCCAGAGGCGTGCCCTTGGAGGTGCTCGTCATCACGGAAGTGGAAGAGTCGCCAGTGGAGCCGCCCGCCGGCCTGGCCGACCATTTCCATGCGTTACGGAGGGATCGCCTGGCCGAAGGGCTGGCCCGACTGTGAGCGTGCCGCCTCTGCTGCTGGCCGCCACCCTGATGTTCTGGGGCTGGCAGACCGAGCTGTGGCTGGCCGCCGTCCCGCTGGCCCTGGTCTTCGAGCTGGCCAGGGTGGCGCATTGGCGCTGGGACCTGAATCGCCAGGACTTCAACCGGCTGGCGGACCTGTCCACGGTGCTGCTGCTGGGCATCACCCTCTACCACCTGGGCGGCGGCTCCATGGCCCACGCGGTGCTGGCCGTCTTTCAGTGGTTGCCGCTGAGCGTGGCGCCGTTGCTGGCGGGCCAGCTCTACAGTGGCGCCGGGCGGGTCCCGGTGAGCAGCCTGTTCCTCACCCTGCGACGGCTCGAGTCCCAGGGCCGGCTGCCACCCTCCGCGACCCTGGACCTGGGCTTCCCCTTCGTGGCGATGGCATTGCTCTCGGCCAGCACTGCCAATTCCCGCAGCCTCTGGTTCTTTCCCTGCGTGGCGACCCTAGTCGGGTGGGCTCTGTGGGGCGTGCGCGGGCGCCGGCGCCCGGCCTGGCTCTGGCCCGGAGCCATGCTTCTTGCCGTCGCTATCGGCTACGGCGGCCAGCTCGGCCTGCACGCGCTGCAGCGCAGCGTCGAGTCCGTGCTGGTGCAGTGGCTGCAAGACCTGCTCGCAGGCGACACGGACCCTTACCGTGCCCGCACCTCCATCGGAGACATCGGCGTCCTCAAGCTCTCGGACCGGATTGTCCTGCGCGTGCACGCGCCGGCGATGCCGCCCGGCGGACTGTTGCTGCGGGAGGCGAGCTACGACACTTTCCGCTACGGGACCTGGCTGGCACCCGGTGTCACATTCAGCGCCTTGCGCCCGCAGCCGCCCGGGGACAGGTGGCCACTGGCACAGGATGGCGGCACCGCAGAGCACATCCAGATCGCCGTCTACCTGCGCCACGGCAGGGGCATCCTGCC
This sequence comes from uncultured Ectothiorhodospiraceae bacterium, assembly GCA_964416345.1. Lineage (GTDB taxonomy): Bacteria > Pseudomonadota > Gammaproteobacteria > CAYQDX01 > CAYQDX01 > CAYQDX01. The sequence continues at coordinate 16,033 of CAYQDX010000013.1, forward strand.
GCTGCCCACCGGTGCCCTGCAGCTCGACCATCTGCCGGCCCTGGACGTGGAGCGCAATATGCTCGGCACCGTGCGGGTCGGCGATGGCCCGGACTTCGTCAATCTCGACGTACGCTTCCGCGCCGCCGGCAGCGACGGGCCACCCCGGCCCAGCGACCTGACCATCCCGGATGCCTACGGCGAGGTCGTGGAACGCATCGCCACTGCGCTGGGGCTGGGAGACATGGCGCCCGGGCGGGTGCCGGTACGCCTGGCACAATTCTTCTTTGAGGACTTCCGCTACAGCCTGGTGCTCGGCTCTGGCCGGGCCGGAGCGACGCCGCTGCAAGAATTCCTGGAGCGCAGCCGCGCGGGCCACTGCGAGTACTTCGCCACCGCCACGGTGCTGCTGCTGCGTCAGGCGGGGATCCCCGCGCGCTACACCACTGGTTACACGGTCCGGGAGCACGGAGTGGGCGACGACGAATATGTGGTGCGCAGGCGTCATGCCCACGCCTGGGCGCTGGCCTACGTCGATGGCCGGTGGCTGAACGTGGACACCACGCCACCAGACTGGCCGGCGCTGGAAGATGCGAGGGCGTCCGTCTGGCAGCCCTTGGAGGACCTGTGGTCCTGGTTGGGCTTCCGCTATTCCCAGTGGCGCTGGAGCGAGCGCGACCCGCGTGGCAATGCCGCCTTGGGCTGGCTGCTGATCCCCTTGTTCGCGATTCTGGTCTGGCGGCTCTACGGACGGCGACGGGTGGAGCGCGGCAGGCGCCACCAGGCCGAAGCCCTTCAGTCGCGACCGGGTGTCGATTCGCCGCTCTGGCAGCTGCTCACCCCTCTGCTGGCCCGCGGCCTGGGTCCCCGGCGAAATGAGACCCTGGGCGCCTGGCTGAATCGCGTCACCCCCCTGCTGCCGGCGTCGGCCTCGCCGGCGGAGCTGCGTATCCTGCTGGAGCTGCACTATGCGCTGCGCTTCGGCTCTCCCGAGTCGGCCGAGGCTGCCCGAATCCGGCTCACGCGCCGCCTGGCCGGCGCGCCGGACACCTGAGTGACCGCAAGTGCGCTGGACCGGTGCTACAATAGCGCGCCAACAAGAACGAGCCGGCAGGACGGCCGCGGGTGGGCTGCCATTGCGGCCCACAGGCGAGTCCCATCTGCTCCCCAGTTCCTGCGAGTGCAGCCCGGTAGAGACCGCCCATGGAGATCGTTCAACCTCAGCCCGAGCACAGGACAATCGTCGAGCTCAAGGGCAGCCTATTCACCCTCACCGTGCTGCATGTTTACGACTGGGACCGCAAGGCCATCTCCCGCCAGGTCGGTAGCAAGGTGGCCCAGGCACCCGATTTCTTCCGCGGTGCCCCGGTCGTGCTGGATCTGCCTGCCACCGAGCGCTCAGGGGCGCCGGAGGATCTGGTCTGGCTGGTGAGTCTGCTCCGGGACCATGGCTTCGCACCCGTGGCCATTCGCAACGGCACGGCCCAGCTGCAGTGCGCAGCCAGAACCCTGGGCATGGGTGCCGTGCTGGCCTCCAAGGCCGCCGATCGCCCCAGCGAGCCAGCCCCTGCGCCGCCACCACCCGTTGTGCCCCTGGCAGCCACCAAGGTGGTCGAGCATCCGGTGCGCTCGGGCCAGCAGGTCTACGCCCAGCGCGGCGACCTCATCGTCCTGGGTGCGGTGAGCACCGGGGCGGAGCTGCTGGCGGACGGCAACATCCATGTCTACGGTGCCCTACGCGGCCGGGCGCTGGCCGGAGTCAATGGTAACTTGGAGGCCCGCATCTTCTGTCAAAGCCTGGAGGCGGAGCTGGTGTCGATAGCTGGCAACTACAAGGTGATCGAGGAGCTTGATGCCGCGGCGCTGCACAAGGCGGTGCAGATTCTGCTCCAAAACGATCGCTTGATGATTAAAGAGCTTTAGCTACAGAATACGGGCGCGAGACCGCGGGAGGAAGTCGCATTGGCACAGATCATCGTCGTCACTTCCGGTAAAGGGGGTGTCGGAAAGACCACCACCGCCGCGAATTTTGCCAGCGGCCTGGCCATCCGTGGTCACCGCACGGCCGTGGTCGATTTCGACGTGGGGCTGCGCAACCTCGACCTGGTAATGGGCTGCGAGCGCCGCGTCGTCTACGACTTCGTCAACGTGATCAATGGCGAGGCCAACCTGAAACAGGCACTGATCAAGGACAAGCGCATCGAGTCCCTCTACGTTTTGCCCGCCTCTCAGACCCGGGACAAGGAAGCACTGACCACCGAGGGCGTGGGCAATGTGCTGGAGGAGCTCAAGCAAAACTTCGAATATGTCGTCTGCGACTCGCCGGCCGGCATCGAGCGCGGCGCACTGATGGCACTCTACTATGCCGACCACGCGCTGGTGGTGACCAACCCCGAAGTGTCCTCCGTGCGCGACTCCGACCGCATACTCGGCATACTCGCCAGTAAATCCCGGCGCGCCGAGCAGGGCGCAGAGCCGGTGAAGGAGCATCTACTGATTACCCGCTACGCTGCGGGTCGGGTGGACAGCGGGGAGATGCTAAGCGTGGAGGACATACTGGATATTCTCGGAATCAAGCTGTTGGGCGTGGTCCCCGAATCCACTTCGATACTGCAGTCGTCCAACTCAGGCATACCCGTCATTCACGATGGCAACAGCGATGCGGGCATGGCCTACGACGATGTCGTTGCGCGCTTCCTCGGCGAGAACCGGCCCCAGCGATTCATCACTTCCGAGAAGAAGGGATTGTTCAAGCGGCTGTTCGGGACCTGAGCTTATGAGCCTGCTAAACTACTTCCGCTCCTCGCGCAAGAACACCGCCAGCATTGCCAAGGAGCGGCTGCAGATCATCGTGGCTCACGAGCGCTCCCAGCGCAGCGGACCCGACTATCTTCCTCTACTGCAACAGGACCTGCTGCAGGTGGTGCGCAAATACGTCAACGTCGGGCAGGAGGACGTCAAGGTCCACGTCCAGCACGATGGAGCCTGCGAGGTGCTCGAGCTGAACGTCACCCTGCCGGAGCATACCTAGCCCGCAGATGAGTCAAAAGCCGCCCCGCGGGAGCACAGACGCCGCACACGCCGCGGATGCCGATCCGGGCGCCCCGCGTCGGGCCGCCGAGGTGGTCGCCGTCGCCACGGCCCGGGCGGTCGCCAAGCACATAGCGACCCGTGCCGCCGAGGCGATGGCCCGGGAAGTAGTGGCGCGGGTGCTGAGGGACACCCTGGAGCCTGCAGTGCGGACCCAGGTGGATCGGGGCGTGCGAACGGTCGCGCGCGCCGCCCGTCACACGGCAGAGCGCGTCACGGCCGAGGCCCATGAGGGCTTTCGCCGTGAGATCGACCACATCGTGTCTCAGGCGCAAGGTACCCAGCAAGGCCATCCGGAGGTGGCCAAGTCCGCCGACGCCGCGGCGCAAGACCTGCCCGCTGCGCGCTCCGAAGACATACTGCAGGCGGCGCGGCAGATAGCCGAGCAAGCCGCCGCCAGGACGGCCGAGGAAGTTGCGGAGGCCGCCGGAGCTCGTGCAGCCCTTCTTGCGGTGCACCGGCTGCGCAATGCGGTGCTCGGGCTGGCGGTGCTGGTGGCGGCGCTGGCCACGTTCATCGTGCTGGATCATTTGGAGGCCCTGCGGAGCTTTTCTGGCTGACGCCTACAGCGTCCCGGCGGGCGGCGCCGTTGTACACCACCAGACACTGTCGTAGCCTTGCAGATCATGTCGACCCTACCGACGCCAGAGCAGCAGATCATCCAGGTCCACGCCGAGCTCATCCGCAGGGTGGTGATGGCCTGCCACAACCGGGATCTGCGCCCCGCCCTAGAGCCCGTGCTCAAGGCCTCCGAGGAGAACGGCTGGACCGCACTGGTGCGCGCCATTCGGCGGATTCTGGATGGCGCACGGGACGAGGCGCTGCTGGCGGATCTGGACGATGAAGACCAAGTGATCACCGAGGCCATACTGCGCGGCCTGCGCGACCCGACCAGCCTCCCGGATTCCGCAAAGGCGGCCCAGCCCAGCCTGGCAGCCCCCGGCCTCGCCCACATGATCCACGCCGCAGCCAGCGGTAGTCCTCAGGCCCTGCAGCTGGTGGCGAGCATGGCAGAGCAGATGAGCCGGACCGGCGGCGACATGGCGCGATTGGCGGCGATCGTGCGTCCCCTGATCAACGGCGAGCGCGATTCGGAGCGGCTTTGCCGCGGCATGTCGACTCAGGGCGCGACGCTGGTGCACGCAATCCTGGCGGAGCTGAGTCAGCTCAGGCTACACTGAGAGCACCGGCCCAAGGAGAGCCTCCATGTCCCTGACGCCTTCCACCATGCTGGAGCTCGGCACCCCCGCCCCGGACTTCAGCCTCCCCGACACCACTGGCAAGACGGTCGGCCTGGCGGACTTCGCCGAGGCCAAGGGCCTGCTGGTGGTGTTCATGTGCAATCACTGCCCGTATGTGAAGCACATCCGGCATGCCCTGGCCGACTTTGCGCGGGAGTATCAGGCCAAGGGATTGGCCGTGGTGGGCATCAGCGCCAACGACGTGGACAGCCACCCGGAGGACAGCCCGGTCAAGATGGCCGAAGAAGTCCGCAGCGTAGGCTACACCTTTCCCTACCTCTACGACGGCACTCAGGGCGTTGCCAAGGCCTACCGCGCGGCCTGCACGCCGGACATTTTCCTTTTCGATGCCCAGCACCGGCTGGCCTACCGTGGCCAGTTCGACGGCAGCCGCCCCGGCAACGCGGTGCCGGTGACCGGCGCAGACCTGCGCGCCGCGGCGGACGCCGTGCTGGCGGGGATGCCGGTCAGTGGCCAGCAGGTGCCCAGCATGGGCTGCAACATCAAGTGGAAGCCCGGCAACGCCCCGGATTATTTCGGCTAGCCGCCCAGCTGGCGGCCATCCGCACAGGCGCGGAATCAAACTGCGCCGCCAGCACCTGTAGCTGCTGCAAATAGTCTTCCAGGCTGGTGGCTGCGAGTCCCTCGCAGGCGGGCTGCAGGTCGGGCGTCACCACCTTCCACCCGTGCCGCTCCAGCACCGTGCGCCACAGGATCCATTCCCACCCGCCACCTCCCGCGCCGTGAATTAATAGGGCATACACATGGGCGGCAGCTGGCTCGGGGCTACTGCAAGGTCACCTTCAGGGTCAGGGGCAAGGTTCGCCACCACCACGCCTTGCGCAGAACGTCTACGGCGACCTGGTCTCCGGGGGCTCGATCCAGCAGGGCGAGTCTGACGTCGGTCATCGAGTGCACCGACTGGCCGGCAATGCGGGTGATGCGGTCTCCCGTCTGTATGTCCGCGGCGGCGGCGCCGCTCCTGTCCTCCACACCCTGGACCAGCATGCCGCCCTGCTTGGCATGGGGATCCAGCATCACACCGATGTGCCCGGCGGATTGCAGGCTCTGCGGCTCCGGCAGCAGCCAGTAGTCGCCCATTTCTGGACTCGGCACATCGCCCAGCCCCATCAGCACGATGGAAGCGCTCACGGGCAGGCGGCGCTGCAGTCGTTGGGGGATGCCCGTGCCGTAGATGACATGGCCGGTGCCGGTCAGCACCACCATGTGGGTGCCCGGATGGGCTCGCAGATACTTGGCCGCACGCGCAGCCATGCCCTCGTCCCAGAGCAGCTGACCGTCGTAGAAGCGCTGGAAGTCCTCCGTTGTACCGCTTCCCGGGTGCATCTTGTACACTTCACGCAGGCGCTCGATATACCGCTCGTCGCTACGGTCCATGTCTTTAGGCAGCTGGGCCCGCTCGGCCGCGCTGAGCCCCCCCATGCCGGCGCGATGCACTTTGCGAGTGAGCTCGGCCGGCAGGTTGAGCGCGATCAGCGGTATGCCCTGGCCACGGGCATAACGGAGTATCGGGCGATAGAGGCGGTAGTCGTATCCCCAGCGGTCGAAATACTCGGTCCGGCGCAACATCTGCGCCTCCTCGATGCGACCGGCGACGTAGTCATCGAGCGCCTTCTGGAAAGGCTGCTGAAAATACTCCATGCCCACCACCAGATCCGGATGCAGGGCGTGCAGTCCGCGGATAATGGCGAGCTGAGTCTGATGCTGCTCGAGTCGGTCGTGGGTCTCGCCCACATAGACCACCCGGCTCGCCGCCAGACGCGGAATGATGTCCTTGAGCTCGGGCACCTCCTTCAGACTCACGGCCCGAGTCGGCGCGGTATCGGCGCCCGCCATGTCGTGCTGCAGGGTTGCGCCGGCGTGGTGGCGGGGGGCGGTGGCAGGGGCCCTTGCGAGTCCTTCTCCCGTGGCGCACGCGGTGAGGCCCGCCGTGAGAGAGAACAAGAACAGCACTGCGCGGATGGGTCGTTGTCGCATAAGTGTCTCACCGCGAGTTGTGGCTAAGGTGGCCAGACCGCCGGCAGCGCCGCCCGGCCCCTGCGCTACTTTACTCTACGGTGTCCGCTGGCGTCATTGCCGCACAATCGGCTGGAGTCGGGCTCGCCCGGCCAGTCATACAGGCCGGCAACATCCCCGCCATTTTGGTTAGAATGACGGTCAACTCCAAGGAGAGCATGTGGTGTTCAGAACTCTCGCCGGTCTGGCCATGGCGCTCACGACGGCGGCCAGCGCAGCCGCCGGCTTCGACTCCTTCACCTCCGCGATGCCTGCAGCCTCCAGCATGATGGGCGCAGGGGGCATGTCCGAAGGCGCCAAGGCCCAAGCCATGCAGGACATGCAGAACATGCTCGACATGATGGACGTCATGCGCGACGTCTACCATTCCCGCTACGGCAGCGGCGCCGGCTACCCGCCGGTGCCGGGTATGCCCAGCGCGTGGCCATCGCCACCGGGCACCCAGTCTGCACAGTGGTGGAGCGGTGCCCCGGACGGATATGCCGCGCCCCAGAACCCGCGCTACGGCGCTCAGATACCCTATGGCGGCGGGTACGGAGCATACAGTGGAGGATATCGCTCGGCGGCCGGCCCGTATCAGGGCCCCGGCGGCTATGCGCCTCCCGCCCGCAGCACTGGTTCTTGGGGTGGCTACGGCAGCACGCCGGAATACGGTGGCGGGACGTCGCCCAACCTTCTGGACGGGGTCTGGGAAGGAACGAGTGGCGAGGTCCTGGAGATCCGCGGCAACCGCTTCCGCATTTATGCGGACGAGCAGCGCCACGGCAATGGTCTGCTCAGCGTCAACGGCGACATGTTGGTGTGGCAGATTCCCAGCAGCGGGGCGCGCTTCGAGCATCAGTTCCTGCTCACGGGGGAGCGCTTGGTGCTGCGGGACCGAAGCACCGGGCAAATGCTGCTGTTCCAGCGGCGGCGCTGACCGCCGAGGGGCCGAGTGCCTGACACGCCGTGCACCAGCAGCCCGGTAAGGTCGTCTTTCGCTCCAGCGGCGCGGACGGCATTTTCGAGGTAGTGGACCATGGTCCCCTGCGCTCCCTGTATTTCGGCACGCGCGCCGCACAGAGCACCATGGATCTGCTGGCACCCGAGCGACTGGTGCTGCCCTATACCCGCGCCATGATGAGCTGCCTGCTGTTCTGGCGCCGCCCTCGCAATGCCCTCATGGTAGGCCTGGGCGGCGGCTCCCTGGCGCGATTCCTGCTGCACCATTATCCCGAATGCCAGCTGGACGCCGTAGAATCTCAGCCCCGCGTCCCGGAGATCGCACGTCTGTACTTCGCACTGCCCAGCGATCCCAGGCTGCGCGTGCACATCGCCGATGGCGGCACCCAGGTGCGCGAGCACACCGCAGCGGCCAGCTATGACCTGCTGCTGGTGGACGCCTATGACGGTGCAGGCATGGCCGATGCCGTGACGGGCGAGGCGTTCTATGCCGCGTGCCGGCGGTCCCTAGCCGACGGGGGCGTGCTGGTCACCAACCTGTGGAACAGCCTACGGGCGCCGTTCCGCGCCAGCGTCGGGGCTCTGGACGCCGCCTTCGACCAGGCGGTGATGCTGCTGCCGGTGCTGCGCAACGGCAACACCGTTGCCCTGGCCTTCGCGACCCCGCCCCCGCGCAAGCCCTGGCAAACGCTGCGCAAACCGGCCAGAGACCTGAATGAGCGGCTGGACGTCGACCTGCCCCACTGGCTGCAAGTGCTGCGGCGCAGCAACGGCGGGCTGTTGGAGCGCTGGCTCTGAGAAGTGCACCGGCTGAGGACCGCGGGCGCCGTATTGCTCTGGTATACTGCGCCACCACTCCCTGGCCATCTCTGCTGGAGGGCTGTTCGTGTCGCGCTATCTCGCTCCCCCGCTGCTCGTCGCCCTGCTCCTGGTTGCGGGCTGCAGCACGACGAGCTGGCAGCACGGCCTGCAAGACATCCTCCCGCACGCGGGTGCGGAAGCGGCCGTCGAGGAGCTGACGCCTGTCGTCCAGCAGGCGCTTTCGACGGAGATCGCCGCCGGAATGGCGACCCTAGACCGCGCCAAGGAGCAGGCGGTGAAGGTGCATCTGGAAGGGGAATGGTGCTTCGGTGTGGATGGCGCCAGTCTAAGCCCAGTGGCCAACGCCGCCCTTCGGCGTCTCGGCCGGGCGCTGGCCGGTGTGCCCGGCACGTCGGTGACGGTAACGTGTCATACCGACGGCATCGGCTCGCTGGCGGAGAACCAGCAGCTGTCTAGCCTGCGCGCCGATGCCGTGGCCGCGGTGCTGCGCGCACAGGGCCTCGCCGGCGTGCGCGCCGAGGCCAAAGGCAGCACCGAGCCCCTGGCGACAAATGCCACCGAAGCAGGCCGCCGGGTGAACAACCGCATCGAGCTGCATATCGGTCCGAACGGCGGGTAGGAGGCCAGCACCTGGCCGAACGAACATAAAACGATGCGTGATCCGGGGCCTCGCACATCATCACCACCTTGCACATCATCGGGCGCTGCCAGGTGGTGGATGGCCTGGAGGCGCAGTTCCAAGGCTCAGTATGGCAGAGCCGGCAGCGCTGCGGCAGGCTCCGGGCCCGGAGGCGCCACTGGCGCAGGCACTCCGCTGACCAGCCATAGGGTGCATAGAAGGCACGCCAGGCTGCGAATTGGGTGACCCATTCAGCTCTTCCCTCGCCGTGATTGACAGTCGCACCGCGATGTCGCAAGTGTAGATCTCGGAGTCCATCCGAAATCCTTCGGCTTCCTGATCTAGGTCAAGGATCGAGCTGGCAAATTGGCCCCAATTCGTCTGTCAAACAATTAGAGGGAGCTAATCTTCAAGGGAGGTGATGACAGATGAAACACCTGACTAAGATTTTCGCAGCGGCGGGCGCGGCGGCGCTGCTGGCGTTATGGAGCCTCCCCGCCGAGGCATGGTGGGGTTGGAGCCGACCCTACTACGGTTACGGCTACGGCCCGTACAGCTACACCCGGGCATACAAGGCCGATCCCGCCTATTGGTATGCTCCGCCACGGCTGCGCGCCGCCATTCGCCGCTACTATCGCTTCGGTCCGATGACCGGCGCCTTGGGTTATCCTCGCTACTGGCACTGGTAGGGAGCATGGCCTAAGAATCAAAACCCTTGATTGATCTTCAAAGCACGCCATCTTGGCGTGCTTCTTTTGTCAGCCCACGCGCCGCCAAAGGGCCTGACCGAAGGTCGAGAGCAGATAGGCCACTCCGGCCAGCAGGATGATGGTGGCACCGGCGGGCAGGTCGGGGGCATAGGAGATGGCCAGCCCCAGGGAGGTGAGCAGGGCACCCAGGGCGATGGCGAGCAGCATCATGAGGCCCACGGTGCTCATGTAGTGTCCCGCAATGGCGGCCGGCAGGGTCAGCAGGGCAATCACCAGGATGAGCCCCACCACCTGGATCAGCAGCACCACGGTGACCGCCACCATGCACAGCAGCAGGATGTAGAAGGTGGCCACCGGAACCCCGCGCAGGCGCGCGAATTCCTCGTCGAAGGACACCGCCACGAACTGCTTGTAGAACAGCAGCACGGTGACCACCACCAAGGCGTCCAGCACCCCCATGATCTTCAGCTGGATCGGCGAGACCATGAGGATGTTGCCGAATAGGTAGCTCATGAGGTCCACGTTGTAGCCGGGGGTGCGGGAGATGAACAGGATGCCGATGGCCATGCCCACGGCCCACAGGGCACCGATGAGGGTGTCCTCCTGCTCCCGCCAGCCCAGCCGCACCCACCCCACCAGCACCGCGGCCAGCAGGGCGGCCACCAGCGCCCCGCCTATGGGACTGGCACCGGCAAAATAGGCAATGCCCATACCACCCAGCACGGCGTGGGCAATGCCGCCCGCGAGATAGCCGATGCGCTTGACCACCACGAAGGTGCCCATGACGCCGCAGCCCACGCTTGCGAGCAGCCCCGCCATCAAGGCGTTCTGAAGGAACTCATGCTGCGCCAGCGCCTGCAGGAACTCGCTCACGGCGCCCCTTCAGTGCAAATGCTGGATCATGCGCACCGGCTCGCCGTAGAGCCGGGCGATGAGCTCGCCGTCGATGTTGGCCGTCTGATGGCATAGCAGGGTGCGATTGAGGCAGGCCACCCGGGTCACGTATTCGGTGATGAAGGCGACATCATGGGACACCAGCAGGATGGTCATCTCTGAGTTGAGCCGCTTGAGCAGATCGAAGATGTCGGTCTCCAGCCGCAGGTCGATGTTGGAAGTGGGCTCGTCCAGCATCAGGATCTGGGGCTCGCAGGCCAGCGCCCGAGCCAGCAGGACTCGCTGCAGCTGGCCCCCGGAGAGGGTATCCAGGCGACGGGCGGCGATGTCCAGCACTTCGGTCTGCTCCATGACCCGTCGGGCAATCTCCCGGTCCCGCGCGCGATAGCCGCCGATGAGGCCGGTGCGGCCGAGACGTCCCAGCAGCACCGCCTGGCCCACGTGAATAGGAAACTCCTGCGCGAAGCGGACGTACTGGGGCACATAGCCCACGGACCGGCGACCCTGGGAGGGGCGCTGACCCAGCACCCGGATGCGGCCGGAATTAGGGCTGAGCAGCCCCAGGATCAGCTTCAGCAGCGTGCTCTTGCCACCGGCGTTGGGCCCCACCAGGCCGACGAATTCGCCGCGGTCGACCGTGAGATCGATGTGCTCCAGAACTTTGGGACCGGCGTAGGAGTAGCTCACATCGTCCAGCTGGATGACCGCCTCGCCCATCACCCCAGCGCTCCTTCGAAGGCCCGGGCGACCCGGCGCATGTTTGCCAGATAGTCCTCGGCCAGGGGATCCACCGTCACCACCTGGGCGCCGACGGCACGCGCCACGGTCTCGGCATAGCCGCGAGCGAACTGCGCCTGCACGAAGATCACCCGAATGCCCTCGCGCCTGGCCCGGTCGATCAGATCCGCCAGCGCTCGCGCACCGGGCTCCTTGCCCTCCCGCTCGATGGCCACTTGCTGCAGCCCATAGGTCTGCGCGAAGTAGCCCCAGGCAGGATGAAACACCATGAAGCGGCGGGACTTCAGCCCTGCGAGGTCCCGGCGCAGATCGCCATCCAGCGCGTCGAGGTCGGCGGCGAAGCCCCGGTAGCCGCGCGCATAGTCGGCCTGGTGGGCCGGATCCAAGCTGATCAGGGCATCGCGGATGTTGGCAGCCATGATCTTGACGAGTGGCGGACTGGTCCACACGTGGGGGTCCGGATGGTCTTGGCGCACCTTGTCCTCACCGACGCCCTGCAGCGTAATCCCGCGGCGGCAGTCCACCACCCGCAGGTGCGGGCTGTTCTCTACCAGACGCGGCAGCCAGACGGCCTCGAACGGCACGCCGACGCTGAAATACACGCGGGCGGCGGCCACCTCCGCCATCTGCTTGGGCGTGGGCTCGTAGGTGTGAGGGCTGCGCCCCGGCCCCACCATCACGCTGACCCGCACGCGCGCTCCCCCGACCCGCTCGACGAAATACTTCTGTGGCAGCACACTCACCGCCACGACCAGGGGGTCGCCGGCGAGCGCCATGGCCGGCAGGGCCAGCAGCAGCCCGATGCAGGCAATCGAGAATCGCCGGGACTTGGACATGGAGCAAGGCACGCCTTGAGCGTCTAGAGTGGCAACGCCGGGCAAGTATAGCAGCGCCGCGCGGTGCCCACCCCGACAATCGCCCTCTTGCACCCGCCAGCCGGCTTCCTTAGCCTAGGCCGTCGATCACAAACAGGCCCGCGCCCAGGACCGGCTGCCGAATCACGATGCATCAGCTGCGCCGACTCGCCTCCCGTCGGATCATTGCCGCGCTCGCGGCGATGATGCTACTGCTGTCCGAGGTCGGCCTGCTCTTCCACCAGGTCGAGCACCAGCTCGTTCCCGGCCACGATCACTGCGCGCTGTGCCTGGTGGCGAGCCATTTCGGCTCCGTCGCGGCGAGCAGCCTGCCCAGCGTCCTCGCCACCGTCTGCCGGGAGCGACCGGAGGCCACCGTCCTCCGCTTCCGAGCTGCCGCCGTTGCGGCGTTCTTCCAGGCCCGCGCACCACCCGACCTCTCCCTGTCGTCCTGACCACTCCTTGCATCCGCCACGAGCTGGCGGGCATGCGCCTTGCCGCGGGGCGCCATCACCTGCGTGCGGCGCCACTTACGACTACAGGGAAACCAAATGAGCAAACGTATCATCCCAACCGGCCTGATGCTGTTGCCCGCACTGGCGGCTGCGGTACCTGGCAATCAGGAGCTGGAGCACCTGCGCCAGCAGATCGAAGCCATGAAGGCCGACTACCAGAGCCGCCTCAAGGCCCTCGAGCAGCGCCTGGAGCAGGCCGAGAAGAAGGCCCAGGAAGCCCAGCAGCAGGTGGCCTCGGCCCAGACTGCAGCCTCCGCTCCGGCGGCGACGCCGAGCAGCGCCGTCAATGCCTTCAATCCGGCGGTAAGCGTCATTCTCACCGGCACCTACGGCCAGTTCTCGCACGATCCCGATGCCTATTCGATCCCTGGCTTTGCCCTGGGCGAGGAGACCGACCCGGGGGTGCGCGGCTTCTCGCTGGGCGAGTCCGAGCTTGCCATCAACGCCAACGTCGACGACTGGCTCTACGGCAACCTCACCGCTTCGCTGGCCCCCGACGGGGGCGTGGAAGTGGAGGAGGCCTACCTGCAAACCACTACCCTACCCCATGGCCTCACCCTCAAGACCGGACGGTTCTTCTCCGGCATCGGCTATCTCAACGAGCAGCACTCCCACGTTTGGGACTTCGTCGACCCGCCATTGGTCTACCGGGCCATGCTGGGCAACCAGTATGGCGACGACGGGGTCCAGCTGCGCTGGCTCGCGCCTACCGACCAGTACCTGGAATTCGGCGTCGAGCTGCTGCGGGGAGACCATTTCCCGGCCGGTGGGGCCGCCGACGACGGCCGCGGCACCCACAGCCTATTCGTGCACACCGGGGGCGACGTAGGCGACAGCAGCAGCTGGCGCGCGGGATTGTCCTGGCTGCGCACCAAGGCGGCGTACCGCGAGAGCGGCGACGACGATGTGTTCAACGGCGACAGTGACACCGCCGTCGCCGACTTCGTGTGGAAGTGGGCGCCCCACGGCAATCCCTATCGCACCAACTTCAAACTGCAGGCGGAGTACTTCCGCCGCGACGAGGACGGCTCTTTCGACGAGCTACCCTACGACGCCAGCCAACATGGTGCCTATGCCCAGGCGGTCTACCAGTTCATGCCCCGCTGGCGGGTGGGGCTGCGCTACGACTGGCTGGATGCCGACGATCCCGGTCCGGCGCTGGCGGGCACCGTGCTGGATCCCCAGGGCCACAGCCCCCAGCGCACCAGCCTGATGGTGGACTACTCCAACAGCGAGTTCAGCCGCCTGCGGCTGCAATACAACCGCGACGAGTCCGGCCTGTCTGCCGACGACCAGTGGTTCCTGCAGTACATCGTCAGCCTGGGTGCCCACGGCGCCCACTCCTTCTGAGGAGCAGCCATCATGCACAAATCTCGTTCTCTCCCTCGCCTCCTGCTGCTCGCCGGCGTCCTGGCGCTGGCCAGCTCTCCGGCCGGCGCGGCCCTCAACATATTCGCCTGCGAGCCCGAGTGGGGTGCGCTCGCCGAAACACTGGCCGGTGACCAGGCCAAGGTCTACACCGCCACCACGGCCTTGCAGGACCCCCACCACATCCAGGCCCGGCCCAGCCTGATCGCCAAGGTGCGGCGGGCTGATCTGGTGGTCTGCACCGGCGCAGAGCTGGAGATCGGCTGGCTGCCGCTGCTGCTGCGCCAAGCCGGCAACGCCCGAATCCAGCCCGGCAAGCCCGGCTACTTCGCCGCCGCCGAGCACGTGTCCATGCTCGATGTGCCGGTCCGGCTGGACCGTGCCGAGGGCGACGTGCACCCGCTCGGCAACCCCCA
>CAYQDX010000014.1:0-8321 GCA_964416345.1 uncultured Ectothiorhodospiraceae bacterium
AGGTGATGGGCCCCGAGCTCGCCAAGACCCTGGGCCTGGCTTGGGACTGCGGCGCCGTGACGACAGGACCGGTCACGGTGCCCCTCGTGCTGGCCCTGGGCATCGGCATCGCCGCCTCCACCGGCAAGGATACTTCCAGTCTGTCGGGCTTCGGCATCGTGACCCTGGCCTCGCTGTTTCCCATCTTGGGAGTGGAGCTGTTGACGGTCTACCTCGCCCAGACGACCAGCCCCCAGGCCATCATGGCAGCGGCCGCCGCGGGGGGCGCCGCCGGCCTCCGCGCCTGGCACGAGCAGAGCCCGTGGCTGGAGATCATCGGCGGCGTGCAGGCAATCGTGCCGCTGGTGCTTCTCCTCCTGCTGGTGCTGCGGCTGCTGCTGCGGGAGAAGCTCAAGCATCCCGGCAACATCGTCTACGGTGTCACCCTGGCGGTGCTCGGCATGGTGATATTCAACGTGGGATTGAGCTACGGTTTGGCCAAGCTGGGCGGTCAGTCCGGCGCTCTGGTGCCGGCGGTCTTCACCAACGTCGCCGTGGTGGACGCCTCGCCCCTGTACGGGTTCGGCGTCGGCCTCATGATCGCCCTCCTGTTCGCCTGGATCCTGGGCTTCGGTGCCACTCTGGCCGAGCCTGCGCTAAACGCCCTGGGATTGACGGTGGAGAACCTGACCAACGGCGCCTTGCGCAAGTCGGAGCTCACGTACGCGGTCTCCTTCGGGGTAGGCTGCGGCATCGCCCTGGGCGTGGCCAAGATCGTGCTCGATCTCCCCATCGCCTGGCTGATCGTGCCCGGGTATCTGCTGGCGGTGATCCTGAGCTGGCTGTCCACCGAGGAGTTCGTCAACGTGGCCTGGGACAGTGCAGGCGTGACCACCGGCCCGGTGACGGTGCCTCTGGTGCTGTCCATGGGGCTCGGATTCGGCGATGCGGTGGGGGTGGTCGAGGGCTTCGGCATCTTATGCATGGCTTCCATCGGCCCCATATTGTCGGTGCTGGGCACGGGTCTCTGGATCCAGTGGAAGGTCAGCCGCAGGCAACGAGTCTACGATGGATACGTTCGCCTAGACCAGGCCCAGGAGGCCGTCACGTGAGTGCCCGCGAGATCGTCGTCCTGACCGATGTCGCCCTCATCACCTGCATCGTGCAGCGCGGCCTGGCGGATGCGGTGGTCACGGCCGCCGAGGAGGCGGGCGCCCAGGGGGCCACCATCCACTACGCTCATGGACGGGGGGTGCGCGAGCGCCTGGGAGTGCTGGGTCTGGCAGTGGAGGCGGAGAAGGAGGTGATCAACATCGTAGTGGCCACGGATCAAGTGGACCGGGTATTCGAGAGCATGTACCTGGCGGGCAAGCTGGACACGCCGGGTATGGGTATCATGTGGGTCACGCCGCTGGAGAAGGCGGCGACCTACGTGCCGCCGGAGATCATCGCCAAGCTTGGCAAGGACTCTGGCCCGAGCGGCGCCGTGCGCTGAGACATGCCCCTCGGCGCACCGCACAAGCTGATCACCTGCATCCTGCCCATGGGCCGGGCGCTGCCCGTCGTCAAGCACCTGGAGGCGGATCACGGCGTCCTGGCGGCCAACGTCAGTCATGCCAGAGGGGCCGGGCGCCACTCACCGCTGGCCCATCGCCGCGTGGGAGAGACGCCGGAGCAGGACGTGCTCACGGTGCTGGTGCCGGCGGCGCAGGCCGAAGCGCTGTTTGCCTACCTCTACGAGCACTCCGGCGTGAGCCAGCCCCACGGCGGGCTGATGTACATGCAGGCGCTGTCGGGTGCCACGCCGTTCAGCCTGCCGGAGCTGCCCGAGGAGGCGTGAGCCGGGGCCGCATTCGGATTCCGCAACAACGCGACAGAGCATCAAGAAATGCGCGGCAAGACTCTCTTGCTCCTGGGCATCTGCCTGGGAGTCTTGCTCCTGGGCGGCCTGCTCGCCGCCCTGGGCCCACAGCAAATGTGGAAGCTGTGGCAGATTCCGGTCATGCCGCTCTCCTTCGCCGATGTGCGTACGATCACCGGCGGGGCCGAGACCTACCGCATGGGCCTGGATCCACTGGTGGTCAATCCGGGCGATCCCTGGGGCCGCATCATGAACTATCCCCGGGTGTGGCAGTGGCTCCATTTCGCTGGCGTCGACAGCGGCTCGAGCGTCTGCTTTGGAGTGGGACTTGCCGTGCTGTTCGTGCTCGGCATCCTGCTGCACACTCCGCCGGCTCTGGACAAGCCGACGTCCCTGGCCCTGCTGGCGGGCATATTCTCGCCGGCGGTGCTGCTCGGCATCGAGAGAGGGAACACGGATCTGCTGATGTACTTCCTCCTGTCGGTGGCCATCTACAGCCTGGACCGGGACCGCTGGCAGGGGCGCACGGTTGCCATCGTCGCAATGCTGGCGGCCTTCGTCCTGAAGCTGTTTCCGATATTCGGATTCACGGTGCTGCTGCGGGAGCGCCGGCGCATATTCCTCCTGCTGAGCCTCCTCGTAGTGGTGCTGGCACTTCTCTATACCGCCCTCACCCTAGCCGACCTCGAGCGGATCCTGCGCGGCACGCCTGTGGGAGTGGTATGGTCCTATGGAATGGATGTGCTGTGGCTGAGCCTGGCAGACTATAGCCCGGTGCTGGGCCGCATGGCGCGGAATCTGGCACACGTCCTGGCTCTGCTGGGGCTGGCACTGGCGGCGCAGGGCCTGCGCAGTCCGCATCGCCAGGTGGAGGCGGACCAACGCAGCTTCGATGGCTTCAGGGTGGGCGCCGCCGTCTATGTGGGCACCTACCTGCTGGGCAGCAATTGGGACTATCGCCTCATGTTCCTGCTGCTCGCCATCCCGCAGCTGATGACTTGGGCGCGGGTGGGGCACGGCCGGCAGTCGGCCACCGCCTTGGGGGTGATGCTCGCGACCGGCATCGCGACGTGGAGCTTCGTGATTCACAATGCCTTGACTGGCCTGCGCGGCGGGGCGCTGGCCGCCCTGCTACTGGACGCGTTGGCGCACTGGGTGATGTACCTGGGTCTGGCCTACCTGCTGGCCTGGTCGTCCCCGGGCTGGCTGAAGCGGCTCGCGGCGGCACCCTGGGGGCAGCGGGCGGCGGCGCCTTGAGGGCGCGATGAGGGGGAGATGAGCGGGGATCGCGACTATCTATCCTGGGGACGTTTTCCCCGAGCCCACCAGGCGGCGGTGCGCCTGCGCTGGCGCGACGAGAGTCTGCCGGCACCCATCCTGGGCAGCACGGTGCTGCCGCGGGGTGCCGGGCGGAGCTACGGCGACTCCTGTCTCAACGATGGCGCCACGCTGCTGGACGTGCAGGGGCTGGACCGGCTTCTCGCATTCGATTCCGATTCCGGGGTGCTGCGCTGTGAGGCCGGTGTGCTGCTGAAGGACATCCTGGCGCGAGTGGTGCCCCGGGGCTGGTTCCTGCCCGTGACGCCCGGTACCCAGTACGTCACCGTGGGCGGTGCCATCGCCAACGACGTGCACGGCAAGAACCACCACGTCGCGGGTACCTGGGGCCGGCACCTGCTTGCCTGCGAGCTGCTGCGCACGGATGGCCGCCGGCTGCTGTGCTCGCCCGAGCAGAATGCCGACTGGTTCGCGGCGACCATCGGCGGCCTCGGACTCACCGGCGTGATTCTGTGGGCTGACATCCGGCTGCGCCGCATCGCCAACCCCTACATCGACACCGAATCGGTGAAGTTCCACAACCTGGAGCAGTTCTTCGAGCTGTCGCAGGAATCCGATCAGGGCTTCGAGCACTGCGTGTCCTGGATCGACTGTGCCTCCACCGGCAAGGGCCTGGGGCGGGGCTTGCTCAATCGCGGCAACTTCGCCGCGGCCGACGTGGAGGCCGCCCCCAAGACGCCTTCGGGCACGCTCAGCGTTCCCGTCGAGCCACCGATGTCGCTGGTGAACAGACTCACCCTGCGGGCCTTCAACACTCTCTACTACCACCGACAGAGGCGTGAGCAGGTGGCGGCGACCGTGCACTATCAGCCGTTCTTCTATCCCTTGGACGCCCTGCTGCGATGGAATCGCATCTATGGGCCCCGGGGATTCCTGCAGTGGCAGTGCGTCGTGCCCCCTGAAGACGGACACGCCGCCATCGCCGAGATCCTGAGCCGCGTCGCCCGCTCCGGCGCCGGCTCTTTTCTGGCCGTCATCAAGGTCTTCGGCAGGCTGCCCTCGCCGGGGATGCTGTCGTTCCCCCGACCGGGGGTCACGCTGGCTCTGGATTTCCCCAATCGCGGTGAGCGCACCATGACGCTGCTCGCCGCCCTGGACGAGGTCGTCGACCAGGCGGCAGGCGCCATCTACCCGGCCAAGGACGCGCGCATGGCCGCGGCGAGATTCAGGGGCTACTTTCCCCGCTGGCAGGAGCTGGAGGCCTACCGGGATCCCGGCATCTCCTCGAGCTTCTGGCGCCGCGTGACGGAGGACTGAGCATGCGCAGGGTGCTAATCATCGGGGCCACATCGGCCATCGCGGAAGCCACGGCTCGGTTGTACGCCGCCGAGGGGGATCGCCTGTTCCTGGTCGCCCGCAATCCGGAGCGGCTGGCTGCCGTCGCGGACGACCTGCGGCTTCGCGGTGCCGGCGCGGTGGACATCGCCGAGCTGGAGGCCGGCGGGGTGGAGCACTACGAATCGGTGGTGGAGGCCGCCGACGCGGCGCTGGAGGGCTTCGACACGGTGCTCATCGCCCACGGCACCTTGCCCGACCAGCGGGCCTGTCAGAGCTCAGTAAAGCTGACGCTGCGGGAGCTGCAGGTGAGCTTCCTCAGCGTCGTTGGCCTGCTGACACCCATCGCGAATCGCATGGAGGCCCGTGGCCGCGGCAACATCGCCGTCATCTCCTCGGTGGCCGGCGATCGCGGTCGCCGCAGCAACTATGTCTATGGCAGCGCCAAGGGTGCCTTGAGCGTATTTCTGCAGGGCCTGCGCCATCGGCTGGCCCCCGCCGGGGTGCAGGTGCTCACCGTGAAGCCCGGCTTCGTCGACACACCCATGACCCGCAACTACAAGAAAGGGCTGCTGTGGGCGCAGCCCGAGACCATCGCCCGCGGGATCGTACGCGCCATTGAGCGGCGCAAGAACGAGGTCTACCTGCCGTTCTTCTGGCGCTACATCATGCTGGTAATTCGGTTGATGCCGCAGGCGATCTTCAACAAGCTGAATATTTAGCATCTCCCGCGTTGACCGGGGATGCTTGCATTGACTGCCGAGTGGGACGGCGGCGAGGTGCCGCATTCGCGCGGTGCTGGGGAGCCAGGGTGAAGAATCGGCCAGGGGGCTGGCCTCCTACCGAGAGGTGGGCGATTCCTCTGTGAGAGGCGAGCCCTCTCGGCGACCGCCACATCGTTCTGGTTGGGGGGCATTCGGCCAGGGGGCTGGCCTCCTACCGAGAGGTGGGCGATTCCTCTGTGGGAGGCGAGCCCTCTCGGCGACCGCTCCGCAAGCGTACCTACCCCGCACCACGGGCTGTGTCTGCGAATCCCCTCGCAGAGCTGCGAGGCACGCCAGGAAAGCGGTGGGCGGTGGCCCACGATTCCTGGCGTCCTTGCACCTTGGCCAGAGAATTGCCCTTGGTGGGATACCCATGAATTCCCGGAGTGGTCAACGCTAAGGTGGTCCGCAAATGAGCATACGTCAACGCACCTGGAAAATCGTCGAGTCTGCCGAGGCCGGCGACCGAATGAGCGGAAGTTTCGATATCTTCTTACTCACGCTCATCTTTCTGAATGTGATCGCAGTCGTCCTAGAATCGGTGCCGGCGCTTGAGACTCGGTTCGCGGGTGGTTTTGCGGCCTTCGAGGTCATGTCCGTTGCCGTGTTCAGCCTGGAATACTGGGTGCGCCTCTGGTCGTGTATCGAGGATCCGCGGTTTGCACAGCCGCTGTGGGGACGAATCCGATTCCTGCTCCATCCCCTGCCGCTGATAGACCTTCTTGCCATACTGCCGTTCTTTCTTTCCTTTGCCACGGTCGATCTGCGCTTCCTCAGGGCGCTGCGATTGCTGAGACTCATTCGGGTCGTGAAGGCGGCGCGCTACATCGCCGCCATGCAGCTGTTTCGGTATGTGGTTCGGGTCAAGCGTGAGGAGCTGATACTCACCAGCGGCCTGATGCTGGTCCTGCTGATAGTGGCATCGGCGATCATGTATTTCGCCGAAAGCGGCGCCCAGCCGGACAAGTTCTCGAGCATTCCGGCAAGCATGTGGTGGGCGGTGGCAACGCTCACCACGGTCGGCTACGGAGACATCTATCCCCTGACCGTCCTCGGCAAGACGGCGGCGGCATTGATATCGATAGTCGGCATCGGGTTCTTTGCGCTGCCGACGGCCATCATCGGCTCCGGGCTGGTGGAGGCGATGCAGGAGCAGAAGTCGCCCCAGGTGTGCCCGCACTGCGGCAAGGCGCTGGAGGGCTCCGAGCGTGCCGCGTAGCGCAAAGCGGCGACGAGTCGCCGCACTTCACGACGTTCTCGGGTCCTGTTTATGCGCTTGGGAAGTCGATGGCAGGGCGCTCAGTCCGCTGGCTCATCGCCGGCGCTGTCGAGCCGCATGGGCGTGGCGACGATGCCGCCCCGGCATTCGGCCGGTCCGGTCTCCACGAAGCCTAGACTGCGATAGAAAGGGATTGCCTGCCGGGAGGAGTTGACGGTGTAGGCGCCCGCATTGCCTGCCGCGATGCATGCCTGCCGTGCCACCTGCCAGAGTCGCGTGGCCAGGCGCTGGCGCTGTAGCGATTCCGCAACGAACAGATGGTAGACGTGACTGTCGTCGCGCATGCCGATGACGCCGTGGACGACGCCGTCTTCCACCGCCACGTGATAGCGTATCCCGCCCGCCAGGGACTGGCCGATGGCTCTAGGCTCCAGGGAGGCAAGCAGCCGCTGGCGTCCCTGGTCGTCGAAATCGACGGCGATGTGCCTCGCCGCCAACGGGTAGGCGAGCCGGCTGATGCCACCGGCATCTTCCATGGTCGCGAGACGAATCTCCATTGTTGCGATATTACCACGACATCCAAAGTGCTGTTGCGTTCATGTCAAAGAGTCGTACGCCGCGACGCCGCGGGCGCCGCGCCTGCAGGTGATTGAGTGAGCGGGCGTAGCTCCGCGAGGCCCGATGACATCGGTCGGGCGCGCGGTTGCGCAATTGGGTCAGGCGCTGGCTGCGACCGCTGCTTCGTTGGGTTCTGGTGCAGAGCATCGCGCCGCGCCGAGGAGCTCGGGCATATCGCTCGGTGGCCCGAAACTGCGGGTCACCCCTATTCCAGCACCGGGCGGGCGTAGACGGGCTGCACCGGACGGCTGTCGGCATGGCCAATGATGCGGGTGAGCTGCTCCAGCTGCTCTTTGGACAGGGTCGTCGGCTCCTTCATCACCAGCCAGCGGACACCCTCCGTGCATGGCGGCGTCGTCAGGGACCCGTTGTACCGATAGTAGGTACGCTCGTCCTCCGGCAGTAGATCACGGGTACGCACCGGCGCCGTGGGTGAGCCGCCTGCGCCGGATCGGTCCTGCAGCATGCGCAGCAGCCGAGCGACCGCGGGGCTGTCCTCCCCTTCGTCCCAAAGCACCACCACGATGGCTACATTACCCGCCGCATCGGTGTGCACCAGCTGTGCCTCCACGGGATAGGTCCTGCCTTCGAGCCGGTGCTCGCTGGGTGCGTGGAGCCGGAGCTCCCGGAGACGGAATGGCCGGCCGTCCACCTCGATGCTGGCGCCGGGCGCAAACTTGGCCAGGATGCCCCGGCCGTCGTTGACGACCTTGGTCACGGTGTTGGGATAGTCGAAATTGAGGGGATCCAGGTCCGACTCGATGAATCCGGCGAGATCGATCGGCGACTGGTTCTTGCCGGTTGCACACAGGCCGAATCCAGGGTCGAGCTCGGCCCAGTGCTCGGGCCCCACTGCGCCTTGATAGCCCCATTGAGCGGTCCCAGCGGGCGCCGTGCTCGCCAGGAGCGCCAGGGCCAGACAGCTCACCTTGCCGGCGATGATATGACGCATGGCGTCCCCCGTGTGATGGACGGTGGAAAGTTGCGGGCAGCCGGATAGGCTGGGGCAGGACTATAGCGCAGCCGTGTCGCTCCGGCGACGGGGCCGAACCCGTGGTCGAGTCCGGCCAAAGGTTGTGCGTCGGGCCGCGAGGCCGCACCCGGTGAGCTCGGCAAGCCCTTGGCCATGTCGGGGGTGGTGTATACCCGTCACACCTGGGTTTTTCGCCCCGGAGCACGCCACTCCCGCCCCATGGCGGCGTTATCGCTCCTCGCCATAGCTCAGGAGCCGACGAGCAGAAGCTCCAGCAGCGCCTTCTGGGCGTGG
>CAYQDX010000014.1:8331-28294 GCA_964416345.1 uncultured Ectothiorhodospiraceae bacterium
CACACCACGCTCTGCGGTCCGTCGATGACCTCCGGCGTGACCTCTTCCCCCCGGTGGGCAGGCAGGCAGTGCATGAAGATGGCCCTCGGCTTGGCGGCGGCCATCACCGCCCCGGTCACCTGAAAGCGTGCGAAGATGTCCAGGCGCTGCTGCTGCTCGGACTCCTGGCCCATGCTCGCCCAGACGTCCGTGACCACCAGGTCCGCGTCTGCGGCTGCAGCCAGCGGATCGTCCACAAACGTCACCGCGTCGCCGGCCACCAGGGTCGGGTCCGGCTGATACCCGCTGGGGCAGGCGACGCGAAGACGGAAGCCGAAC
The DNA here is from genome assembly GCA_964416345.1 of uncultured Ectothiorhodospiraceae bacterium. Lineage (GTDB taxonomy): Bacteria > Pseudomonadota > Gammaproteobacteria > CAYQDX01 > CAYQDX01 > CAYQDX01. Next base: position 8,650 of record CAYQDX010000014.1, read on the forward strand.
TGGGTCGCTGCGTTAATATAGGAGTGGCACATGTTGTTGCCGTCCCCGATCCAGGCGACAGTCTTGCCACGCACCTCGCCCCGGTGCTCGGCAAAGGTCTGCAGGTCCGCGAGCAGCTGGCAGGGGTGGTACATGTCGGTCAGCGCGTTGATCACCGGCACATCGGAGTTGCGGGCGAACTCCTCCAGCTTCTCGTGCTCGTAGGTGCGGATGGTCACGGCATCGACCATGCGCGAGAGCACCCGGGCGGTGTCCGCCACCGGCTCGCCGCGGCCGAGCTGGCTGTCTCGGGGCGAGAGAAACACCGCATATCCTCCGAAATGGGCCATCGCGACCTCGAAGGACACCCGGGTGCGGGTGGAGGACTTCTCGAAGATCATGCCCAGCACCCGGTTCTCCAGCGGCCGGTAGATCTCGCCGCGGCGGTGCATCTGCTTCAGCTCGGTGGCCCGGCGTAGGACGCCCGCGAGCTCCGCGGGCTCCAGATCCAGAAGTGTGAGGAAGTGGCGTGCGCCCATGGATAACACTCCGGGATGTCACCTCAGCTGGCGGAGGTGAATGAGTTGATCAGCGCCGCGACGTGCTCGACGATGAGTGCCGCTTCCTCATCGCTGATGATCAAGGGCGGGAGCAGGCGTAGGACGCGCTGCGCCGTCACGTTGATCAGGATACCCTGCTCCAGGCCCTGGGCAACCAGATCGCCGCAGGGCCGGTCGAGCTCTGCGGCCAGCATCAGCCCCTGGCCCCTTATGTCCGCGACATTCGGGTTGGTCGCGAGGGCTGCGCGCAGGCCCTGCAGCATCCTTTGCCCGAGCCGGGCGGCACGCTCCGGCAGCCGCTGCTCCTCGATGACCTCGAGGACCGCCAGCGCCGCTCGGCAGGCGAGGGGATTGCCGCCAAAGGTGGAGCCGTGGGTGCCTGGCGTCAAGATCTGCGCGGCCGCGCCCCGTGCCAGGCACGCGCCGATTGGGAAGCCATTGCCCAGGCCCTTGGCCAGGGTGATCACGTCGGGCAGCAGCTCGGCATGCTGGTAGGCGAGCAGGCGCCCGGTGCGGCCCATGCCGGTCTGCACCTCGTCGAGCATCATCAGCCAGCCGTGCCGGTCGCAGGCTCGGCGCACCCCGGCGAGGTAGTCGGGTGCGGGAATGACGATACCGCCCTCACCTTGGATGGGCTCCACCAGCACCGCGACCACGCTCGGACTGTTGGAGGCGATGGCCTCCAGGGCCTCCAGGTCGTCGAAGCCGGCGCGCAGGAAGCCCTTGACCAGCGGCTCGAAGCCGGCCTGCACCTTGCGATTGCCGGTGGCGGTGAGGGTGGCCAGCGTCCTCCCGTGGAAGCTGCCCTCCATCACCACCACGTTGGGCACGTCGATGCCGCGACGGTGTCCGTGCAGCCGCGCCAGCTTGATGGCGGCCTCGTTGGCCTCGGCCCCGGAGTTGCAAAAGAAGGCGCGCTCCATGCCGGTCAGAACCGTCAGACGCTCCGCGAGGGATTGCTGCAGCGGGATCTCGTAGAGATTGGAGGTGTGGATGAGTCGGCCGGCCTGGTCGCAGACCACCTCGGCGATGCGCGGGTGCGCGTGCCCCAGGCCGCAGACGGCGATGCCCGAGAGGGCATCCAGGTACTTCCGTCCCCGGGTGTCCCAGAGCCAGGCCCCTGCGCCGCGCTCGAATGCGACGGGGAGCCGGCCGTATGTCGCCATCAGCGCATCGCTCATAGGCCGCCAGCCAAAAACAAAAAAGGCAGCTCAGCAAGTGGCTGCCACAGATCCAAAAAAGAAATTCTATAAGGAAGATGCCCGCCTGGCAAACGGCGGCCTGGAGCAGCCCGTCCCAGCTCCCGACGGGATGCGGCAGGTGCCGGAATGCCGGGGACGGGCCTCGCCCCCGGCCGGGCCCGGCTCAGCCTGCGAAGTTGGCAGCCACGAAGTCCCAGTTCACAAGGCTCCAGAAGGCCTCGACGTACTTGGGACGGGCGTTGCGATAGTCGATGTAGTAGGCGTGCTCCCACACGTCGCAGGTCATCAGCGGCGTCTTGCCGTCGCACATGGGGTTGCCGGCGTTGCTGGTGTTGACGATCTCGAGGCCGCCGGAATCATTCTTGACCAGCCAGGTCCACCCGGACCCGAAGTTGGTGGCGGCAGAAGTGCTGAACTTCTGCTTGAAGTCGGCGAAGGAGCCGAAGGCGGCGTTGATGGCCTCGGCCAGGGCCCCGCTGGGCTCGTCACCCCCGTTGGGACTCAGGCAGTTCCAATAAAAAGTGTGATTCCAGACCTGGGCGGCGTTGTTGAAGATGCCGCCGGCCGGCGCGGACTTGATGATCTCCTCCAGCGGCGAATTCTCGAACTGGGTCCCCGGGACCAGGTTGTTCAGGTTGGTCACGTAGGTCTGATGGTGCTTGCCGTGGTGGTACTCCAGAGTCTCGGCGGAGATATGAGGCTCCAGGGCGTCTTTGGAGTAGGGCAGGGCCGGCAATTCATGTACCATTAATATTCTCCTTCAGATTGATTGAGTGACACTCACGGCATCAATTTGCCCGGCGCGTCGCTTGGTGGAAATCTTTTGGAAACAAATAGCCGAGCAAAAAAGTAGACGAAGTCTAAGCGTGGGCGGATCCCAATGCAAGGCGTTGGACAGCCGCCACGAGCGAGGTGTGCAGCCGTGGATCCCATAGAGCTCAGCATGTTCGCGAGCCGCATTCAGGCGGTCTGTGACGAGATGGGGGCCGTGCTGCGGCGGGCGGCCTTTTCGCCCAACATCAAGGACCGTCTGGATTTCTCCTGCGCCGTGTTCGACGCCGGCGGCGAGCTCTGCGCCCAGGCCGCCCACATTCCGGTACACCTGGGCAGTATGGCCTACGCCATGCGCGGCATCGTCGCCAACCTGGACTGGGCTCCCGGGGACATGGTGGTGCTCAACGACCCCTACCTGGGCGGGACCCACCTGCCTGACGTCACCGTGGTCGCTCCCTTCTTTGACGGCACGAGGCTGCTGGGGTTCTGCGCCAATCGCGCCCACCATGCGGACATCGGCGCGGCCACGCCGGGCTCCATGCCCTTGTCGCGCCGGCTGGAGGAGGAGGGGCTGGTGATTCCGCCGACCTTGCTGTTGAGTCGGGGTGCGCGCAACGAGGCTTTCTTCGCCCACATGGCCGAGGTCACCGCCGATCCCGTTACCGCTCGGGGCGATTTCGCTGCCCAGATCAGCGCCGCACGCACGGGCGTGGGTCGGCTGGGCGAGCTGGTGGCGCGCATGGGCAGTCCCGCGTACCGACAGGCGCTGGCGGCGCTCAACGCCTACGCCGAGCGCCTCGCCCGGGCGGCCATGCGGGACATCCCCGCCGGCAGCTACGAGTACTGCGACCTCATGGATGACGACGGGCTCGGTCATCGCGACATCGAGATCCGGGCCAGGGTCGAGGCGGTCGACGGCGACATCCTGGTGGACTTCGAAGGCACCGCGCCCCAGGCCGAGGGCAACATCAATTGCCCGATCTCGGTCGCGGCCGCCGCCGTTCTCTATGTGTTTCGGTGTCTCATGCCGGCGCACACGCCGGCCTGCGCGGGCACCTTCCGCCCGATACGACTGCGGGCCCCGGAAGGCTGTCTGGTAAATGCGCGGCGCCCGGCGGCGGTGGCGGCAGGCAACGTGGAGACCAGCACCCGGGTGGTCGACGTCATTACCGGCGCCCTGGCGCAGGCCATGCCGCAGGCGGTGCCTGCGGCCAGCCACGGCAGCATGAACAATCTGGCGATGGGCGCCCGGGGCGATGCGGCGGACTCGTGGAGCTACTACGAGACCATCGGCGGCGGCATGGGCGCCGGTCCCCGCGGTGGCGGATTGAGCGGGGTGCAGACGCACATGACCAACACCCGCAACACCCCCATCGAGACCGTGGAGATGAGCTATCCCCTGCGGGTCAGCCGCTACGCCCTGCGCCGCGGCTCCGGCGGCACCGGCCAGCGTCCGGGCGGCGACGGGCTGGTGCGGGAGCTGGAGTTTCTCGCCGAGGCGACCGTCACGCTGCTCACGGAGCGCCGCCGTCACGCCCCTTGGGGTCTGCAGGGGGGCGGCGACGGCGCGCCGGGAGAGAATCTGCTGAATGGTGAGCCGCTGCCAGGCAAGACCACGTTTCAGGCGCATCCGGGAGACCGGCTGACGATCCTCACCCCCGGCGGAGGCGGCTGGGGCTAGAGCAAGCATGTGCGGACTCTGTGGCGAGCTACGTCTCGACGGCGGCCTGCCTGATCTGGCGGCCATCGGGCGCATGACTGCGGTGCTGGCCCCGCGCGGGCCCGACCACCAGGGCAGCTACTCCGACGGGCCCCTGGCCTTCGGTCACCGCCGGCTGTCGGTGCTGGACTTGAGCGAGCACGGCAACCAGCCGATGATCGACAGCGAGCTGGGCCTGGCCCTGGTGTTCAACGGCACTATCTACAACTTTCGTGAGCTGCGCCGGAAGCTGGAGCGGCTGGGTCAGCGATTCTTCTCCGACGGCGACACCGAGGTCATCCTTAAGGCCTATGCCGCCTGGGGCATCGACTGCACCAAGCGCTTTCACGGCATGTTTGCGTTCGCCCTGTGGGACATGCGCCAGGAGCGTCTGCTCCTGGCCCGTGACCGCATCGGCATCAAGCCGCTCTACTACGCCGAGGACGGTGCGCGGCTGCGCTTCGCATCCAACATCCAGGCCCTGCTCGCCGGCGGGGGCATCGATACCGCCATCGACCCGGCGGCGCTGCACCATCAGCTCACCCTGCACGCCGTCGTGCCCGCACCGCGCACTATTCTGGCAGGCGTGCGCAAGCTCGCTCCCGGCACATCGCTCGCGCTGGATACCTCCCGCACCCGGGAGATGCGGCGCTATTGGGAGCTGCGGGCCGAGCGGCCCGAGCGGCCCATGCTGGAGGCCCAATGGACCGATGCGGTGCACGCCTGCCTGCGTGCGGCGGTCCAGCGCCGCCTGGAGGTGGCGGATGTGCCAGTGGGCGTGCTGCTCTCCGGTGGCCTGGATTCCAGCCTGCTGGTGGGCCTGCTCGCGGAGGCACGGGCAGAGGAGATACGAACCTTCTCGGTGGGCTTCGAGGACGTGCCGGAGGAGCGGGGCAGCGAGTTCGAGTACTCCGACCAAGTCGTGGAGCGCTTTCGGACCCGCCATTCGCGCTTCGTTATCCCCAACCACGAAGTGCTGGAGCGACTGCCGGAGGCAGTGAGCCACATGGCCGAGCCCATGGTGGGCCAGGATGCCGTGGCCTTCTATCTGCTGTCCGAGCGGGTCTCGAGGGAAGTGAAGGTGGTGCAGAGCGGGCAGGGCGCCGATGAAGTCTTCGCCGGTTATTTCTGGTACCCGCTCATGGACGCCGAGATCGGCACCGACCTGGAGCGCTTCCGCAGGCATTATTTCGATCGCCCCCACCAGGAGTTTCTGCAGGCGGTGGCGCCCGAATACCGGGGTGAGGACCACACCGGGCGGCTGGTGGAGGCGCTGCTCGCCGCGCCCGGGGCGGACACCTTCCTGGACCGGGTGCTGCGCCTGGACGTCACCACCCTGATCGTCGACGATCCGGTGAAGCGGGTGGACAACATGACTATGGCTTGGGGTCTGGAGGCCCGGGTGCCGTTCCTGGACCAGGAGCTCGTGGAGCTGGCCTTCCGAATGCCGCCCGAGATGAAGCTGAAGAGCCGCGGCAAGCATCCTCTGAAGGTCATCGCCCGCGGGCTGCTCCCGGACGCCGTCATCGACCGGCCCAAGGGCTACTTCCCGATGCCGGCGCTCAAGTACCTGCGGGGCCCCTTCCTGGAGCGCATGCGCGCGCTGCTGGACTCCGAGCGCTGCCGCGCCCGGGGGATCTACGATCCGAGCTATGTGGCCAGACTGCTGGCCGAGCCCGAGGCCCACATGACGCCGCTACAGGGCAGCAAGCTGTGGCACCTCGCGCTGCTGGAGTGGTGGCTGCAGCTCAATGTCGATGGTGTCGGCTAGCAGGAGTGGCACGGCGCGTGCTGGAGTGTGCGCAACAGGACTTCAAAACCGGTAAAAACGCTATGAGATGCCCACAAACGGTGCGTGATGGCACCGCCATGGTGCCGCAAGCCCCGGCTGGCGAATCGACCAACCAGCGCTCCCTGCCCCGCGCCCGTCCGCGCCGGCACGCGGCCATACAGGAGTCCGAGATGCGAGAAATCGGTTGCAACCACAGTGGTCACCGTCTGGAGAATCACGGTCTCTACAACCTGAGCGAGATCTACTGGAACCTGCCCACGCCGGAGCTCTACGAGCAGGCCATCCAGCGACGGGAGGGCACCCTGTCGCATATGGGACCGCTGGTCGTGCGCACCGGTCATCATACCGGGCGCTCCGCGGAGGACAAGTTCATCGTGGAGGAGGACAGCAGTCGGAGTCACATCTGGTGGGGGACGATCAACAAGCCGATCGCGCAGCACGACTTCGACGTGCTGCATCACCGCATGGCCTCATATCTACAGATGAAGGAGATCTACGTTCAGGACTGCTTCGCCGGGGCCGACCCCGAGTACCGCATGCCCATCCGGATCATCACTGAGTACGCCTGGCACAGCCTGTTTGCACGCAATCTGTTCATCCAGGGCACACCGGAGAGCCTGAAGGGCCACGTTCCGCAGTTCACGGTGATCGACTCGCCGCGCTTTCACGCCGTCCCGTCCCTGGACCACACTCGCAGCGAGACCTTCATCCTGGTGAACTTCGCCAAGCGACTGGTGCTGATAGGCGGCACTAGCTATGCCGGCGAGATCAAGAAATCCATATTCTCCGTGATGAACTACCTGTTGCCCGGCAGGGACGTGCTGCCCATGCACTGCTCGGCCAATATCGGGCCGGACGGTAAGACCGCCCTGTTTTTCGGCCTGAGCGGCACCGGTAAGACCACCCTCTCGGCAGATGCCTCGCGCACCCTCATCGGTGACGACGAGCACGGCTGGAGCGACAATGGCGTGTTCAATTTCGAGGGTGGGTGCTACGCCAAGATGATCCGCCTCTCGGAGCGCAACGAGCCGGAGATTTATTCCACGACCAGGCGTTTCGGCACGGTGCTTGAGAACGTCACTATGTGCGCGGACAGCCGCCGCCTGGATCTGGAGGACGACAGCCTGACCGAGAACACCCGCGGCGCCTACCACATCAGCGCCATTCCCAATGCCACCTTGGACGGTCGTGGCGGGCATCCGGAGAACATCATCTTTCTCTGCTGCGATGCCTTCGGGGTGATGCCGCCCGTCTCGCGCCTGAGCACCGAGCAGGCCATGTATCACTTCATGTCCGGCTACACCGCACGAGTGGCGGGCACGGAGAAGGGTGTGACGGAGCCCTCGCCGGTGTTCAGCGCCTGTTACGGCGCCCCGTTCATGCCGCTGCATCCGAGGCGCTACGCGGAACTCCTCGGCGAGCGCATCAAGCGCCACGGCTCCAGGGTCTGGCTGATCAATACCGGCTGGAGTGGAGGGCCATACGGCACCGGCAAGCGTATCGCCATTCCCCATACCCGCGGGATGGTCAATGCGGCCTTGGACGGAAGATTGGATAGAGTTGCGACCTGGCACGATCCGGTCTTCGGCGTGGAAGTGCCCGTGAGCTGCCCTGGTGTGCCAGCCGAGCTCCTGCGGCCCCGGGACACCTGGAAGGACGCCGTCGCCTACGATGCCCAGGCCTCCAAGCTGGCGCACATGTTCCACGACAATTTCCGCAAGTTCTCCGACGAGGCCGGCGAGGCCATCAGCCGCGCAGGGCCGGAAGCACCCTGAGCCTCTGCCCGCAAAGGCGCAGCAGGGGTAGAGAAGGGGGCCTCGACCCCCTTCTCCAAGACTTCAGACGAACAGGTTCACATCGGCCTTCAAGGCGCGGGGCAGGAAGCTCGCGGCACCGACCCACTCCGTGATCTCCGGGATGAAGTCGTCTTTGCCGTAGTCGAACAGATCCACCGTCATCTGGCAGGCGACCAGGCTCACGCCGGCCTCGATGCACATGGCGCGCAGCTCCTCGATGCGGGCGATACCCTTCTTGTCCATGGTCTTGCGCATCATGCTGGTGGCAACGCTGTCGAATCCGGGCATCAGGGTCATCAGCGAGGTGGGTAGGTGCAGCTCCTTGCCGCGGATCCAGCGCGGTCCTTCGGGCAGCTTCATCGGCATGGCGGGATTGCCCAGGGGCGTGACCCGCAGGTCCAGCGACTTCTTCAACAGCGCCAGGCCGTAGAAGGTGAAGAATACCGACACCTCCCAGCCCAGGGCGGCCGCGGTGGAGGCGAGGATGAACGGCGGATAGGCCATGTCCAGGGTGCCCTTGGTGGCGATGATGGTCAATGCCGGGACATGGGCCGCCTCGCGCTCGGCCATCTTCTCTTCGAACCGCCGGTCGAACCAGGCGTCTAGGTCTTTGCTGGCCGCGCCGAATGCGTGGGCAGTGCTGCTCATTTCGATTCCCTCCCCATCATGCCTTGCGGATGCGGAAGACGAAGCTGCCCTCCGCCTGGGCGCTCGACACCAGCTCGTTACCGGTCTGGCTGCAGAACGACGCCATGTCCTTCAGCGAGCCGGGGTCGGTGGCGGTGATCTCCAGAATCTCCCCTGAGGTCAGGCCGTTGATGGCCTTCTTGGTGCGCAATATGGGCAGCGGGCAGTTCAGGCCGCGGGCGTCGAGAGTATGCACGGTTGCTGTCATGGCTCACTCCTTATCGGATTGCTGCGGCCTCGGCCGCAAGTAGATGACCGGTCGGTCAAGTTGTTGCTCAAAAAAATATCGGCCAGTGGTCAGTGAATGCGGGCGATATGCAAGGTCTTGATGGCGGGGCCCAGACGCAGGATCAGCTCGGGCTCATTGCGCGTCTTGGCGAGCATGATGATCCCTTCGAGATAGGCCAGCATGGCGCTTGCCGTGGCCTCCGCATCCAGGGGCGCCAGCGCACCCGCTTCCACCGCCTCCTCCAGGGTCTGGGAGAAGCGATTGCGGGCCTTTTCGAACACCGCCGTGAGCTTGGCCCGCAGCACATCATCGCGGGTGCTCATCTCCAGGGCCAGGTTGCCGAACAGGCAGCCTGGCATGCGGCCCTCGACGTTCTTCGCCGCCTTCTGCCAGTAGTAGGCCGCGTCCACCATGTAATCCAGGCGCTCCAGAGGTGGCAAGCTCTGGTCGAAGGCTTCGGCCACGAAGCCATGGGCCCAATCCTCGGCCATGTCGTCGATGACGGCCAGCGCCAGGTCCCGCTTGGATGGAAAAAAGTGGTAGAAGCTCCCTTTTTGCACCCGGGCCCCGTCGCAGATCTCTTTGATGCCCACGTCCGCGTAGCTGCGGCCGTGGAACAGCTCACGCGCCTTGGTCAGGATGCGGGATCGGGTGTCGGTGCTCAGATTCATGGCGCCAAGTGTATTAGACCGCTCGGTCAAGTCAAGTCCCCCGTGTCGGTTGCCTGGGGGCTTTGCCCAGATCGAGGGCGCAGCATCCTCAAGTTTGTCGGCGGCCGCCTTTCACGCGCCGTCAATCTGTGTTATCGATCAAGGCAGTGGCAGCACTATGTCAACGGTTCTAAGAACATAGCCTGGCGGGTCGGCGGTCATGTACGATTTGACGTTTGTGCGATGGCGGTCCCTGTGCCTGTGGGCGATGCTCGCAGCAGCCTGGTCGGGGCCTGCTCAGGCCGGCGTGGCAGGCTCGGTCGAGATCGTCAATCGCACGTGCTACCGGGTCAAAGTGGCGGTCTACCAGCCGACCTGCATGTATCTGCACGGGCAGCACGGCTCACGGCTAGAGGATCTCGACCGGACCCTGGGCGTTGGCGAGCGCAGCTCGGTCTATCTGGAATCCCAGAGCACTGGAGCGTGCCAGGCCAGTCCGCAGGGGTTCCGACTGCGGCTGGTCCCGCTGGATCTGCAGACCGGGCGACCGATGACGGCAGCCACGGCCCAGATCGTCGCCCGCCGCACGGCCCCGCGGGACTCCTTGCAGGATCACTTCGACGTTGCGCGCGGCTCTACCCATCCGAATCTCAACGTACAGTGGGGCACCCAGTGGGGCGTGGGCAAGGGAGGGCGCACGCTGCGACTGAGCATTCGCGAGTGGCAGACGCCGCAGCCCTCTTGCGAGGCCTATTACACGCCGTCCACGAGCAAGCTGCATCGAGAGGTCGCCGGTCTGGTGGAGCGTACCGAGGCGCTGGCGGCGCGTCAGCCACCTCCCGGTGTAGACGAGTGTTGGCAGATCGGCGATCTGTCCCAATACATTTGGGCCTTGCTGGATCAGGTCGAAGGGCGGGTCGACCAGGACCAGTCCCTGGAGGATTTTCTGCGCCGCCGGCTCACCAAGGCTCAGGCAGCGCTGGAGGAGCATTGCAGCCGCCTGGCCCCTCGTGCTGCGCTGCAGGCGAGGCCCCAGGACAGCCCGGCCAGGCTGCGGGTGGTCGCCGGGCCGTGCACTGCGATGAAGGCCAGCTGCATCGAGGGCCAGGCGCTGGCCGCGGGCCTGCTACGGCTGGAGGTGGAGCGCTTGCCCGCCGGGATTGCGGCCGTCTCCGCCGGGAACCTGCCGGTCCAGGTGGCCCAGCTCAAGCTGCACCACGACAGCATCAGCACCGCAGGGCAGGTGGCGGCGACCATCGAGAGCCCGCAGCTGGGCGCCCGCGTCGAGCTCGCCCTGGCGCCGAGCCAGCAGACCGATGTGAGCAAGGCCACGCCGACGCTGATACTGCCGGGCGATCGGGTTAGGCTCAGCGCCAGTCCGGCCGGCCCGGGTGTCGCCAGCGGGACCTACTTCCTGGAGCTCGACGGAATCACTGGATTCCGCAACGAGCTGGGGAAGGTGGACGCGCCCGGTAACGAGCTGCAAATGCGGCTGGACGCCAAGCCAGACTGTGCGGGCGACCCGGACATGGACGGCGTGTTCCACGCCAGCCAGTGTCTGCAGGGTCAGATCTTGGAGGCGGGTTCGGCTGTCCTGCATGTCGTCGACATCGGACCCTATCGGGCGATCTTCGTGGGCGACAAGCCCGTGGTAGTAGATCGCGTCACGCTGCATCACGGCAAGACCGACTGGGCGGGGACCCTGAGCGCCCATATCGTGAGTCCGAGTCTGGGGTCGCACTACCGGCTGTCGCTGGAGCCTCACCGCAGTGAGCAGGCGGTGAAGAACACCCGAACCCTGCTGCGACGGGGCGATTCCATCACCCTGGATTCGGACGGGGGACACACCGGCACCGGCGGTCAGTACTACCTCCTGCTGGAAGGCATCAGCGAGTTCCACAACGGGATGGCCGCACAACACTGAGCCCCGCAGGCTCGGGCTCCCGAGTCGAGCATTCGACGAGCGTGCCCAGCAACGAATATTTGAGGAGCTGACTCCACATCATCGTCCACCGCTTCTGCTGGACGGGCGAGGGGCGGCGGGCCGCCGAAGGGCCTGCCGTCCCCCGAATTCTACCGGTCGCCCCCGAGCCTCTGGGCGCCGCCGCATCCGGCAAGACCCCAAATTCCGCTGGCATTCCCCCTGGAGATTTCCCTACCCTTAGAGTTCCATCACAGCGACGTGGACGAATCGTGGGCATAGAGCAGAGCGTTGGACGCGTGGAGGTCGTTGCGGTGGTGACGGAGCCGGCGCTAGCGCTGAGCGCCACCACGCCGCTACGGCAAGTGCTACAGACCATGCGCGAGAGCGGCACAGGCTACGTGCTGTTGTGCCGTGACGGGAAGCTGGCAGGCATCTTCACCGAGCGCGACGTCCTGCTGCGGGTGCTGGGGCGCGGGGAGGTGCTGGACCAGCCGGTAGAGCAGGTGATGACGCCGGACCCGGTCTGCGTCCGCGACAGCGACAGCGTGCGGCGGGCGATCTATCACATGCACAAAGGCGGCTTCCGCAACCTTCCCGTCATCGATGCCGAGCGCCAGGTCGTGGGATGCCTGCGGCACAAGGACATCGTGCGCTACATGGCGGCCCATTGTGCCGCCGGGGTGCTCAATCTGCCACCGGACCCGGAGCAGGTGTCCACCAGCCAGGAGGGTGCCTGATCATGAGCAGTGTCGATCGTGGCCCGGTCGCGTCGGGCGCCGCCGCCGCCCCGCAGGAGCTCGAGCAGGTCTGCATCCTGTTCTCCGGCGACTCGGGCGACGGCATGCAGCTCACCGGCACCCAGTTCAGCGCCACCTCCGCCGTGTTCGGCAACGACGTCAGCACCCTGCCGGATTTTCCCGCTGAGATTCGTGCCCCGGCCGGCTCCCTGGGCGGCGTCTCGGCTTTCCAGCTGAGCTTCGCCAGCCACGAGCTGCACACCCCGGGCGATGCGGTGCAGGTACTGGTGGCGATGAATCCGGCGGCGCTCAAGGTCTATCTGCCGCGCCTAGCGGCGGGCGGGATCCTCATCGCCAACAGCGATGCCTTCACCGCCGGAAATCTCAAGAAGGCAGACTATGCCACCAACCCTCTGGAGGATCCTGAGCTGAGCCAGCGCGTGCGGGTCTACGCGGTGCCCATGACCACGCTGACCATGAACGCCCTGGCCGAGGTCGCGCTGGACCGGCGGGCCAAGGAGCGCTGCAAGAATTTCTTCACGCTGGGCCTGCTGTACTGGCTCTACAGCCGGCCGATGGAGTCCACGAGAGAGTGGATTCGCCAGAAGTTCGCCCGGGTGCCGGCGGTACAGCAGGCGAACGCCCTGACTCTGGAGGCGGGCTACCACTACGGCGAGACCGCCGGGGCCCTGGACGTGCACTTCCAGGTCCCGCGCGCCCGTACCGCGCCCGGCACCTACCGCATCATTAACGGCAATCAGGCGCTGGCCCTGGGGCTCGCGACCGCCGCCCGGCTGGCCGGGAAGCCCCTGGTCTACAGCAGCTATCCCATTACGCCGGCGAGTGATGTGCTGCAGGATCTGGCGCGCCTGCGCCATCTGGATGTGCGCACCCTGCAGTTGGAGGATGAGATCGCCTCCATGGGCTCCACCATCGGCGCCGCCTTCGGCGGCGCACTGGCGGTGACCGGCACCAGCGGCCCCGGGGTTTGTCTCAAGAGCGAGGCCATCAATCTGGCGGTGATGCTAGAGCTTCCAATGGTGATCATCAACGTGCAGCGAGGCGGACCGTCCACCGGTCTGCCGACCAAGACCGAGCAAGCCGATCTGCTCCAGGCCCTGTTCGGGCGCAACGGCGAGAGTCCGCTGCCGGTGCTGGCTCCGCGCAGCCCGGCGGACTGCTTCGACACCGTCATAGAGGCCTTCCGCATCGCGGTGCGCCATATGACGCCCGTGTTTCTGCTGAGCGAGAGCTTCCTCGCCAACAGCGCCGAGCCCTGGCGCGTTCCGCAGGTTGGTGAGCTGGCGTCCATGGAGGTGCATCATCCCACAGAGGCCGACGGCTTCCAGCCCTACGGCCGCGATCCCCAGACGCTGGCGCGACCCTGGGCCATCCCCGGCACGCCTAGGTTGGAGCACTGCCTCGGTGGGCTGGAGAAGGCGGATCTCACCGGCCAGGTGAGCTACGACCCTGACAATCACGAGCGCATGTGCCGGCTGCGGGCCGAGAAGATCGAGCGGGTGGCGGATTACTTGCCGGACGCCGCGGTGGCGGGACCCGCGGCGGGCGAGCTGCTGGTAGTGAGCTGGGGCGGCAGTTACGGCGCGGTGCTCACCGCAGTGGAGCAGCTGCAGGCCCAGGGCAAGTCCGTGGCCCATCTGCACCTGCGCCACCTCAATCCCTTCCCGCGCAATCTCGGTGAGCTGCTTGGTGCCTATCGCAAGGTGGTGGTGGCCGAGCTGAACTTCGGCCAGCTCGCCTGGGTGCTGCGCGCCCGCTACCTGCGAGACGTCCAGTCCTTCAGCAAAGTGAAGGGCAAGCCGTTCATGGTGGCCGAGATCGTGGATGCCTGCCAGGAGCTGTTGTCATGACCGATATGACGCCTACCGCGCCGCTCACGCGCAAGGACTTCGTCTCCGATCAGGACGTGCGCTGGTGCCCGGGCTGCGGCGACTTCGCCATCCTGGCGCAGATGCAGAAGGTGCTGCCGGAGCTGGGAATCCCGCGCGAGCGCATCGTCTTCATCTCTGGCATCGGCTGTTCCAGCCGCTTCCCGTACTATGTGAACACCTACGGCATCCACTCCGTCCACGGTCGGGCGCCCACCCTGGCCACGGGTCTCAAGTGCGCCCGACCCGATCTGCAGGTCTGGGTGGTGACCGGCGACGGCGACGGGCTGGCCATCGGGGGCAATCACCTTCTGCACGCCCTGCGCCGCAACGTCGGCATCAACATCCTGCTGTTTAACAACCGTATCTATGGGCTCACCAAGGGACAGTATTCGCCTACCTCGGAGCTGGGCCAGCGTACCAAGTCGAGCCCGGACGGCTCCATCGAGAATCCCGTGAATCCCATCGGCGTGGCCATCGGTGCCGAGGCGAGCTTCATCGCCCGCACCGTGGACGTCTTCCAGGCTCACATGCACGACGTGCTGCGGCGGGCTGCCGAGCACTCCGGCGGCGCCCTCGTGGAGATCGCGCAGAACTGCATCATCTTTAACGACCGCGCCTGGCAACACCTGACCGACCCCGATGCCCGCAGGGAGCACGTGCTGTATCTGGAGCACGGCAAGCCCATGCGCTTCGGCAAGAAGCTGGAGAAGGGCATCCGGCTGAACGGCGTCACGCCGCAAGTCGTCGACGTCAGTGAGGCGGGCGAGGAGAATCTGCTGGTGCACGACGAGCATGCCGCCGAGCCGACCCTGGCCTATCTGCTCTCGCGCATGGGGCCACCGCGCTTTCCTACGCCGGTGGGTGTTTTTCGGGCGGTGGAGAAGCCGGTGTTCGAGCGCCTGCTGATGGCGCAGCTGGAAGAGGCCCAGCGGCGCAGCCCGCCGGACCTGGACGCCCTGTACCGGCAGGGGGAAACCTGGGTGGTGGAAGAGGAGGGGGAGCGATGAAATGTGCACTCTGCGGTGCCGACCATCTGCCCGGGGACGACGAGTGCCCCGACTGCGGCGCGAGCCTGACCCAGGAGGAGCTGCCCCAGCCCCGCACCGTCATCGAGCAAAGTCTGGCGGTGGATCGGGTGGCGGTTCTGCAGCCCCACGAGAGCGTGAGCATTCCCCAGCGCGCGTCGGTGGCGCTGGCGGTGGAGCTCATGCGGGAGCGGCGCATCGGCTGCCTGCTGGCGACGGGGGATGACGGCTCGCTGACGGGAATCCTCTCGGAGGGTGATCTGCTGAAGAAGGCGGCGGGCACGGATCTGGACCTGGAGCAATGCACCGTGGCGGAGCTCATGACCCCGGCCCCGGAGACCATCCGCCCCGAGGATGGCCTGGCCGTGGCGCTGCAGCGCATGGCGGTAGGCGACCATCGCTACTTGCCACTGGTGGACGCCGAGCAGCATCCCATGGGGGTCATCTCCTCCCGGGACATCATCAATTACCTGGAGTCCGCACTTCATCGAATGGGCATCTGAAGCTCGCGCGCAGCCATGTACCGCAAGCTACGTCCGGACAGCACCATCGCCACTATCGAAAGGCTCAAGCACCGTATCGAAGAGCGCTTTCCAGGCTCCGGATTGAGCCGGGTGTGCAGCGAGCTCTGCGCGGTGGCCAATGCCAGTCGGTCGCGGGCCGAATGGATCGCCCGGCCCAACTATACACTGCGCGTAATCGTGGGGCTGGTGGTGGCCTGCGGCATGCTCGGCCTGGGCTACAGCATCTCGGTCATGGAGATCTCCCTGCGCAAGATCGACGCCGGCGAGCTGGTGCAGATCTCCGACGCGGCCATGAATGACGTGGTCCTGATTGGCGCCGCCATATTGTTTCTGGTCACGGCGGAGATTCGTATCAAGCGCTCCCGGGCACTGGTGGCGCTGCACGAGCTGCGCTCCATCGCCCACGTCATCGACATGCACCAGCTGACCAAGGACCCGAGCCGGCTGCAGCGCGACGTCATCCTCACACCGTCCTCGCCCAAGTCCGAGATGTCCGCCTACGAGCTTACCCGCTACCTCAACTACTGCAGCGAAATGCTCTCGCTCACCGGCAAGGTGGCGGCGCTCTATGCTCAGAGTCTGCGCGACACGGTGGTGCTCTCCGCCGTCAACGAGGTCGAGAGCCTGACCACCGGCCTGAGCCGCAAGATCTGGCAGAAGATCGTGATCCTCCACCGGCTGGATCCGGACTGACAAGCGCCGGGACCAACATCAGGCACCCGCGCGCTCCGGGTTTCGAGCAGTTGACGGAATCAGGACACAAGTATGGCGTTGTCGTAAGGACGAAGGTTGCAATGAAGGAGTCCACCGAATACCCGACAGATTTCGCTACTGGTCCGGTACCGATTTCCGGATGCCGCCCAACTCACTCGGAATTCAAGAGAGCCAGAAAAGGAGCCGCAGCCCGAGCTGTACCTGACCAACAAGCAGCAGTTCGAGTTTCGGCTTTTCGCGCCCGACGAGCAGGAAGCCCGCGCCGGATTCGAGCGTGACCACCTGGATCTCGTGGAGCAGCGCCGGCACCTCATCGCTTCGCTGCCCCGCCCGAGGACCTGTTTGGCGGCAATGAGGGATCTTGCTCTGAATGGGACGACAAAACCGCCGAGGCTGAATGACATGAAAGTTTCCGACGGCAATTCTTGGGTTCTTATGCCGCAGAGGATCTGGATGTGCCGCAAGATGCTCCTACCCTCGCCGGAAGCGACTGGCCCGACTATTCCCCGTAGCGTTGGTCGCCGTGTGAGCGACGCGTTTACCTGGGTGAGGAACGTGCGTACCGATCGTGACACCGACAGAGATGCCTGAGTGATGGAAGTCTATACCTACGCCCGGTTCTGGAAATGCGCCCTCCAGGTGAATCCCGAGGGCTATAGCCGCGCTTATCGGGGTGAGGATCACGGCCTGTCCGGTGAGGCCTATCTGGCCGCCTTGCTGGAAGAATGCAGAAGGTCAGGCATTCAGGTCGTCGGCATCGCCGATCACGGCAGCGTGCAGGCCATCGATGCCATTCGAAGCCACCTCTCGACGAACGGGATCGTGGTCTTTCCAGGATTTGAGATCGCGTCGTCCGAGAAGGTCCACTGGGTGTGTCTGTTCCAGGAGGACACCACGATCGAACAATTGAATCGGTATCTTGGCGTTTTGAAGTTGACTGACCCCAGGGACGGTGTGAGGCCCTCCAAGCTGGGCGGCGAAGAGATGCTGCGGATCGTGGAGGACGAATGCCATGGTTTCTGCTACGCCGCACATGCGACAAACGCGAATGGGGTGCTGAAGCAGAAGGCAAATCACCTGTGGAACGATCCAGTGCTCAAGGCGGCGCAGATTCCGGGATCGGTCGACGAGCTTCCTCCCGAATTCAAACAGATTGCGAAGAACCAGAACCCGGACTATCGGCGCGATGTAGAAATGGCGTTCATCAACGCGAAAGACGTCGCAAAGCCCGAGGACTCAAGGGACCCTTCGGCATCTTGCTACGTCAAGATGACCCGTCCGACGTTTTCGTCGTTCGTCACCGCCTTCAAGGACCCCGAATCCAGGGTGCGGCTTCATCACCAGATGGCCGAGAAACATTACAGTCGGATACAAAGAATGACGATCAGCGGGGGCTATCTGGATGGAGTCAGCATCGAGTTCTCCGACCACTTGAATACCGCTATCGGTGGACGAGGCACCGGAAAATCCACCCTGCTTGAGTGCCTACGGTATGCGCTGGATCTCGACCACAAGGGCGTGGAGGCCAAGAGGCAGGGCGAGCAAACCATCAAGGAGAACCTCGGGCGTTCCGGTGGCCGAGTGGAGTTGGAGGTCGTCTCTGCGGCGAATCGGGGCCAGTGCTACCGCGTCGTTCGTCGCTACGGGGAGCCTCCACGCGTGCACGACAGCGATGGCAACGTGTCCACTCTGCATCCGGGCCGTGACCTGGTGCCAGAAATTGAAGTCTATGGCCAAAACGAGATCTATGAGCTGGCGCGGGACGAGTCGGCCCGCATCGGTGTCCTCGAGCGGTTTCTGCCGACTGAGGCAAAGCAAGGCCCGCGGTTTACGGAACTGAGGAAGCGATTGACGGACAATGCGACCCGTGTACAGAGTGCGCTGTCTAACGAGGAGGACTTGACCCAGGACCTCGCGCGGCTTCCCAAGCTCAATGAACAGGTGGCTCAGTTCAAGGCTTTGGGCATCGAGGAGAAGCTCAAGCAAGTGCCTCTGCTGGAAAAAGAACGTCAGCTCAAGCCACGGATGGATGAAGAGGTGCAGAACATCGGTGACGCTGCACAGAGTCTCGAAGAGTCCCTGCCTGATCTCGTCTTCTTGAGTGACAAAGCATTGGAAGGGATGCCGCATGCGCCGCTACTTCGTCGCGGTAGGGAAGCCATCGAAGCGCTGAGAACTGCGGCAACCAAGGCGCTCGCGGAACTGCGGGAAGCGGTGGAGACAGCCCGGGCGGAGCTGACAACCCTGGATACAGAGCTTAAGACCGCACTGGAGAGTGCCGAGACCACGTTGGAGGCAGAGTTCGCCAAGCTTCCCGACGTGGCAGGGAAGCGCGGCTCGGAGATCGGGCGAGCCTATCAGACTCTGTTGCGGGAGATCGAGCAAATCCAGCCGAAAGAATCCGGCCTTGCCACGGCTCGCAAGCTGAGCGAAGCCCTGGAGCAGGAACGTCGCAATCTGCTGGCAGAGCTATCGGATCTGCGCAGCCGACGTACAGAGGCGCTGCAAAGTACGGCAAAACGAATCAACAAGCGGCTGCGGGGTAAGCTGCGCGTCGATGTTATCGCTGGCGGAAATCGGCAGGCCCTGAAGACCTGGCTGTGTTCTCTGTCCGGTATCAGCGAGAAGCGAGCGGGATGGGTCGATGAGGCAGAATCATTGACCGTCCCGGCCTTGGTAGCCGCAATTCGGGCGGGGGAGGAGGCATTGCGAGGCCTGGATTGGGGCATCACGACAGGTATGGCCGAGACGCTTGCCAAGCTCAGCAATAAGCAAATCATGGAGTTGGAGACGATCGATCTCGAGGATCAGATCGACCTACAGCTCAATGTCTCCCACGTCGCGGAGGTGTACCGGTCGCTCCACCAGCTATCCACGGGCCAGCAGTGCACGACGATTCTCCATTTGCTGCTGCTGGACAACCAGGATCCCTTGATCATGGACCAGCCGGAGGACAATCTGGACAATGCATTCATCGCGGAGCGCATCGTGCGAGAGCTGCGGAACGCGAAGACCGAACGTCAGTTCATCTTCGCGACCCACAACGCCAACATCCCCGTGTTTGGGGACGCAGAGTGGATCGGCGTCTTCACAGCGACGGAGGACCACGGAGAGCTTGGCAAAGAGGCCCAGGGCTCCATCGACGTCCAAGCAATCCGCGACGAAGCAGCGAGGATACTCGAAGGCGGGAAGGAGGCATTCCTGCAACGCCAAGAAAAATATGGCTACGGTTACTGAACGACCATGACCAAGACAGAGTTGCTTGAGCTGATCGCCAATGGCGAGAGTTCTGGCGTGGAGTTCAAACGCGACGATATTCGTCCGGAACAGCTGGCTAAAGAGATCGTGGCGCTGGCCAATCTCCAAGGGGGGCGAGTCTTGCTCGGCGTGGAGGACGACGGCACGCCGACCGGGATTCAGCGCCCGAACCTCGAAGAATGGGTCATGGACACTGTCTTCGG
>CAYQDX010000015.1:0-27400 GCA_964416345.1 uncultured Ectothiorhodospiraceae bacterium
ATGAATGCTGGGCGCAAGCTGCGCCTTTGGGAGACCCTGGTGCGAGTCGGCTTCAAGGAGATCGAGATCGGCTTCCCGTCGGCCTCTCAGACCGACTTCGACTTCGTGCGCCGCCTCATCGAGGAGCGGCGCATACCGGATGATGTGACCGTCCAGGTGCTCACCCCTGCCAGGGAGGAGCTCATCGGCCGAAGCTTCGAGGCCTTGCGGGGCGCGCCGCGGGCCTGCGTGCACCTCTACACCGCCACCGCGCCGGTGTTCCGGCGGGTGGTGCTCGGCAAGAGCCGAGCACAGGTGCGGGACATGGCCGTGCAAAGTATGACCTTGATGCGGCGGCTCGCGGCCGAGCAGCCGGCGACGGAGTGGCGTTTCGAGTACAGCCCGGAAACCTTCTCGGCCACCGAGCTCGAGTATGCTCGCGAGATCTGCGACGCCGTCTCGGAGGTGGCAGCGCCCACACCGGAGCGCAAGCTCATCATCAATCTGCCGGCGACGGTGGAGATGGCCACGCCGAACGTCTTCGCCGACCAGGTGGAATGGATGCACCGCAACCTTGCCCGGCGGGACAGCATCGTCATCTCGGTACACCCGCACAACGACCGCGGCACAGGTGTGGCGGCCGCGGAGCTTGCCCTCATGGCCGGCGCGGAGCGGGTGGAGGGCTGTCTGTTCGGCAACGGAGAGCGTACCGGCAACGTCTGCTTGGTGACTCTGGCCATGAATCTCTACACACAAGGCCTAAGCCCCGGACTGGATTTCTCCGACATCGACGCGGTGCGCCGCTGCGCCGAGGATTGCACCGGGTTGCCCGTGCATCCGCGGCATCCCTACGCCGGTGAGCTGGTCTACACCGCCTTCTCCGGCTCCCACCAGGATGCCATCCGCAAGGGCTTGCTCGCCCAGGACCCGCGGGGCCTGTGGGAGGTGCCCTATCTCCCGGTGGATCCGGCAGACGTCGGGCGCAGCTATCAGGCGGTGATTCGGGTCAACAGCCAGTCCGGCAAGGCCGGCATCGCCTATCTCCTGGAGCGCGGCTACGGTATCGAGTTGCCACGCCATTTGCAGATGGAGTTGCGGGATGCAGTGCAGGCGGTGACCGACGCCACCGGCAAGGAGCTTGAGGCCGAGGACATCTACGCGGTCCTGCAGCGCGAATATGTGGCGCCGGCGGGGCCGTACCGCTATTTGGGCCATGTGCTGGATGAGGACACCTCGGCCTCCGAGCGGGTACGGATCACGGTGGAAATGGCGCAGGACGGCCGCTTGCGGCGCTTGACCGGCGAGGGCAACGGACCCATCGACGCCTTCGTCGCCGCCATCGACGCAGAGGTCAGCGTGCGGGACTATCACGAGCATGCCATCGGAGAGGGTGCCAGCGCCCAGGCCGCGGCCTACGTGGAGCTGCGGGATGCCAGCGGCCGTGATCATTGGGGTGTAGGGCAAGACGCCAACATCGTGACCGCTTCTCTCAAGGCGATTGTCAGCGCCCTGAACCGCGCGGCGGTCGCCGCCGCCGAGCCGGCCCCGGCGCGGGTGTGGGTGACAAGCGCCTGAGGCTATCCGTGCGCCCCGGGGTGTCGTTGCCATTGCAGCGAG
Source organism: uncultured Ectothiorhodospiraceae bacterium (assembly GCA_964416345.1). Classification (GTDB taxonomy): domain Bacteria; phylum Pseudomonadota; class Gammaproteobacteria; order CAYQDX01; family CAYQDX01; genus CAYQDX01. The sequence goes on from CAYQDX010000015.1 coordinate 1,597, forward strand.
CGCCCCGCCCCGCGGTTGACCATTGGCGCGTATTGACCCTGACACCGCGCCAAGGTGATAGTGGCGATTGCAGCGGCAGGGCAGGCGGCGGGACGCTTCCAGGGGACGGATCGCGCCGATTCGCGGCACGGCAGGCGCCGGCGCTCGGGCCTGGCGCGCCTTATGCATTAGCTGGCGTTGCAGGCGACTGGGTGGCAGCAACGCCCGCGCCGAGGTCTGCGGTGGCTTGACCGAGCACCGCGGGCAACTATTCTTGTCTGGAGCCGCGATCAGGAAGGGTTTGGCATGGAAACCGGCAATTTCGCCCGAAGCTTTACGCTCCGCGCCATCGCGCGCAATCTTCAGCGCCAAACCGACAGCGAGTGGGAGCAGGGCGTCATCCGCGTGCTCATCACCGTTACCGTCATTGCCTATCTGTTACTCCAAGGAATCCGGCATGGCTTCGACGATGCGGCGCATATGCACACCCTGGCGGTCATCTCGGCGTACCTGCTCGCATCCTTCGCGGGGCTGGCCTCCTTTCGCTATTGGAAGGAGCCCTGTGCACTACGCCGTGCCGCGACCCTGTTCTGCGACCTCGGAATTACCACCTACGCCATGGCCCAGGCCGGCGAGCTGGGAGCACCGTTCTTCACCGTCTATCTTTGGGTTACCATTGGCTACGGTGTGCGTTACGGGCGGAGCTATCTGCACGCAGGCACGGTGCTGGGTGCGACCGGCTTCGCCGCCGTGCTGCTCACCAACGACTTTTGGCTCGGCCACCAGACGATTGGCTGGGGACTCCTGGTGGCATTGGTGGTCATTCCTCTATTCGTCTCCAACCTGTTGTCGCGACTGAAGAAGGCCAAGGCCGACGCAGAGCAGGCCAATCTGGCCAAGACTCAGTTCCTGGCCAACATGAGCCACGAGATCCGCACGCCCCTGAATGGAATCATCGGCATGGCCGACCTGCTCCTGGATGCGCCGCTGGACAGCGAGCCCAAGAGCTTCGCCCGCGTCATCCACGGGTCGGCCAAGACCCTGCTCAACCTGCTGGAGGACATCCTCGACATTTCCAAGATCGAGGCGGGCAAGGTTGAGCTGGAGGTGACCGACTTCGATCTCCATGCTCTCGTCAACGGCACGGCGATGGCGATGTCCGTGCAGGCACGAAGCAAGGACCTGCGGTTGCTCACACACGTGCACCCCGACGTTCCCTACGCCTTACGCGGGGACCCTCTGCGGCTGCGCCAGGTGCTGTTCAACCTGTTAGGCAACGCGGTGAAGTTCACCCACGAGGGCTACGTAGACTTGCGAGTGACCTCCCTGGGGGAGCGTGCAGGGCGTGTGAGACTGCGCTTCGAGGTGATGGACACCGGTGTGGGAATCACTCCGGAGGCTCAGGCGCGCATATTCGAGCGCTTCACCCAGGCCGACGAGTCGACGACCCGTCGCTTCGGCGGCACGGGGCTGGGGACCACCATCTCCAAGCACCTGGTGGAGCTGATGGGGGGCACCATCGGCCTGCACAGCACGCCGGGCAAGGGCAGCGTGTTCTGGTTCGAGCTGGACCTGTCCCCGCAGGTAGCCGCCGAGGCGGCGATGCCCGGGCCGTCTTTCGCCGACCTGAGGGTGCTGGTGGTCAGTACCAGGGAGCAGACGCTGGACTTTCTGATTGCGGCGTTGCGTGGCTGGCGCCTGCGGCCCGAGGCGGTGGAGAGCTCGGCGCAGGCATTTGCCGCCATGGTGGGTGCGGCCAAACGCGGCGACCCCTTCCGGGTGGTGATTCTGGACGGTGACAGCGATGGCATCGACCCCACTCAATTCGCCAACGTGGCCTCCACCGATCCGGCCACCGCAGCGGCTCGGCGGCTACTGATCCGGAACGGGCTGGCGGCCGGGGAGGAGGCCCAGTATTTGCGGGCCGGCTTTGAGACGGTGCTCGGCGCACCCCTGCGCAAGCCCCAGCTGTTTAATGCCATCCATGCGGCCCTCGCTGACATTCCCACCGAGGAAGGTATCACCCGGCTCACTGACCGCTTCGGAGTCGAAGCCAGGCAGCGGCCGCTGCGCATACTGGTGGCCGATGACAACCGCACCAATCAGGCGGTCATCCGGACCATCCTGGAACGCGTGGGACACAAGATTGAAGTGGTCGGCGATGGCGAGCAGGCGCTGGACGCCCTGGAGGGCAGCGAGTTCGACTTGGCCATCGTAGACATGCAGATGCCGCAGATCGGCGGCATCGACGTCATCCGCACCCACCGCTTCGGTGCCGGGCTGGGCAAGAAGCTCCCGTTCCTGGTGCTTTCCGCCAATGCCACGATGGAGGCGGAGCGTGCCTGCAAGAGTGCCGGAGCCGACGCGTTCCTGACCAAGCCGGTGGAGGCCAAAGTGCTGCTCGGCACCGTGGCCCAGCTCGCGAGCGGAGCGGAGCTTTGCCACCCCAAAGATCAGAAGCCCGTGCGGCCCGCCGCGGCGGCGGAGCCTCATCGCTCACCGGTCGTGCTGGACGAGGAGATCGTCGACCGGCTGGCCGCACTCGGCAGCAATCCGGAGTTTCTTTCCACTCTGATAGATGGCTTCGTCGAGGACGCCAATACCCTATTGGGCGACATGGGGGGATCGCTGCGGGCCATGCAGCTGGAGGAGTTTCGCGACAGTGCCCACGCCTTGGCGGGTGCCGCCGGCAGCATCGGGGCGACGCAGCTTTATACCCTGGCCCGGCACGTTTCCCGGGCGGCCGGCGACAAGCTGATCGGCTCGGGCGCCACCATGCTGACCGAGCTGTGGAACAGCTTCCGGGACTCCAAGAAGGCGCTACAGGAATATCTCACACGCCGCGCCAGGGAGACCTATCCCACGGGCGGCCCCGGGCGCTGACGACAGTACAGGTGGCCCGACCGGAGTGGTCCCGCGGGACCCCCGGTCGGGCTGCCACCCTTCTATCTCGGGTGCTCGCTCAGCCTACGGAGCTGCGCTGAGCCCCCAGCTCGACCGGTGCCAAGCGGCGGGACTGGGCCCGGACCAGCCGCTCCATCATGCGCAGATCCTTGTCCGGCAGGCTAAGCGCCGAGCTTACCCACAGATCGGCGATATCGACCAGCTCTTGGTAGGTGATGGGATGGGTGCGCTCGCGCATGCGCAGCACGGCGTTGCGGGTGACGGCGGTGCGGTCCGCTCGGCGCAGGAAGCGTTGCAGCTCCTCGGCACCGGCGCCGCCGTCGGCCAGGTAGTCGATGGCGCCCATTTCATAGAGCTCCTCCGCCTTGTAAATGCGGCCGCTCATGATCATCCGCTCCACCATCACTGGTGAGAGGCGACGCGCCAGGAAGCTGTAGGCCCCCATGCCGGGGAACATGTTGAACACTACTTCGGGAAAACCGATCTCGACCTCGCGCTCGGCGATGATGATGTCGCAGGACAGAGCCGCCTCGAAGCCCGCGCCCAGAGTCGCCCCCTCCAGCAGGGCGATGGTGGTGATGGGCAGGGACAGATTGACGAGGTTGGCGTAGAGCACCTTGATACTGAGGTGTGCATAGTCGGTCAAGGTGGTCCGATCCCGGGTGCGTATGGCGCGCAGGAAGAACTCGAGGTCGCCACCCAGATTGAAGGTCTCGGGCACATCCGACCCGAAGATCAGGTACTTGACGGAGGGCTCGTCACCGCTGTCCAGCTGCTGCTGCACGCCAGCGCGCACCGTCGTCTGAAAGGCATCGATGTCCCGCAGCAAGCCTGAGGTAAAGCTCGGCCGCGGCCTCGGGCTCATCAAGAAGGACAGGGCACGATACTCCGCGTCATAGCGGGTCACGAGCTCCCGATAGTCGGGCAGGCGGAACTGCAAGCTGGACTCGCTCGACATTGCATAACTCATCACGGTATTCATAACCATTCCCCTTCAGCGCGTCGTGTTGATGAAAATGCGGGGGCGGAACCGGTCGGCACCCCTCTATTTCCAGAGCTCTCCTAAATCGTCGGCCGGGCCCGACAACCGGCTCGTCCCTGGGGACGCCTGGCGTCCGGCCGACATAGCACTACCCCTTTGAAGCGTCCAGTTGAACCTCAAGCACACCAGGCGAACATGATAGGCAGCATGGCGATACGCACTATGTTCTCAGCGGTGAGCCCGAAGTTCTCATAGTCCTTCGACAACCGTCGGCAATGACCAAGCCAGGCAGATATCCACTCAACGACCCAACGCAGGGGCAATATGGCAAAGCCATCCTAGATTCTCTGGGAGATGTGTGGTTTTAGTCCCAGCGTGTTCTCGACGCAGTCCACCGCCGCGCCTCGATATCCCGAATCTCCGGAAAAAAGCCTCTATGCTGGGGAAATTCGCTGCAGCCGCCCATGGTGTCATGGCTATTGGCGGCATACTCGACGACCTGAATCAAGTTACCCAACGTATTGAGAAGGATATGACGCTTTCTGCCCTGGGTTTTGTTACCCCCGTCATATCCTCTTTCTTCGCCGGGCAGGAGGGGCTTAACGCTTTGTGAATCTATGATTTCGTGGCTGGGAGTGGGCGCTTTGTGTTTTTCGATACAACGTATTCAACTCATCCACGGCGGCCTCCCACACGCCGCGACAGTTTCAAATGCTGCAATGATCGTAGACCGCCTCCCAAGGCGGAGAGCTCTTCGGCAGCATCCGCTATTGGGCGCAGGCTGTCCGGCAGAGCCAGGGCTGGCGGTGGATCGCGGAAGCGGGCGCAGGCCAGTTCGAGTCAATGCGCCTTGCGGTCCGCGGTGTCGGCGAAGGCGCGGCCAATCTCCAAGACGGTGTGCCGGCGATCGAGAAAGGCCTCCACGCAACGGGGATCGAACTGGCCGCCGGCATGCTGGCTCAAGTACGCCATGGCCTCCTCGCTCCTCCAGGCAGCCTTGTAGGGTCGCACAGTGGTCAGGGCATCATAGACGTCGGCCACGGCGACGATGCGCGCCGCCAGCGGGATCGCTTCGCCCTGCAGTCGATCCGGGTAGCCCGAGCCGTCGTAACGCTCGTGGTGTCGCAGGGCAATGACCGCCCCCATCTGCAGGTACTCGGAAGGGCTGCCCTTGATAATCTCGTAGCCCATGCGAGTATGGGTCTGCATGACTTCCCGCTCCTGAGGGGTCAGGCGATCACGCTTCAGCAGCACGCTGTCGGGCACGCCAATCTTGCCGATATCGTGCATGGGCGCGGCCAGCTCTATGACCTCGCGCAGCTGAGGCATGAGCTGCAGCTGGTCGGCAATGAGCCGCGAATACCTGGCCATGCGCAGGATGTGGTTGCCGGTCTCCGCATCCCGAAACTCGCCAGCCTTCGCCAGTCGCAGCAGAGTCTCCTCTTCACGGGTGCGCAGCTCCTTGGTCGCCAGCGCCACCTGCTGCTCCAGCCATTTCGCCCGATCCTTGATGATCCGCTGCTGGCGCCGCAAGAGCAGTAGATTGCGGCAGCGGGCGCGACACTCGTAGTGATCGAAGGGCTTGTTCAGGAAGTCGGTGGCACCGGCCTCCAGGGCCTTGTAGCGGACGATGCGGTCCTCGACCACCGTGATCACCACCAGCGGAATGTCGCAGCACTGTGGAATGGCGCGAAATCGCTGGGTGAATTCGACGCCGTTGAGGCGGGGCATCTTATAGTCGGTAAGCACAAGGTCGGAAGGGTTCCCCTCCAGCCACTCGATGGCTTCCACCGGGTCCGCAAAGCTCTCGACGGCGAGGTCGTCCTCCAGGCGCTGCACCAGCTCGGCCAAGATTCGCCTGCTGGTGGACTGGTCGTCCACAATCACTACAGTAGACATATGGGGCCCACTCGAGGACAGCGCCTCTCGTTGCTTCCGACTACGGCCGTGTCCCTGCGGCTGCTGGCCCTAAAGCCACGCGGCACCGCTTCCCGGCTTCCTATCCGCTGCACCAGAGTGTAGTCGCAAGCATTGCCGGTGACTACCGGCACGTCCGGGGCCACTGGCCGACAACTCCTGAGGCGTTTCCCGTGAGCCTGAGGTGGGGTATGGGTCCGCGAAGCGGCCGCTGGGATCCGCAGTAGACAGAAATGACGGCTCGGAAGATGGCCACAAAGATGTGAGCCAGGGCACCCGTCTAGGGCGGACAAACTGCCGTTGGTAGCTTCGTTGCCTTGGCGCTACCGCGGAGCCGCTGGCCCTACGTCATCGATTCCGGTGATTGAGATGCACCACGAGCAGTTGGCCGCGGCTGCCATGGCCACATGACGACTCTAACTGACTAGCCCACGAGCCAGCTCACGAATTGCACGCTGATCCAGAGACACACCGCGGCCTCGGCCAGGAGCAGATCCCAATTCAATCGCGGCGGGTTGCTGAGCTCCGCCCTCGCGTTCTGATATTGCATGGTCGCCTGGACTCCTTGCGGTTAGCCGGTAGACAATGTAAGCACATTATCATCCTAGCACCGATATGCACGGTGTCAATGCGTTGTGTATACAGGCATGTCCAAGACCAAGATCCTCAATCTGCGTATCGACCCTGAGCTGAAGAAGAAGGCCAAGAAGCTGGCCGAGGCCGACGGTCGCACCCTGTCGAACTGGCTCACCCGGCTGATAAGTCGTGAGGTCGAGCGGGCCCAAGCCGAGGCCAGCCGGGAGCGGCCGGCTCCCTGAGCATCGTCCTCTTCCACGGACCGCCTCGACCAGAGGCGGGCCCGCTGCCCCCGCCTGCTGTGAAGGAAAATCAGTCAGTCGCGGGCACCTGCCCTCGGCGAGTCATTGATGGGCAACAGGAGAATCCGCACGACTCGGCGGAGCTTGCCATAATGCCGCCGGGGACACAGGAGCCCACCATGGCATTTTGGTCCGAGATTCGCCCGCGCACTCTTCGGCGTGCCCTCGCCGCTATAGATGCGGAGGCCGCTGCCGAGCGCGCGGAGGCCGCCACGCCCGACCGGCGGCCTCCCGTTGCCTTGCTGACGGCGGCGGTTAGCTTACTCCTGATCCACTATCTCAAGTTCGCCACGACTTTCCATGCTTTCGTGGACCAGCTCTCGGGCTGGCTCGGCCGCCCCGGTTCGCTGTACGCCACGTTGACACGAGGCCGCTACTTCCTGCTACTGAACGAGACCTGGTGGGCCTGGTGGCATGTGGTGGGCTATGTGCTGCTGCCAGTGCTGGTGATCAAGACGGTGTTCCGCGGACGGGTCCGCGACTACGGTACGCGGCTCGTGGGCCTGTCCACCCACTACCCCTGGTATCTGTTGCTGGTGGCGCCGATCCTCTGCTTCGTCGTGCTCGCCAGCTTTCGGCCAGATTTCGGCAGCCATTATCCCTTCTACCGGCTGGCCTCCCGCAGCTGGCTGGATCTGCTGGCCTGGGAAAGTCTGTATCTGCTGCAGTTCGTGTGCCTGGAGTTCTTCTTTCGGGGCTTCTTGCTGAGCTCCCTCAAGACCGCTTTCGGCTCCAACGCCATCTTCGTGATGTGTCTGCCCTACCTTATGATTCATTTCGCCAAGCCCTGGTTGGAGGCCACCGGCGCGATTCTCTTCGGCATGCTCCTGGGCGTCTTGGCCTTGCGGTCGCGCTCCATCTGGGGTGGCGTGCTGGTGCACGCCGGGGTGGCCGTGAGCATGGACATCGCCGCCTTGCTGCAGACCCAGGGCCTGCCCGGCAGGTGGCTGCCGTGAGCCGCCGGGCGGCGGGATTGCTGCTCACGGCGCTGCTTCCGGTGGCGCTGCTCACCCTCGCCCTGGAGCTGACCCTGCGCAGCGACTGGCCGACGCCCCTGCTCTTCCATGGGCTCGGGATCGAGGCGCAGGTGCCCGAGGCCCGGCAGCTGCATCGGCGGGTGCTGGAGCTCTATCTACACGCGCGCAGTCTGGACGGGACTGCTTTCACGAGCCTGGAGCGGCGGCATCTGCAGGACGTCAAAACCCTGCTGGATGGAGCACGGCTGGCGGGGCTAGGCGCCCTGCTGGCAGTCTTGGGCCTGTTCTGGATCTGCGGCCGGCCATGGCGGGCATTGGCCGACGGCAGTCTGCTTCTGCTCGGGCTCCTGACTGGCTTGGGGCTACTTGCTACCCGCTGGGTCCTGTTCTTTCGAGGCCTGCACCCACTGATGTTCCCTGGAGGGGGCTGGGCTCTGGACCCCGCCGTGCACCGGCTGCTGCGCCTCTACACCCAGGCCTACCTCTCGCTCTATGCCGGTACCGTCGTCGGCGCAGCCCTGTTGGGCGCGGGTCCGGCCTATGCCTTGGGCCGCCGGCTCGGATCCAGGCCGGCTGCCCCTTATTGGGCCTGGGGAAGGGCCGATTGGTGGCTGGTGGCCGCTGGGGCGGGACTGGGCGCCCCCGCATGGTGGATCGGCGAGCACATGGTGCTGCCGGGCGATCCTGCATGGCAGGCCTTCTACGGACTCGCAGCCCTGCTGCTGGTGGCCGCCGCCACGCTATGGCTACTTCCCCACAAGGGGCGGGGAGCCGCCTTGCTGCTGGCGGCGCTACTGCCCTATCAGGGCTTCGCCTTTGGCGTGCGCCAGACCGCCGTGGCGGGACGGGCCTACGCGGCCACCCGGGGCACACAGGTGATTGCGGCGGTGGAGCGCTACCGTGCCGAGGAGGGGGCCGCTCCGCCCGAGCTCAATGCCTTGGTGCCCCGCTATCTGGCGGCGTTGCCGCCCACTCCGGCCGGCGATCCGTGGTGGTACTTGCACTCGCCGAACTTTCGCTATTACGGGCTAGGCTTCAATGGACCGCTGGAATACCGCTACATGTACGCATCGCCCAGCGGCCAGTGGGATATGCTGCCATTGCCCTAGGCAGTTGATCTGACCTTCCCGGCGGCGCAAAGTCCAAGCTTGAGCGCCCGGTGCGCCTCCCACCGGTCCCGGCAACCAGCCAGCAGGTCTACCTTGAGCTCCCTCAAACGCCTTGGCTCGCAGATTGCCGTCTACGGCGTCAGCAGCGTCGTCGGTCGCTTCCTCAACTATCTGCTAGTCCCGCTGTTCACCTACTATTTCGCGCCGGCGCAGTATGGTGTCATCGCGGAGCTCTATGCCTACATGGGCTTCCTTGCCGTGCTGCTGGTATTCGGCCTGGAGACCGGCTACTTCCGCTTTCGCGAGCGCGACGGGCTTGCGCCCGAGGCGGTGTATGCCACCGCCCTGGGCTTCGTGGCCGGCGCCAACGCATTGTTTTTCGCCTTCGTATTGGTGCTCAACCAGCCGCTCGCGGGGCTGCTGCGCCACGCGGATCATCCCGAATACATCTGGTGGACGGCGGCTATCGTCAGCCTGGATTCGGTAGGGGCGGTGGCCTTCGCCCGGCTGCGGGCCGAGCAGAAGGCGCTGCGCTTCGCCTCGATCAAGCTGGTGGAGATCGGTGTCAACGTGCTGCTGAACCTGTTTCTCATCGCCTACTGCCAGCACGCCCACGAGGCGGCACCCGGCTCCCTTGCGGGACGTCTTTGGAATCCGGCCATTGGCGTAGGGTACATTCTGATCGCCAACCTCGTGGCCAGTGGGGTCAAGCTGGGTCTGCTGTGGCCCCAGCTCCACGGCGCCCTGCGCGGCTTCGAGGGTGCCCTGCTGCGCCGCCTCATGCGCTATTCTCTGCCCATGGTGGTGATCGGCTTCGCCGGCATCATCAACGAGACGCTGGACCGGGCCGCCCTCAAGTATCTGCTGCCCTACGATCTGGCCACCAACATGGCGCAGCTCGGCATCTACAGCGCCTGCTACAAGCTCTCCATCCTCATGTCATTGTTTATACAGGCTTTCCGCTACGCCGGAGAGCCCTTCTTCTTCGCTTATGCGGAACGCCGTGATGCGCCCCAGACCTACGCCACGGTGCTGCGCTACTTCGTCATCTTCTGCATGCTGATCTTTCTGCTGGTGACGCTCTATATCGATATCTTCAAGTATTTCGTCGGCGCACCCTTCCGGGTAGGGCTAAATGTGGTGCCGGTGCTCTTGCTAGCGAATCTGCTGCTCGGGATCTACGTGAATCTGTCTATCTGGTACAAGCTTACCGACCGCACACTCTTGGGTGCCGCCGTGTCCCTGGCCGGGGCGGCGATCACCGTCGTGCTGCTGCTCTGGTGGGTGCCGGTATACGGCTACATTGGGGCGGCTTGGGCGACGCTGGTGTGCTACGGGACCATGACCGCGCTCTCCTACGGCTTGGGTCGGCGCTACTATCCCGTGCCCTACGAGCTGGGTCCGACTGCCGGATACGTGGTCCTGGGGCTGGGCATCTACGCCGCCCATGGTGTCTTGCTGGCCCTGACCTCACTCCCATCTCTGGTGCTCGCCTTTGCGGGCATCGGCGTGTACCTGGCGGTGACATATCTGGTGGACGGCAGGCGCCTGCTGCGACACGGCGTTGTCTGAAGGCGCCCAGCCGGAAGCTCACCCGTCCCTTACCGCGACCCCCTATCGGGCTCTCACTCGGACGGTGAGAAATGCGGCCTAGCTGCGCGTACTGTGGGATTCTGATAATTTGGCCTGGACTACCGACAGCGGCTCGCCGACGGGCCGTGGACTGTCGCAGCAGCTCACGGCCGCCGGGGCTGATACCTGATCTCCCTCGGGGGCCACATGTATGTCAATGCACTGGCAGCAACTGTTGTCGCGCCAACGCTTGGGGGTGGAGCAGCCGCCTGTCGCGTCTACGGCACGCACGGATTTTCAGCGGGACTTCGACCGAATTGTGTTCTCCTCGGCCTTTCGCCGTATGCAGGACAAGACTCAGGTGTTTCCGCTGTCGAAGATCGACTATGTGCGCACCCGGCTCACTCACAGCCTGGAGTCTTCCAGCGTCGGCCGCTCCTTGGGCACCCTGGCCGGGGAGCGGATCATTTCGCGTCACAGTCTCGAAGGCCTGGCGGCGTCGGATTTCGGTGACATCTGCGCCGCCGCCTGTCTCGCCCATGACATCGGCAACCCGCCCTTCGGCCATTCCGGCGAAGATGCCATCCGCCACTGGGCCAGCACCGCCGACTACGGTCGCAGGCGCGTGCAGGTGCTGCGCGACAGCGAGCGGGAGGACTTCCTGAGCTTCGAGGGGAACTCCCAGGGCTTCCGCATCCTGGCCCGTCTGCAGAACCCGGACAACCGTGGCGGCCTGCAGCTCACCACGGCGACGCTGGCGGCTTTCACTAAGTATCCACGGGAGTCCTGCCTGGGCGGCAGCCGCTACGCGGGGGCGAGCGCAAAGAAGCAGGGCTTCACGGCCGAGGACCGGGATTTGTTCGAAGAGGTGGCCCAGAGCGTGGGGCTGCCACGGCGGGATCCCTTGCGGGCCATCTGGCAGCGCCATCCCCTGGCGTTTCTGGTCGAGGCGGCCGACGACATCAGCTACCGGGTGATAGACATAGAGGACGGCTTCCGGCTCGGACACCTAAGCTACGACGAGGTGGTGGAGCTGTACTGGCCCATACTGCGGGAGCCTGCAAAGCAGGAGCGGCGCCTGCAGCGGATCCGCGGCAGTAAGGAGAAGGTGGAGCTGCTGCGCGCCAAGGTTATCAACGAGGCCATTTCTCAGGCACTGGAGTGTTTTCTCGACATCGAGCAGGACATCCTTGATGCACACTTCGACCAGCCTCTGCTGGATTGCATTCCTCGCCGCCAGGAAATGAACCGGCTGATCGAGATGGCCAAGGGGAGGATCTACTGCGCCAGGGAGGCAGTGGAGATCCAGGCCGCGGGCTTTCAGGTGGTGAGCGAGCTGCTAGAGCGCTTCATCCAGGTGCTGGACGACATCGCCGAGCATGGCGAGCAGGCGTCACCGCGCAGTCAGATGATGGTGCGCCTGCTGCCCGAGCAGTTCATCGGTCCCGATCGCGTCCCATCGCCCAAGCTTTACACCCGGTTGCTGCGATTGACGGATTTCGTCGCCGGAATGACGGACTCCTACGCGGTATCCCTGTACAAGAAGGTGACCGGGATATCCCTGCCCGGGGGCTAGAGGGCCCGGCGTCGATGATACTGTAGCCTGCGCAGCACCGTCAGGCGCCGCCGGGTAGCGGGGTCCAATCGGATGGGGATGCCGCTGGCCTGGTGGGCCAGGCCGGGACAGAAGCCGGCTTGTCTGGCCGCGGACCCGTGGCGCTCGAGCATGGCTCTTGCGGCCACTGTTTGCGTGCGCACCTGGTCCAGGACCGCAGAGCCGCCCCAAATCTCCTTCATGGAATTGCGATGCAGATTGCCGGCGGGAATCCGCCATTGGACGCAGGGATAAACGTTGCCATAGGGATCGATGGCCACGCTGTTAGAGCCCGCTCCGCAGTGCTTGTTGACCACCGGCGGCTGGGCTTCTTCGTCCGGGCCGCCCGAAGTGGACTTCCCGGCCGTGACGCCTGCTGCCCGTTCCTGCTGCAGCGCGTAGAGGCGCGCCAGCCCCTCGCGGGACGGGGCGATCTGCAGGGGCCCGCAGTCCCCGTTGTCGCGTGGCGTCACCGATGGGTCCACCCGTAGAACTATGCCGAGCCCGTCCGCCAGCCGGAACATCTCGGCAATCTCGCCTTCATTCCACGCCGTGAGCGTGGCGTTGAGGCGAATGCGCAGACCCAGTTCGAGCAGGACCCTCAGATTGCCCATGAGGCGGTCAAAGCTGCCGGGCGCACGGGTCTGCCTGTCGTGGGTCGCCGCGCAGGCACCGTGCAGGCTCAGCTCTATCTCGTAGGGATCCAGCTCGGCCCGGACGCGGCGGGCCAGAATCTCCCGCAGGGCGTGGCCGTTGGACTTGAGCCGTACGACGAATCCCAGCTCCCTGGCCCTGCGGCCTAGTGCGAAGAGATCAGGGTAGGCCAGAGGCTCGCCCCCGCTCAGCACCAGGTTTAAGGTGCCCAGCGCCCGTAGCTCGTCGAGCACACGGAAATAATCCGTCAGAGTCAGCGGCTGGCCATGGGGCTCCCGATCGTTGTAGCAGAAGAAGCAATCCAGATTGCAGCGATAGGTTAGCTCCAGTAGCGCCGTGTACAGGAAGTTCTCATTGGCGATCCGAGCCAGGATGGACTGGTAGCTAGTCGCCATCCGGCTGTGGCTCCAGCACACCAGCATCCAGCAGCTCCCGAATAAATCCCCGCACGTCCGCCTCCAGCTCTGCCGGCTCGACCTCGTATTCCGCAGCCAGCCGCTCGACTACTTCATCCACGCTCACGCCGGGCCCAGCCAGCTCGACGATACGCATGGCCACGTCGTTGAGCACCAGCACTTCGCCCTGACGCTGGTGTATGACCACGCCTTCTTCGCTGACCCGACGAAATCGCACCTCGCTGCTCACGCGGTACATGGCGATGCAAGCAAGCTCAGGAATCCAGGCTCCCGGGCGAAACGCAGGGTGTTTACGCCGACGCTGCGCAGCAGGCAGTCCAGGTTGTCCAGAAGCCGGCCGGTGCGGTAGGGGTCAACGTTGGCCACGGGGGCACAGGCCACCAGGCGGGCGAGGGCGAGACTCCCGCTCAAACCGCGCACGGCATGTATGGGCGCCTGCTCCAGCCAGTAGATGCCGGCGACGGCATAGGCGCGGCTGCGACCGGCCGTCTGGCCGAGGTCGCCCGCAAAGGGCAGCTTCTCCACGCGCCAACCTCCCGCCGTGGGCATGAGGGCATTCAAGTCGTCCGAGAGCACCTCCCAGCCCTGGCTCCGCGCCAGCCGCGAGGCGGTGGATTTGCCCGCCCCGGAGCGTCCGACCAGCACGTAGGCCCAGGCGCCGCGGGCGAGCACTGCGCTGTGCAGCACCGCACCACCCATTCCCAACAGGCGGTAGACGACGGCGACCCGGAAGCAGTTCTCGAGCACGCCGGGGAAGCCCTCATGAGTGTTCTGGCTGGTCCACAGCCGCCCGCCCATGGGCTCGGGCCAGTGCATCTCTGCCAGCAGGTCTCGCCCCGCCAGGCGCAGCCCCCCTGAGTGATAGTCACGGTCGAGATCATACACCCAGCCGCGGGGGTCGAAGTGGCGGAACAGCTCGGCGTCTACCCGGCAGACGGCAAAGCGAAACGCCGGCTCGGCCGCAGTCGTCCCCTCGCAGATACCCGCGAAGCGCTCCTGCACCAAGGTACGCTGAGCCTCGGACAGCCCGGTGAGCTCGTAGGGTCCACCGGCGAAGTCGATGGCCACCCGCTCGTGCCCCCACGGCTCGGCGGCAAGCCTGGACCATTCGGGCGCCTGCTGCAAATAGGCGGCGGCGAAGCTCACGAGCGCCTACTCCGTACGGCGGCGGCTCACCTTCGGGTGCGCGGCTCGCGACATCAGGAGTTGAGGAGTCCGGCGAAGCAGGCGCCGAAGGTCTTCGCCGGTGGGGAGGGCGTGCACACAGCGGCGACGGCCTCCAACGGCTCGCGGGCCAAGATCTTCGGACCCTCATACGCTTTACGCGCCTCCGGCGCCCCGCCGGCCTCGGCGGTCGACCGCTCGACATTCAACTTATCGTTCATGGCTTCGGAATCTCCGCATACCCCCTAGGTACATCACCGTATCACTATCGGGTGCCGAGTGGGATCTCGACGGCGGGATCGCCGGTGAGGCCGTACATATCGATCATGAAGCGCGGTCCGCCGGCGGTGGAGAGCGCGGCCAGGGCCTGGTGCACCGCATCGCCTATCCGCACCCCAGGGGCGGCATATGCGGCCTCGACGAAGGCCGCGTTGAGCGCCACGGCCCAGTCGTCGTAGGACAGTCCGCTGGGGGCCAGCACCGCCGCCGCGCCCCCGCCCGAATGCAGGACTAGCTTGCCGGCCAGGGCGTCGACGCCGGGATAGGAGTCCCAGCCCGCCGCACAGGTCAGCGCCGCGAGCACCGGCAGCCTGCTGGCGTTGGTGAGGGTGGCCACATCGGCGTTGGTCAGAACGCCGACTGTGCCGAGCTGGTTGATGCTGCCGTGGCCGATGTAGTTCACCAGCCCGGCCCCGGTGCTGATGGCCGCTTGCAGCGCAGCGCGGAACTGGGCCTGCACGGCGCTGCTGCTGCCCTTCAGGTAGTAGTGGCGCTCAGCGCTCATGCCCCCCGGCAGGAGGTCGATCACCGATTCACTGTCGGCCTGGAAGTCTCCGGCCGGATCGGGGACCCCGTCGGCGATCATGATGGCGCGATTCTGCCAGGCCAGTGGGTCCTGACCCGGCGACTCCAAGGCGGTGGCCGAGAGCTTCTGCACGTAGCTTTGCAGCTCGGCGTCGCTCAGCACAGGAATCCGCCCGATGGCCATCTCCGGCACCCCGTCGTTGCCCACCACGTCCGCATAGCGGTTGTCCGAGCTGTTCAACCCGAAGGGCGAGTCGGCCAGCAGCACCGGCAGCACGTTGGTGTGGTAGCCAAGGAAGTCCCGCGGGTCGATGGTACCCTTGCCGGCCAGCACCACGTAGGCCGGCGGCTGCGCCCAGTTGTGGTAGGCGTAGCCGAGGAAATCCCGGATGGCATGGGCATCGACGATTCCGAAGTTGAGCTCGTCGTAGATGTCCTGCAGGTCCACCACCTGCGTGCGCAAGCCTTCGCCGGCGCGCAGCTCGGCCAGTGCCTCGGCCCCGGCGTGCAGGGCATAGGGGGCGATGACCAGATAGTCGGCGCGATTGTTGCGATGCAGCAGATTCCCCTCGCTGGCCACCGCCAGCGAGGCCGGGGCCTTGGCGGCGCTCAAGGCCACCGCCAGGTACTGTCCGTTGGGCCGCGGCGGCGCGAAGCTTGCGCCGTAGACGGCACCGGTGGCCAGCACCGAAGCAGCCAGCTCCACCGGTCGCCGCGGGTCGTCGATGTCGAGCACCAGCACATCGGGGTCGCTGAAGCCCCGCACGGTGACCTCGGGATAGGCCTCGGTGTTGAGCGTCAGGGCATCGTCGAGTGCCTCATAGCCGCGGTAGTAGCTCAGCTCCACGCTGTCGAGCCAGAAGAAGCCCTGGGAGACGCCGGGGTCGAGCACCCCGCGCAGCTCGATGGTGTTGCCGCTGGGCAGCACCACCGGCGCTCCGGCCACACCCTGCTGGAAGCTCGCGGTGTAGCTGTGCCAGGCGGTGCCGTCCCAGTGGGTCGCGCCGATCTGCACGCCGTTCAGCAGCACCTGCAGGTGATGGTCTGGCAGTGCCGGCGGCGAGGAGGCCTCACTGCCACCGCGCAGGTTGAGCGTCACGCTAGTCAGGCCCGCGCCTACCGCTCCGGGGGCATCGAGCCCACTCAAAACCAGTGGCGCCGCCCCCGCTCGCACCATGCCCCAGAACCAATAGTCCTCATCCGGGTAGCCTGTCAGGTAGGTGGCCGGCACCAGGTTCTGCTCCCAACGGGTGTAGGCGAGGAAGCTCTGCGGATTGGGGTCCGGCTCGGGCAACGGTGGCCCGCGCACCGCGGCGATATGCACTCCCTGGCCCCGGCCCAGCAGGTAGACATTGGTGTCGCTGTAGAGGGTGTTGATCCCCTCGCCGTAGAAATACAGGGCGCTAGCATCCGCAGCCAGGCGGTAGGCCACCGCTTGGCCTTCGTTGCTGAGGGCCAGGCTGCCCAGCTGCAGCTCGGTGGTCACCTCGGCACCCGAGATCCCGAGCGCGCTGGCGATGTCGCTCACCGCGACGCGGTAGAGCCCCGCCTCGCGCACTTCGATGCGCAGGTAGGCCTGCCCGGCCACATAGCGCTGGCTCGGCCGCGGGCTGGCCGCCAGACGCTGCGTGGCCCGGCTCCTCCAGGTGGCAACGTCCTCCGCGCTGGGTGCTTCGGCCCGGCGGGCGTAGCCGCTGGCCTGCAGGGCCTGGCTTGCCGGCGCATCCAGACTAGGGAGGCTGCCCTCGCCATCCACCACCACCTCATAGGGGCCGTGCACCCGGTGCACGTTGTCCGACTCCACCTCGACGAGCCGGTACCGGTAGTGCCCGCCGGGCCGAGCACCCGGGTCCGCCAGCCAGTATTCGGCTCCCCGCGGGGCCTGCACCAGTCCCGGCACCATCTCTAGGTTGACCGCCACATACGCCCCGGATCCCTCGGCCAGGCGCTCCAGATAATAGCCTGCCGTGCCCAGCTCGGAGGCCACCTGCCAGCGCACCACCACCTGCCCGCTGACGGTGTGCGCCGCCATACTGCGCACCAGCGCCAGCGTCGGAATCGGTTTGTAGTAGCCAAAGTCCAGGTCCGAAACGGCGGCGCTCAGTGGCACCGTGACGGTCTCCTGGCCGTCGTAGGAGGCGGCGCCTGCCATTTCGGTCTTCTCGTAAGTGGTGCCGTAGCCGGCCAGCACGCCGTTGTCGTCGGTGATGCGCACCGTGTAGTCATTGGGGGCGGTGCCCGCCGGCAGGCCGTCGAAGCCATAGCTGCCATCGCCGAGCGTGGTCGTCGTGCCGATGGCCACGCCGCCTTGCGCTAGCTCCACCGTGACGTTGCCGAGACCCGGCTCGCCTGGGTCCTGAACGCCGTTGCCGGCGGTGCCCCCGCCGGCGCCGCTGTCGTCCCACACCCGGCCGGAGAGACTGTAGCTGGTGGTGGCGCGGTAGCCGTAATCGATGTCGAGCCGGCTGGCCTCGCCGCTCAGGATCACCAGCCGCTGGTGCCCGGAGACGGCCGAGTCATCGCCAGTGGTCAGCGCATCATAGCCGCCGAGCGCAACCTGGGTGTCGTCTATATTGACCCAGTAATGACCGCCGGAAGCCAGGCCCGAGAAGATGTACTTCCCATTGGGGTCCGTAATGATGCTTCCCGCGGGGCTGCCGTCGTCGGTGCCGGGCTCGAAGCTGCCGTCGTTGTCCGCATCCTGGTACAGGAGCACCGCGACGCCGCTGATGCCTGGCTCGCCTCCGTCCTGGATCCCATCACCGGCGGTGCCGCCGCCGCTCCCGCTGTCGTTGAATACGGTGTCTC
Organism: uncultured Ectothiorhodospiraceae bacterium; assembly: GCA_964416345.1. Taxonomy (GTDB): domain Bacteria; phylum Pseudomonadota; class Gammaproteobacteria; order CAYQDX01; family CAYQDX01; genus CAYQDX01. The sequence continues at coordinate 19,355 of CAYQDX010000015.1, forward strand.
CAATGCTGCGGGTGATGTCGTAGCCGAAGTGCGCCGCCGAGCCGTAGTCGAGATCTCCGCTCAGCGTCCCAGGCATCTGGAACACCTTCGACTGGGCGTAGCTCGTCGTGGCGTAGTAGCCGGCCAGCACCCCGTACTGATCGGTGATCTGCCAGCTGTAGCGCGCCCCTCCGGGCACACCGCTGAAGCGAAAGTCGCCGCTGGCATCGCTGGTCGTGGTGGCGATGACGTTGCCGCTGGCGTCCAGCAGGGCCACCGTGACGCCGCCGATCCCGGATTCGCCCCCATTCTGGCCGCCGTCGTCCGCGGTGCCGCCGCCTGCGCCGTCATCCAGCCAGATGCGGTCCACGATGGTGTAGGTCGTGCCGCTGGCGTCTTGGGCGAAGCCGAAATCCGCGGTGAGATACGTGCCGCCGTCGGCGACGTTGCCGAAGGAGATGGACGTTCCCGTGGTCGGGCCGTAGGCGGAGAGGGCACTCTGGGCGGTGTCGATGTGGGCGATGTAGTCCTCGGTGCCGCTGGCCGCGACGTTGAAAAGGTAGCTGCCGTCCGCTGCGGTGGTGGTCTCGACAAAGGTCTCGCCGACATTGATGAGCCCGTCGCCGTTGATGTCGGTGTAGAGTCGCACCGCGACGCCCGCCAGTCCGGGCTCTCCCGGATCCCGCACGCCGTCGCCGTCGGCGTCGCTCCAGACCAGATCGCCGATGACCGCCGTGTTGCTCGCCGCGTGATAGCCGATGTCGGCATCCAGGTAGGTCAGCACCGGCTCGCTCTCGCCATAGCTGATATCCAGGTTGTCGATGTAGAAGTATTCGTCTCCGCCAAGATATTGGTTGTTGGTGCTGAAGCGCACGACCGTGGCGCTCGCCAGGTAGGAGCCGATGTCGAAGCTGGCACTGCCGCTCACGAACTGGACGTAGGTCGCCAATGAGGTCCAGCTGGCTCCGCCGTCGTCGCTGATCTCCAGCGCGACCTCATCCTCCGGCTCCAGCCCGCCCGCCGAGCGGTAGTCGAAGCTCAGAGTCGCTCCGGTGGCTGCGGATGGCACGGCCAGGGCTCGCCGTAGCGAGTTGACCGCCCCACCGTTCTGGTTGGTCATACGCAGCTCGCCGCCGGTGATCTGGATGTTGCCGCTGCCGGCAAGCCCGTTGTCGCCACTCTCGGACCAGGAATTGGCGGACCAAGACACGCTACCGTCGCTGTTGTCGTAGGCCACGGTGCCGAAATTGTCCCGGTTGTTTCCCAGGTCGCTGCTCTGGTACAGGTCGAAGGCCGCGGTGCGGTTGTCGGTGCGTCCATCCGTGGTCTGGGTCAAGCCGCCAGGCAGCCCGCCGGTCGCCTCGACGTAGTATCCGTAGCCCAGCGCGACGCCGCCGAAGCTATAGCGTCCCTGGGAGTCGGTGCTGGTCACCTGCATCGGGGCGCCGTATTGATCCTTCAGTGTGACCTGCACGCCGGCGAGGCCGCCCTCGCCCACGTCGAGCACGCCATTGCCGTTGCCGTCCAGCCATACGCGGTCGCCCACGGTGGCGCTTTGCTGGGACGGATTTACTATGATGTTGCGTGCCTCGTCACTGATGGGCACGGGGATCTCGTTGGCCGTGGCGGAGGCCGTGTTGAGGATCTCGCCCAGACCCGTCGGCAGCGGACTGTCGACCGCAACATCGAGCGTCAACGTTAGGGTTTGTCCCGGGGCCAGGGTGTAGCCCGAGGCGAAGAGGGGTGGCTCGCCGGCTGGATTCGTCACCACCTGCGCTCCAAGGTCGATCTTGACGTCGTCGAAATAGACGGTGTCCCCGTTGCTCATGCCTCCAGGCGGGGTGTAGAGGCGCATGGCAAAGGTCGCCGAGTTGGCGTTGCCGTTGAGAATGGACGGTGCGTTCAGGTCATAGGACGTCGTGGTATACCCAAAGTCGGTGCCATTGCGGAATCGCGTCACCTCAACCCACCCCGACGAGCAGTTGTCCGTTGACGTCGAGCTCTGGCAAACCTGGACCGCCACATATTCGTCGGCGTTGCCGCCGATTCCGGCCCGGCGATAGTCGAAGGAGAGTATGGCCTGGCTGGAGCCCGAGAGGTCGGCCCGGCGCCCGATACGGTTGTTGTCGTCCCGCACGCGCAGCCGGCTGTCACCGCCATCGGTGACGATCTGCAGGTCACCCCCGGTGGGACTTCCGTCGTCGCCCTGCTCCACCCAGTCCGTGCCCCACAGGACACCACCGGTGTTGTCGCTCTGGTTGTCATACACCTGAGTGCCGAAGCCGTCTTGAAAAGTCCTATCGACGGGACCGCTCAACTGTCCGCTCCCGGTCACGTAGCTCACACCGTTGGGCGTCGGGTCGTAGATCGACACGCCAGTGAGGCTTGCCGTGGAGCTGGCGGGATTGCTCACGGCCACCGTGTAGGTAATCGTGTCGCCGGGACTCACCGGAGTGGATTGCGGGACGGACGAGGACTTGGTGACCGTCATGCCCACCGAGCTGTCGAGATAGGCATTGAAGGCGAAATCATTGGCGGTGAAGGTCTGAGTGATTCCGCCCACGGCGCGCGTCGCAGTAGCCTGAACGTCGTTGCGGCTGAGCGCACCGGAGGCGTAGTTTGGCGTGCCAACCGTGCGGGCGCTGAACACGATGGTCAGAGTCTGGTTCGGCCCTATGCTGCCCAGGCCGGACCAGGTGAGCGTGCAGCTGCCCCCGTCGCTGCCGCAGCTTGCGCCGCTCAGAGCGGGGTCGGTGCCGAGAGTCGAGCCGTCGGGCAGCGTGATGGTCGTGGTGTCGGTGCCGATGGCGTAGTGCCAGTCCGCCGCCAGGGTGTCGACCACGCTGACGGTGTCTAGGGCGAATTCGTGGGACTGGACTGTGAGCGTGTAGGTGGTGATCGCCGGATTGGCCGTGGTGGACAGGCTGACGGGATTGGTGGCCTTGGCCACGGTCAGTGCCAGGTCCATCCAGTTGCCGGGGTTGGGCAGCGTGGTGTAGCCCACGTCGAGGCCGGGATTGGCGGTGGGAGCCGTCTGTGGGTTCTCGCCATAGGCCAGGGTGTAGGGTGCGGTGGCCCAGATGTGCGCCCCCGTCAGGTCACCGTCGATGGCATCGTAGATGTACTGCGTCTCCAGGCGATTGAGCGTGTACTGATAGTCCACCGTGCCGTTGTTGTCCCGGTCGACGAAGACCGTGGTGTTGTCCTGAGCCGCCGTGATGAACATACCGCCGTCGTCGGCATCGCCGGCAGGCGGTGTGGAGCCGTTGACGCACCCGTCACATCCCGGTGCCCAGGACAGATACTGCTCCTGGTCCAGGAAATAGCTCGGCACCAGGCTGTAGGACCAGTCGTAGGTGGAGCTGTTGGTGTCGATGTCCGAGATGGCCCAGAAGGTGTCGCTGCCCTGGAGGTAGACCCCGGAATCGCTGGGCACGTAGATGCCCGCGCCCTGGGGTGAGCCGAAGAAGACCGTCTGATTCGCGCCGACGGAGAACGACCCCGAGCCGGTCGTGGTGGTCCAATTGACGGTGATCGCAGCCGCGTTCGGGTTGTACAGCAGGATGTCGGTGTTGCGCCCGCTGCTGGGCACCGGTGCGTAGTACTCCTTGCCCCAGAATCCCCGCGGAAACGCCGACACCGCGCGACTGTTGTAGGTGGCGGCGCTGTCGCCGTTGATGATCTGCAGCTGCAGCGTATCGGAGCCCTTGATGACGGTGCCACTGTCGAGATGACCGTAGGGGTCGGCGCTGCCGTCGCTGTCCCGGTCCAGCCGGTAGGTATCGCCCATGTCGAGGGTGCAGGAAGTCCCGTCGGTGCTGCCGTCGTGGTTGCAGTCGATGGGGTCGTAGGTGCCGTCGTGATCGAAATCCACCTGCAGTAGTGTGCCGTCCCGGGTGGCCTGTACCATGGCGAACACCCGCCGGTAGTCCACGCGGGCGCTGTCGTTGTCGTATAGGTCCTCGCCAAAGGGCAGGATGTAAGTCGTCAGCTGGGGCTTGACTGGATAGACCTCCTCGCCCAAGCCCGTCACCGCGCCGGTGTTCTCCGGCCAGCCCGAGCGCACCATGGTCACGCCACCGCCGACCGCGTAGACGCGGTCGCGGCCGTCGTAGCAGTAGTTGGTGTTGCCGCTGGCGCCGATGGTGCAGCCCGCCGGGTGGGTCTGTCCCGTGCAATTGCCCGGCGTGGGCAGCCGCGGCAGCGGAACGGAGCTCTCGAAGTTGAGGATGGCGCCGCGATTGACGCTGCAGCTCTCGTCGGCGGTGGCGCCTGGGTCGTTGGGATCGAAATTGTAGCCGTTCTCCCAGTGGTCGTAGTACACGACCGTGTTGTCCGCCCATGAGGTGAGGGAGACGACCGAGTGCAGATCCTGGCTCGTCAGGCCCCCGAGGGCGTCGAGGATGTAGAACTCGTTGTCCTCGTCCACCGGCACGAAGAACTCGCTGACGCCGGACGGCGTTGCGGCGTGTGCGGGCGACAGCATGCATGATGCGGCCAGCAAGATTGCACCGGCGACCCGCCTGATCCGGGCGCCCGCCTGCTCGCGCCGGCGTGCGGAACCGCTCGGCGAGATACGATTCTTGGCACCTACCGCTGGCGCGCAGGCCACGGGAGATGGGCCCACCGGCCACGGCGCTCGTGCGATGCCCCCATCGTGCTGGAAGAGTGGTCTACTCCCGGGATCTCCCGCTCTTGTGGGTAACTTCCGCCGCGACATGATAGGCCTCCGCACTCTTGGCGATGCTCGGTCTCGACGATCGTCGCCTTCTTCTTACGACGATCGGCCCACGAAACGACTCCCGCCGCTGTGGTGCGCTGTCCCTGCCCATCGCAACTCCAGAATCGAACCGGATCCGCGGCTCGGCGACTCGCCGGCTCGCAAATGGAGAGGCGCGTCCCCAAACCGCATCCCACGATGCGAGCAACCCCGACCTACACTCCATAGGCCGCTCGCAACGCTGTTGTCAAGGCCGACCCAGCAAGAAGCGTGCCGTGATTGCGCAGGGGCGAAGCTCGCGACGCGTCAGATGTGCCGGATCCAGGATTCCAGAGATGTGCTCTTCACGAAGCGCACACACTCGCCTCACACTCGGCTCATTCTGAGCGCACACAGGCGCCGTAGCCTGTTTCCCAGGTCAACCTGGGAGGTACTGCAATGCGCTACATCCTGCTTGTTTCGCTGCTGGCGGCCACCGCCGCCTGGGCCGGCGAGGGCACCATCACGATCCCCTGGCCGGAGTTCAAGACGCTCTACACCCAGCAGCTCAGGCAGTCGCTGCTGCCCAAGAAGGAGCAGCAGCCTGCTCCGCTCTACACCCTGTCTCATGCCGACTACGACCTGACGGTGAGCGGCGAGACCTTCCAGGGAACCCTGACCCTGGACGGTCAGGTGCTGCGGGGACACCCCAAGCCAATCGCGCTGCTCGGCGACGAGCTGGCCCTGACCGAGATCCTGCAGGCCGAGGGGGCGAGCCTCATGGCCGGCGACGAGGGCTATAGCCTGCGCATCGACAGCCAGGATCGCTTCCGGATCGCTCTGCGCTTTCTCGGGCGACTGAGCGCGGAGCGGCGCACGCGCCGGGTACGATTCCGGGTGCCGCGGGCCCTCAGCAACACGGTGCGTTTGACCCTGCCGGAGGGTATCCGGCTGCTGGAGCCGCCCGGACTGGCACGAGGGGACGGGCGCTATGTGCTCACGCCACGGGAGGCGCTGAGCTTTCGCCTGAGCGCCGAGGGTCACCCGACTGGGGCCACTCCGGTCGTGGACACCTTTTCCCGCATCGGAGTCAGCGGCGCCAAATACCTGCTCACCACGTGGTTGCTGGCGACCGAGGGCGGCGCGGCAGGCTTCGAGCTGCAGCTGCCGGCAGGCGCCCGGCTGGTGGATAGCAGTCTGCCGGCCGCCGCCCTGCGGGATGCGGGCCCGGATACGCTGCGGGTGACCCCGCCCGCGCAGGGACGGCAGCCCATGGTGCTGCGCCTGGAGCTGCCCGCCAGGGAGGGACCGGTGAGGGTCCGGCTGCCGACCATCGCCGGCAACCTCGGGCGGGAAGGCGAGCTTGCGCTGGACCAGCCGGAGGACGGCAGCGTCGCCCTGGTGGGCGAGGGCTACCGTCGGGGCCTGCCCGTCGCGGGCCTGCCAGAGGCCCTGCGCGCCCAACTTGGTGCCCTCACCAGATACGACCGCGCGCCCAGGGGCGAGATCGCCCTGGCGCTCACCCGTTACGACGCCGTGGCCAGCCCCGAAGTCGTGCTGGACACCCTACACGTCTACACCAGCTTCACGGAGAACGGCCGCACCCTCACCATGCTGCATCTGAAGATGCCGCGCGAGGCCGGTGACAAGCTGGTGCTGGCTGCCGTGCCCGGGGCCGAGATCTGGAGCCTGCGGGTCGACGGCGTACCGCGCCGGCTCTACGCCCAATCCGGCGATCACTGGGTGATACCCCTGAGTGGCCGTTCCAAGTGCACGGTGGAGCTGGCCTACCTGTCCAAGAGTGCCCGCCTGGGCCTGTCCGGGCGGCTGGAGCTCTCCATCCCGGCGACCGGCATCAGCGCCCGCCGGCTCCACTTGGCGGTGGGGCTGGAGCCAAGAGTCGAGCTGGTGTCCGTGGAGGGGGATCTGCAGCCTGCCAAGGCCAACGGCTGGCCCCGGGTCGCCGGCTTCACCGGCACCGCCTACCACTTCCTGCGTCCCTACTACCGGGGCGAGCCCATCACCGCGGCCGTTTACTACAAAGAGCCGGTCGTCAGCGAGCAGAGGTAACCGCCATGAGCGTCCAACGTATCCTCGCCATTGCCGTCATCTTCATCACAGGTGCCGCCGGCTGGGCCATCCTCGGCGCGGTCAATCAGGTCCGCTCCGTTGATACGTCCTCCGCCCTGGAGTCTGCCGTCAGATCCCTGTGGGGTGCACCGGTGACCCAGTCCGCCCCCCGCTTCACGGTGGAGGTGCCGGGCAGCAACCGCCGCCGGGAGGTGCTACCTGCGAGCAACCGGATCCTGGTCGATCTCAGGTTGGAGCAGCGGCGCAAGGGCCTGCTGTGGTACCCCACCTTCGTCAGCCACTTCGACGGCAGCTACGCCATCACCAACGAAGAGCCGGTCACACAGAAGCTGCGGATTCACTTCCCTCTGCCCTCGACCAGCGCGACCTACGAGGGCTTCGGGGTCTGGCTGGACGGCGAGCCCCAGCGCAGCGAGCTGGACACGGCCGAAGGCGTGCGCCTGGTGCTTGAGCTGGCGCCCGGCCAGACCCGCAGCCTGCGCGTGGCCTACCGAACCCGGGGTCTGGGCACCTGGCGCTACCGTCCGGCACCCGGCAGCGGGCGCATCCGCGGGCTGGATATGACCGTCACCACCGACTTCGCCGCGGTGGATTTCCCCGAGGGCAGCCTCTCGCCCATGAGCCTGCAGGCCACGGACGGCGGCACGAGACTGGTGTGGCAGGCCGCGGATCTCATCACCCGCCAAAGCGTCGCGATCGCCATGCCAGTCAAGGTGAACCCGGGGCCCCTGGCGGCCCGCATGACCTTCTTCGCCCCGGTGTGCCTGCTGTTCTTCTTCGTGCTCATCAGCGCCATCGCCATCCTGCAGGGAGTTTCCATCCACCCCATGCACTATCTGTTCGTCACTGCGGGCTTCTTCGCCTTCCACCTGCTGTTCGCCTACCTGGTCGACCAGGTCAATGTCCATCTGGCCTTCGCCATCGCCTCCGTCACCTCGGTGGGTCTGGTCATCGCCTACCTGCGGGCGGCGTTGGGGGTGGGCTTTCCCTGGCGGGTCGCCGCCCTGGGCCAGATGTTCTACTTAGTGCTGTTCTCCTACTCCTTCTTCCTGGAGGGCATGACCGGGCTCACGGTGACCATCGGCTCCGTGCTCACCCTGGCGGTGCTGATGTCTCTCACAGCGCGGCTGGACTGGAACCGCGTGCTCGGGCCCAGCGCCTGAGCGTGACGTCGGCGGCCAGGGACGTCCACGGGCGCCGTACGGATAGGCGCCCGTGGGTCACGGGAAAGAATGCGCTTGAGCTTAGGGCCGCGGAAAGAAATAATCGTCCCAAGA
>CAYQDX010000016.1:0-26318 GCA_964416345.1 uncultured Ectothiorhodospiraceae bacterium
GGAGCTGTACGGGCGCCCGGACGCCTACGGCAGGCGGGTGTACGTGCTGCCCAAGCGGCTCGACGAGGAGGTGGCCCGGCTGCACCTTGCCAAGCTCGGAGTGGGGCTCACCCGGCTCACCCAGCGCCAGGCCGACTACATCGGCGTCCCGGTGGATGGTCCCTACAAACCCGAGTACTACCGCTATTGAGGGCTCGCAGCCCGGACTCGTTGCCGACGACGATTCCGGGCCGGCCGGTGTGACTGCCGTGGAATCCCAGCGTCGCTACCCCCGAACTTTCAGCTTCGAGCTCTTTCCGCCCAAGACCGAGGCGGGCGTGGACAAGCTCAGACGCACGCGAGAGGCGCTGGCGGCGCTGGGTCCCGACTTTTTCTCCGTCACGTTCGGTGCCGGAGGCTCCACTCGGGAGCGCACGTTCGAGACGGTGGTGGAGATCCAGTCTCAGACGGGCATCACCGCCGCGCCTCACCTGTCCTGCATCGGCTCGACGCAGGACAGCATCCGGGCCGCGCTGAACGACTACGTGGGCCGCGGCATCGGCCACATCGTAGCGCTGCGCGGCGACATGCCCTCGGGCATGCGGGAGCCGGGGGACCTCCGCCACGCCAATGAGCTGGTGGAGCTCATTCGGCGGGAGACGGGCAAGCACTTCCACATCGAGGTGGCAGCCTATCCGGAGTTTCATCCCCAGGCGCGCAATGCCGAGGCCGACCTCCTGAACTTCAAACGCAAGGTCGAGGCCGGCGCCGATGGCGCCATCACCCAGTATTTCTACAACGCGGATGCCTACTTCCGCTTCGTGGACAGCTGCGAGCAGCTGGGGGTCGCGCTGCCGGTCGTGCCAGGGATCATGCCCATCACCAATTACAGCCAGCTCGCCCGCTTCTCGGACATGTGCGGGGCGGAGATTCCACGCTGGATACGCATGCGCCTGGAGGCGTTTGCGGACGATATAGAGAGCATCCGTGCCTTCGGCCTGGACGTCGTGCTGGAGATGTGTCAGCGCCTACTCGCCGGCGGCGCGCCAGGGCTGCACTTTTACACCATGAACCAGAGCGAGGCCACGCTAGCCCTGTGGCGGGGCCTCGGACTGGACACCGCGGCCAGCCCGGCGGCCTGAGGTTCCGCGGGCCAAGCCGTGGACAACAGCACCTTGATGGCACGGGATCTCGCCACCGTGTGGCACCCGTGCACCCAGATGAAGGACCACGAGCGGCTGCCGGTCATCCCCATTCGCCGCGCCCAGGGGGTCTGGCTGGAGGATTTCGACGGCCGGCGCTACCTCGACGCCGTGAGCTCATGGTGGGTCAATCTCTTCGGCCACGCCAACCCCCGGATCAACACCGCAATCAAGGCGCAAATGGACCGCCTGGAGCACGTGCTGCTCGCCGGCTTCACCCATGAGACGGTGGTGCAGCTCTCGGAGCGCCTGGTAGCGCTGACTCCGGCAGGCCTCAATCGCTGCTTCTATGCGGACAACGGCTCCTCCGCCATCGAAGTGGCCCTCAAGATGAGCTTCCACTACTGGCGCAACCAGGGCCTGAAGAGCAAGACGCGGTTCATCAATTTGAGCAACAGCTACCACGGGGAGACCCTAGGTGCACTGGCTGTGGGCGACGTCGGACTCTACAAGGACACCTACGAGCCGCTGCTGCTGAGGCCAATCACGGTGCCGTCTCCTGATTGCTACTACCGTGAGCCCGGCGAGTCTTGTGCGGAGTATTCCAGGCGCATGTTCGCTCCCATGGAGGTCGCCCTGGAGCGCCACGCGGCCGAGGTCTGCGCAGTGGCCATAGAGCCCCTGGTGCAATGTGCCGGCAACATGCGCATGTACGACCCGGTCTACCTTGAGCTGCTGCGGGAAGCCTGCAGCCGCCACGGCGTGCATCTGATCGCGGACGAGATCGCGGTGGGCTTCGGACGCACCGGCACCCTGTTCGCCTGCGAGCAGGCTGGCGTCGCCCCGGATCTCCTGTGTCTGTCCAAGGGGCTGACCGGGGGCTATCTGCCCCTGTCGGTGGTGCTCACCACCGATGACATCTACGGGGCCTTCTACGCCGACTATGAAAGCCTACGGGCCTTTCTGCATTCCCACAGCTATACCGGCAATCCCCTTGGCTGTCGGGCCGCGTTGGCGACCCTGGACATTTTCGAGCAGGACATGGTCATCGAGGCCAATCGGGATCGAGCCCGACTGCTGGACGAGGCCACGGCGGGACTCGCGGATCACCCCAACGTGGCGGAGGTCCGCCAGCGGGGGATGATAGTCGCCATCGAGATGGTGCAGGAGAAGTCGGGACGCGTCCCTTATCCCTGGCAGGAGCGCCGGGGGCTGCGGGTGTATCGCCACGGCCTGGAGCACGGCGCCTTGCTGCGTCCTTTGGGCAACGTGGTCTACCTCATGCCCCCCTATGTGATCAGGCCGGAGGAGATTCGCGTACTCGGCGAGGTGGTGGCCGAAGGCATCGACCGGGCGACCGGGAACTGAGCGTGACCCGCCCGCGAATCTATGTCTCCGGGCCTCTGGAGGTGGGGACGGACCTGGCACTGGGCCAAGAGCCGAGCGAGCACCTGGCACGGGTGCTGCGGGCACGGCCCGGCGACGCGCTGAGCCTGTTCGACGGCCACGGCGCCGAGTACGAGGCCCGGGTCGTGGCGGTGGGACGTCGCAGCATAGCGGCCCGGGTCCTCGGTCGCTGCAGCGTAGACCGGGAGTCTCCCTTGTGCCTACACCTGCTGCAGGGCGTCTCACGCGGCGAGCGGATGGACTATACGATACAGAAGGCGGTGGAGCTCGGGGTGAGCCGCATCACCCCGGTGCTGAGCCGCCGCTCGGTGGTCCAACTCGACGCCGACCGAGCCGCCCGCAAGCTCGACCACTGGCATTCCGTGGTGATCTCCGCCTGCGAGCAATGCGGCCGAAACCAGATCCCGGCCCTGGATCCACCGCAGCCGTGGCCAGCCGCACTGAAGCTGGCCCAGGCGGAGCTGCGACTCTGCCTGGCGCCCGACGCCGCGGCCGGCGTGCGATCCCTGTCCGAGCGAGCCGAAGAGGTCGCGCTGCTTGCCGGCCCCGAAGGTGGGCTGGCACCGGAGGAGCTTGCGGAGGCTGTGGCACAGGGCTGGTGCGCACTGCGACTAGGCCCGAGAGTTCTACGCACCGAAACGGCCGCCGTGGCGGCGCTGGCCGCACTGCAGGTGCTCAGGGGCGACTTGGGCTAAGCCCACTATGCCGCGACGAACTGGCCGTAGACGATGTCCTCCAGCGCCGCCATGTCGGGAATCGCCGCCTCCTCCCCGCTGACAGTCACCGGCATGGTGGTGATTGAACCAGACTCCACCGGCGCCTCAAGGGCAGCCACGTTGTCCGGCGTCACCTGCACCAGATGCGGAATTCCCTGACTGAGTATCCCGTAGAACGACATGTCGTGCCGACCGCCGACGGCGTTGAGCACGACAATACGCGTCAGCGGGCCAGGTATAGGGGCTTCTTCCTGCAGCACGACGTCCAAGGAGACCAGGGGCAGCTCCTGGTTACGCCAGCTCATGAGCCCCAGGTACCAGTGGGGAGCATCCGCCAGGCTCCGCACCTCGACGTAGGGAATAATTTCGGCCACTGCGGCATTGGGCAGCAACAGCGTCTGGCGCTGAAGTGGAATGAGCAGGCTGTGGATCCGGGTCGCTTCGGCCATATCACTCTCCTGAAAGAATTGGCGTCGTCAGTCCAGGCTAGGACCGTACCTCGAGATACGCCACAAGATTCGCCGCCAGCCCCTCGGGGTCAGCGCTGAAGCGAACCACGCCGGTGCCGCGCGCCGCATCGGGCATGCTGCTATTGACACAGCTGGTGGCCACCTGGGCCCAGACGACTCCGCCAGCGGCGGCAATGACTCGGCATCCCTTCGCGCCATCGTTGCCTAGCCCGCTGAACACGATGGCGCCGCAGTGCTCACCATAGCATCGAGCGACCTCGATCATCACCTCATCGACTGAGGGCCGATAGAACCCTTCGGTAGGTGCGGGCCCGAAGTCGATGCGCCCGGAGGGATGCAGCCGCAGGGAGTGCTCGACGGGAGCCAGCACGACCTCGCCGTGCTTGAGCAAGCGGTCTGCCTCGGGCGGCAGCACACGATAGTGAGCCTCCTTGCTCAGGATCTGCGCCAGCACCGGCAGGAATGCCGCACCGATATGCTGGGCCAGCACGAATCCGATGGGCAGGTCGGGCGGCAGAGCCGCGAGGAAGCGCTTAACCGCCTGCGGCCCGCCCAGCGACGCTCCCAGCACCCAGACTCGGCTGGCGGCGCCCTGCTCCAGGGCCAGCCCCGCAGCAATTTCCTCGTCCAGATCCAAATCCAGAGCCAGCCCGCCGATCGGCTCTGCCGGCGCTCCGCCCTCCAACTCGCCCGGCTCCGGGACGGGCCGCTCGGCCTCGGCGGACGGCTCTGCCCCGGCGCGCGGCTCTCCCTCGACGGACGGTGCTGCCATTCCGTGAATCTTGGCGAGCAGCTTCTCGCTCCAACGGGACAGGGTGTCGCCGTTGCCCTGTGTCGCTCGATCGTTGACCAGAATCGGGAGCGGCGAGCGCTCGAACAACTCGGCCAGGAAATCGTCGTCCAGTGCGTGCTCATCGAGGTCCAGCAAAAGCAGGTCCGCGATATCGCCTTGCTCCAGCAGCCCCAGCACCTGCACTTCAGGCGGCTGGCTGAGGACCACCTCAATGCCGTCCTGCTCCAACAGATTCTGCAGGCGGTGTCGTTGCGGCGGTGAGTCCGAGATCAGAACCGCGCGCAAGGGGCGCTCAGTACGCCCCGACATGTCATTGACGTCCCGCCAGGAGCCTGGAGATGTTTTCCAGCAGCTCACCTTCCTGGTACGGTTTGCCGAGATAGGTGTCGACACCGATGCCCATGGCTCGCTCGCGGTGCTTCTCGCCGGTGCGGGAGGTGATCATGATGATGGGAATTTCCTTGAGGCGCTCACTGTTGCGCATCAGCGTTGCGAGCTCGTAGCCGTCCATGCGCGGCATCTCGATATCCAGCAGCATCACATCGGGAATGGTCTCCTGTAGCTGAGCTACTGCATCGACGCCATCCTTCGCCGCCACCACATCCATGGCGTGACGCTCTAGCAAACGCGCAGTCACCTTGCGCACCGTGATGGAGTCGTCCACCACCATGATGAGCGGCTTGGCCTTCTCAGGCGCCACCGGCGCCGTCACCTCTTCCGCCTCCGTGGGGGCGACGCGCTGCCGCGCTATGCCCAGCCGGGCCAGGGTGGTGACATCCAGAATCAGGACCACGCGACCGTCGCCCATAATGGTTGCACCGGAGATACCGCGCACGGTGCTGAGCTGTGGGCCGACCGGCTTGACCACAATCTCGCGACTGCCCAGCAGGGCATCCACGTGCACTGCGACCCGGTGGTCGCCCGTACGCACGAGCATCAGGGATGCCATCTTGCCGCCCTCCAGCGGTGCCGGGGCCAGGTTAAGCAGCTGCGACAGCATGAGTACGCTGAAGCTCAGCCCGGCGTAGCTCAGCGGCTCAGCCTCCGGCCCCTGGAAGCGCCTCATGTCCTCCCCGGGGATACGCACGATGCCGTCGATAGCCGTCAATGGGACGGCAAAAAGATCGTCGCACTCCTGCACCATCAACGCCTGGCTGGTGGACAGCGTCAAGGGCAACCGCACCGTGAATCGGCTGCCCGTGCCGGGCGCGGAATCTATGCGCAGGGCGCCGTTGAGCTGCTTGATCTCGCTGTTCACCACGTCCATGCCCACGCCGCGCCCGGAGATCTGGGTGACCTCGTACGCGGTGCTGAAGCCTGCCTCGAGAATGAACTGCATGACCTCGTTGTCGGTCAGACGCGCACCTTCCGCCATGAGGCCGCGGTCCAAGGCCTTGCGTCTCACCGCATCCAGGTTGATGCCCTTGCCGTCGTCACTGAGGACAATCACCACCTCCGAGCCCTCCCGGCCAAGGCGGAGGGTGACGATGCCGGTCTCCGGCTTGCCTTTCTGCCGCCTCTCATCCGGCGTCTCAATGCCATGGTCGATGGCGTTGCGTAGCATGTGCTCCATCGGGCCCACCATGCGATCGAGCACGGTACGGTCGATCTCGCCCTCGGCGCCGACCACCCGCAGCTCGACCCGCTTGCCGAGCTCTGCCGAGACTTGGCGAACGATGCGCCGCAGGCGTGGCACCAGGCCGGCGAAAGGCACCATGCGCGTGCGCATGACCCCCTGATGGAGCTCGGTATTCACCCGTGACTGCTGGACCAGCAAGGTCTCTGTCTCGCGGGTGTGGTTGCCCAACGTCTCGCGAATGCTGGACAGGTCCCCCAGACTCTCCAGGAGACTGCGCGAGAGCTGCTGCATCTGGGAGAAGCGGTCCAGCTCCAGAGGGTCGAACTCCTCGTCCTCGGAGTCCGTCTGACCCTCGTAGCGGAACAAAATCTGGGCCTCCGTCTCGATCTCGAAGCGCCGCAGCTGGTCACGCAGACGCGTCACCGTCTGCTCCATCTCGACGAGGTTCTGCTTGAAGCCCGTCACTTGCTCGTCCATACGCGAGCGGGAGATGCTGATCTCACCGGCGAAATTGCCCAGATTGTCCAACAGGTCGGCGCGAACCCTCACCAGCTCCTGGGGTGCCCGCCGCACGGGCTCGGCCTCCCGCACCCGCCCCCCGGCGGCGCGGGGAGGCGCCGCCCGCGCTGCCTGAGCCACAGCGGCCACGGGGGCCGGCGCCGTGGGGGGCTGCTCGCCGAGAGTCTCGGCCAGGCGGGAAATGAGGTCGCTCGCTGGCTCCGCCGGCCGGTTCTCACGAACCTGTCCTAGCATTTCCACCAGTCGGTCATAGGCCGCCTGCACCAGCTCGTAGCGCTCTTGGGAAGGCTCGACCCGCCCTTGGGCGATGGCCTGAAACAGCGACTCCAATCGATGGCTGAGGTCGCCCACCTCTGGAATGCCCGCCATGCGCGAGCTGCCCTTAAGGGTATGGAGGCTGCGCTGCAGCGATTCCACGACCGAGCCGTTCTCGGGAGTGTTGCGCCATTGCTGCAGGGCGCCATCCGTGGCATCCAGGATCTCCTGACCTTCCTCCAGGAAGATCTCGACAAGCTCAGGATCTCGCTCGGGTGCGGCGGCAGCCTCCATTGGCAACGGCGCTGGCGCCTCGACTGAAAGGGTCTCGGGCCTCGGGACACCCGCCTCGCCCCGCGCGAGGATCTCCAGGCGGGCAATGAGGTCCCGCGCCGGAGCAATCGACTGGCCCGCCCGCACCCGGTCCAGCATGACAACCAAGGCGTCATAGGCTTCATTCACCAAGTCGAGCATTCCTTCCGAGGCGCTAACGCGCTCCTGCACGACCGCTTGGAACAGCGATTCCAGCCGGTGGCTGAGGTCGCCGACCTCCTGGAGGCCGGCCATCCGGGAGCTGCCCTTGAGGGTGTGCAGGCTGCGCTGCAGTGATTCCACCACCGAGGTGTCCTCGGGGCTGCCGCGCCACCGACGCAGCACCTCGTCCGTGGCATCCAGAATATCTTGGCCCTCTTCCAGGAAGATCTGAACCAGCTCTGGGTCGCGCTCCGGGGCTGGCGCCGCCGACTCCGAAACGACGCCGGTCTCAGCCGGCGGCTCCGTCGGAACAGTTCCGAGGACCTCGTGGGCCGCGGGCTGTAGCACCCTGCCCAGGCGGGTGATGAGGTCCGCAGCCGGCTCTACCGGATGCTCCCCTTTGAGCTGCTCCAGCATGGACACCAGGCCATCGTAGGCATCGTGCACCAGGCTAAGCACTTGGTCGGTGGGTGCCAATCGACCCTGCACCATGGACTGGAATACCGATTCCAGGCTGTGGCTGAGGTCTCCGACCTCGGGAATGCCTGCCATCCGCGAGCTCCCCTTCAGGGTGTGCAGGCTGCGCTGCAGGAGCTCGACCACCGAATCGTCCTCCGGATCCAGGCGCCACCTGTTCAACGCCTCGTCCGTGGCATCCAGAATCTCCTGCCCTTCTTCGAGAAAGATGGCGACCAGCTCAGGGTCGCGCTCGAGCAGCTCCACCGGTGCCTGCTGCTCGACCTGCACCGCTGGCGTTTCTGCGGCGGGGGCCTCCGCTTCGCCAACGGCCGTCTCGACCAGAGCGGTCTCAGACCACTCTTCCCCCGCTTTATCAAAAGGGGCGGCGCCCCCCTCCCCGGTGGGCTCACCCGGTGGTCGGGCGGTTCGCTCGGTCAACTGCTTGACCAGATCCCGCGCCGGCGTGGCCAGCCGGCCTTCTCGCAGCTCTGCCAGCATGCCGCCCAGGGTATCGAGTCCAGTCCGCAGCAGCAGATGGGGCTGGTCATCCCCGCTCACACGATCCTCGAGAATCGCGCTGCATAGCGCTTCCAGGGCATTGCCAAGCTCGGCGACTTCGTTCACCTGCGCCAGACCTGCACCGCCACGCAGGGTGTACAGCTCCCGCCGCAGTCCTTCGACGGGCTCGAGCTGGTCCGGCGCCCAGTCCCAATCCTCCACGTGGCGTTGCAGGCCGCGCATTATCTCCTCTGCCTCTGAGAGAAAGATATTTCTGAGGTCCGCACCCTGCTGCTCGGGCACTGAATTGGTAGTTGTCTCTTCGAGCGGCGGAGTTTCGGCCAGCTTCTCTGGATACGGTGGCGGCCGGTCTTCGGCCTCTCCTCCGCCGGCCGCCTGCAGCTCTGCAAGCAAGTCGGCGGCCGGATGCACCGGAGTGCTGTCGTAGACGCGGTGTAGCATTTCGACCAATCGGTCACAGACTCGCTGGAACAGGTCAAGAAGCCCGGGGTCGGCCGCCAGTTGCCCGGCGGCAATGCGGTTGACCGCGTCTTCCATGGCGTGGCCGAGGTCAGCGATCGGGGCAAATCCTGCCAACTGGGCGCTGCCCTTGAGCGTATGTAGCTCGCGTTGCAGCACGCCGATGTGCTGCTCTTTCTCCGGGGCTTCACGCAAACGCGTCAAGGCACCTTCGGAGGCATCAAGGATATCAAGTGCCTCATCGACGAACAGGCCGACAACCTCCCCGGACTGTGCCGCCAGTACCTCAGGCGATGGGGGCGTCTCCGGAATGAGGTGCTCCTCAACCGCCGGCGCCGCTGCGGCCCGCTGCTCCGCCTCGTGGGCGGCCTCGGCGGTCCGCGTGACCAGCTCCTCCGCAGTCGGCATGGGTGCACGCGGGCCCTCCAGTACTCCCAGCATGCGCTCCATGGTCCTCGTTGCCTCAGTGAGCAGGGCCAGATCGGCGTCGCCGAAGGGATGCATGGAATCGCGCAGTGCTCGGAGCCATTTCTCGAGCTCCCCGGACAGCGCGGCGATTCCCGTGATGCCGGCCATGTGTGCACTACCGCGCAGCGTATGGACTGCACGAATCAGAGCCTCCGTGGCCTGACAGGTGTGGGGGGCGCCGCACTCCTCCAGGTAGGCTCGGACGGTTGCCATGTGCTCGTTGGCCTCCTTGATAAAGATTTCCAGGAGCACGGGGTCGATCTCGCCCGCGCCTGTTTTGGCGGTCACCTGCTCCCCGGGAGCTGCTTCGCCCTGCAGCTCCAGCTCGCCCGCTTCCGCCATCTCCTCGACTTCGATGCCCCCCATTGATGGCCCCTCGGTCGCCAGCGCCTCCTCCGCCTCACCGAGCTCTAACTCCACAGCCGGCTCTTCGACCTCCTCTTCCAGCCTGAAGCTCTCGGTGGCCTGCTCTTCCTCCGCGGCCTCCTCCAGCTCGAAGCTCGACACCTCCTCCACCATCTCTTCGGCTTCGATGCCCTCCGACAACGGCTCCTCAGCCACCGGCGCCTCCTCCGCCTCACCGAGCTCTAACTCCACAGCCGGCTCTTCGACCTCCTCTTCCAGCCTGAAGCTCTCGGTGGCCTGCTCTTCCTCCGCGGCCTCCTCCAGCTCGAAGCTCGACACCTCCTCCACCATCTCTTCGGCTTCGATGCCCTCCGACAACGGCTCCTCGGCCGCCGGCACCTCCTCCGCCTCACCGAGCTCTAACTCCACAGCCGGCTCTTGGAACTCCATTTCAGAAGCAGCGGTCGCCCGCTGCTCCTCGGCAGCGACGAGCCCCTGGCTAAGCGCTGCCTCGGGCGCGAGGCCTTCCCCCTCCGGGACCTCGGGCTCCGGCACAGCCGCCGCTTCGAGCTCCACACCCTGCTCCGCCGCCTCCGGTGCGAGACTCTTCCTCGGTGGGCCGGACTCCGCGGCCGGCTTGGCTGCGGCGGACTCCTCGGCCAGCACGGCCTGCTCGCCGCCCGGCTCGGACAACCGACGAGCAAGCCTTTCCAAGGCTGAAATGTCCAAAGTTGGTGGCGAGCCGCCGCGGAAGTGCTCTAGCAGCTGCCGCGTGCCCACCTGGGCGTCTTCGAGCACGCGATAGATGAGGGCACAGGGAAAGACCGCGCCGTCGATCACCCGATTCAGCATGTTCTCGCACGCCCAGGCCAGCTCCCCGACGGCCCGTGCACCGACCAGGCGCCCGCTGCCCTTCAGCGTGTGGAAAGATCGCCGGAAGGTCTTCAGTGCTTCCGTGTCGGTACTGTCCGCACGCCACTTCGGGAACTGGATCGCGATGGTCGCCAGCTCCTCGTCAGCTTCCTCCAAGAAGATCTCGATGATCTCATCGTCCACCTCGGGGCCAGCAGGAGGTGCCTCCGACGCGCCCGGCGGAGCCGCCGCGACACCTTGCTCGCCGGCGGCCTGCCCGGCAGCCGACTGCTCGACGGGCAGTGCCGCCTCGATCCGGATTTCCTCGGCGGCACCCTCGGCCGCTACCTCGTGGGCGGGGACTTCCTCCTCGGCGGGTGGCGCCTCGACCGGCTCGGCCTCGGCCTGTTCGGGGACCTCCTCCTCGGCCAGCAGCGCCTCGACTGGCTCGGCCTCGGCCGTGGCCTGCTCCGGGGCCTCATCCGCGGCGGGCGGCGCCTCGACTGGCTGGGCCTTGACCGCGGCCTGCTCGGAGATTTCCTCCTCGGCAGCCACTTCCTCGCCGCCGACCTCTTCCCCGAGCAGAATCCGGCTCAGGGTGTCGTGGGCCAGGCGTAGGGTGTTTGCGATGTCGTCGGTGAGATCGCCGCGTCCGTCGCAGATGAGTCCGACCATCGCGTTGACGTCGGAGGCTATCTTGGCAACCTTCTGCCGCGCAGTCTCGCTCTCCGCGACGGCGGGCATTCTGCCCACCGTATCGCGAAGGTCCTGGCACGCGGTGGCGTCGACGGAGTCCGCCAGCCAGCGGTCCAAAGCGAGCGCGAGGCGGCGTAAGGATGCGACCGCGGCACCTTCGGCTGCCTCCTCGGGCCCCTCGATGCCGGTCTCGGTTACCGCATAGCCGAGCTCCGCCAGCCGCCGGTCGGCAACGTCCAGTACGGCGGCGACGTTGGCACGCCCTTCCCCTATGCCCTCCAGGTAGTACTCGACGCCGGTGATGGCATCGGCCAAGGCATCCAGCTCTTCCTGGCTGGGGGTGACGCGCTTCTCCAGCAACTCGCGCGCGATGTATTCTCCACAGGCCTCGATGAGCTTTGCGGCCCGCTCCAGCACGAGCATGCTCAGTGCACCCCGAATCTGAGCGAACAGCTGGGGGATCTCCGCCAGCAGGTCATGCTGATAGGGAGCGGTGATGAATCCGACGATGGCATCCTTGGCCCGGGTGACATCGGCGATTGCTTCCTTGATCACCACACCGCGCAGCTGCCGCACCTCGGGCTCGGGCAGCAGCGCCTGCTCGGCGGCCTGCTCGCTCGGTTGAGCCGTGGCCTCTCCGGATTCCAGACCGCCGAGTGAGGCCTCCACATAGAGTAGCGCACCGGCGATATCCATCAGGCTGGAATCTGCCACAGGCTTCGCATCTTCAAGCATGCGCTCGATGTGACCCATCTGCTCCTGGATCACGTTGCGCGGTGCTCCCAGACCGAGCATGGCCAGGGTGTCCGATATCTGCCGCAGGGTATCGTTCAGCGCCCTGAGGCGCTCGACCTTGCGGTCGTCGCTGCGCACGAACAGATCCAGGCTGTCCTTGACGCTGGCGAGGTCCTCGCGCAGAGCCTTGGATACGGAGCGCATGACCTCCAGGTTTGGCCCTCCGAGTCGCTGGCGGGCCTCGCTCAGCTCATCCTCGGTAATGAGCAGAGCCTTCAGCCTGAAGGCTTCCTGCAGCTGCTCGACTCGGGTGCCACCTCCCTTGGCCTTAGCTACGTAGTAGAGCAGATTCTTGAGCAGGTCCGTGTCGGGATGGGCGGCGAGGAAGCTCTCGCCTTCACTCGCGAGCAGCTTGATCTGCCCGTCGATGTGGCCGAGCAGCAGCTTGAGCGTGGGGCTGGAGTCGAGCGCCTCGGCGCCCAACGCCTGGACCACTCCGGTGGCCACCCACCAAAACCGTAAGGTTGCCTCGGTGCGAGCCGTGCAGTGAAGCTTGTCGAGGACGAACGCCAGCTTCTTGAGGCTGGTTCCGCGGTCGATGTCGCGAAACCAGCCCACCAGTCCGCTCTGGTAAACCGGTCGCAGCTTGTGAGCGACTACACGCAGATCGATATTCGCAGGTATTCCCTCCGCCGGCGGCGGCGATGGTGGCACCACACTCAAATCCGGTGAGAAGAAGGCCCCCTCGGAGAGCAGATTCAGGCCGCGAGTCGCCCGGATGTCGTTCAGCAGCGGCAACAGCACCACCGGCATGTCGCGCTGGCCCGCCTGCACGCGCTCCAAGTAGTCGGGGAGTTGGAGCATTGCGCTGACCAGGATCTCGCAGGCGTCTTCACGATTGCGCACCCGATCGTGGACTATCGCGTCGGCCAGGTGCTCCATCTCCTCGGCCAGGAGCGCCGCACCGTAGAGCTCGACGACCTGGAGGGTCCCGCTGACCTGATGCAGCGACATGATGCAGGCCCCAAGCTGCTGTGTGTCCTCCGGATCCTCGACATAGGATTCGAGGGCATTGCGCGCCTGCTTCAAGGTCTCGTCAATCTCAGACTTAACCCAGTTGAGGGACATGTATTCGGTGTTCTCGACCATAGTCACTCAGTCCGATCTGGTGCGGCGTCTATGCTGTTGCGGAACGCCAGTGTGTGCTGGGAGGGGACACGCTGCAGCTGCGGGTGCGACCAGCCTGCGACCTCGCCGTTTCCGAGAACCAGGAGTCCCCCGGGAGCCAGGCGCTGAGTCAAGCCATGAAGAATCTCCATGCGTCTTTGTCGATTGAAATAGATCAGCAGGTTCTGGCAGTAGATGAGGTCCATGCTCATGCGCGGCGCACGGCCAAGCTCTAGGACATTGAGCTGCGAGAAGAAGACGCGAGCGCGCACGGATTCCACGACCCGATAGCTGCCGGGGCGCTCCGACAGGTCCAGCTTGGTGAAGTACTTGCGGCGCAGCCGCTCTGGAAGATCCCGTAGCTGGCGGCCACCGTAGATGCCGCGCCGACCCACTGTCAGCGCGGGCAAACTGATGTCCGTCGCGGTGACACCATAACGGAATCCCGGCGGGCATTGCTCGAGAAAATCATCTATCAGCATGGCCAGGGAGTACGCCTCCTCACCCGTGGAGCATCCAACACTCCAGGCGCCCACGGAGTACGGTGGCTCGCAGCGGGCCACCAGCTCTGGCAGAAAGCTTTCCCGCATCAAGTCGAGCGAGTCTGGCTGGCGGTGAAAGCGCGTCTCGTGAACCGTGAGCCGGTCCACCAGTACCGACCACTCCGCATGCCCCCTGACCCCCGTGCTCAACAGGTCGAAATAGGCTTGGTAGTCGCTGCAGCCTATCTCGCGCATCCGCAGCCCGATGTTCGTCACCAGGAACGACCGCCGGGTCTGCGAGATGCTCAAGCCGGTCCTCCGCTCCAGCAGTACCGCCCACTGACGGAACTGCGCGTCATCCATATCGGGCAGAGGCGTGACGCCCCGCCAGGATGGCGGCTGGGCCTGGGTCACCGAGGGCGTCACGCGCAGCCCAGACCTATTCCGGCAGCTTGAAGCCCGCCACCGACTTTCTCAGCTCGTTTGCCAGATCCGCCAAATTGCCGATGGAGACGGCGGTCTCATTGGTGCCCGAGGAGGTCTGCGTGGTGATCTCCTGAATCACGTTCATGGTGTTCGAAATGTTGGCCGCCGCCGCAGACTGCTGGCCTGCCGCATTGGAGATGGTTCCGATCAGGTCTGCCAAGTGCTTGGACACGTTCTCGATCTGCTCCAGAGCCTCGCCCGCGCCCTGGGCGAGCTTGGCACCGGCGACCACCTGCGAGGTGCTCTGCTCCATGGATATCACCGCCTCGTTGGTGTCCGACTGAATCGTCTTCACTAGGGCCTCGATCTGCTTGGTCGCATTGCCAGAGCGCTCGGCCAGCCTCTGCACCTCGTCGGCAACCACCGCGAAGCCTCGACCCGCCTCCCCGGCCATGGCGGCCTGGATGGCTGCGTTGAGGGCGAGAATATTCGTCTGGTCGGCGATGTCGTTGATGAGTCCCACGATGTCGCCGATCTCCTGTGAGCTCTCTCCGAGGCGTTTGATGCGCTTGGACGTCTCCTGAATCTGCTCGCGAATGGTGTCCATGCCGTGGATCGTGTTCTGCACGGCCTCGGCGCCACGCACGGCATGTGCCACCGAGTTCTTCGCCACTGCAGCGGACTCCACGGCGTTGGACGACACCTGCTCGATGGAGACGGCCATCTCGTTCACGGCCGCGCTGGCGCCGGCAATCTCCTGGGCCTGGTGGTCGCTGGCCTCGGCCAGATGCATGGCCGTCGCCTGAGTCTCCTGGGCCGCGGATGAGACCTGAACCGCGGTCTCGTTGATGGTGGACACCAGGTCGCGCAAGGCGTCGATGGTGTAGTTGATGGAGTCCGCGATGGCGCCAGTGAAGTCCTCCGTCACGGTGGCGTGCACAGTCAGATCGCCGTCTGCGAGGTCACCCATCTCGTCGAGGAGGCGGAGAATCGCCTCCTGATTGCGGCGATTCTCTTCGGCCGTGGCGGCGGCACGCTGGCGGTCCTCGCGCATCCGGAGGAAGAACAGGGCGACGATCAGCACCACGGCCACACCGGCGGCCGCCAGTCCCGCAACGACCTTCTCGTAGATGGGTCGCTCGGCTTCCACCTGGGAGTAGGCTTGCACCAGCGTGCCACTGAGACCGAGCAGCTTGTCGCTGGTGCCGGACATGGTGTTGGCCGCCTCGCGCTCCTCGAACAGCTCCGGCGAGGCCTCCAGGATCTCACCCACGTATCCGTTCAGGGTACCGTAGAGACTCTTCATCTTCTCCAGCTTGGCCCGCGCATCGGGGTCGACGATGGCGTCGATCTTCATGCGCCTGTTGCCCTCCAGCATGGCACTGAGCACGCTGCCGAACAAGGCGGTGTCCCGACGGAAGTGCTCGGCGGCGGTGGCGGCACCCAGGTCGCTCTGCAGCGCCTGGTTGACGTTGCGTGCGATACGCTCGGTGAGCACCAGCTGGCGGCTGCCGATGTAGACCTGCCGCTGGGACGCGCCCTTCTGGATCAGTATGCCGATCACGTCATCGGAGATGGACTGCAACTTCGGGATCACGCTGTTGAACGCCTCGACGACCCGCTTCAGCGACAGCACCAGCTCTTCACGGCTGAGTATCTTGTCGGCGTTCTCGCGGAAGGTGGCCCACAACTTATCCACATCGGCCAGGGGACCCTGCACCGACTCGGGCGAGGCCGGCAATCCCGTAGAGGGGTCACCCTCCTTCAGCAGGGTCAGATTGTGCTGGAAACGGTCGCGGGCGCTCTTGAGCAGACCGAACGCTTCGGTTTGGCCACCCGAGGCCTCGGTGGCATTCTTCGAGATACTTTGGGAGAGAACACGCAGGTCAGAGGAGAGCGCCAGATACTCCTTGTCGTATTCCACATTGGTGGTGACGACGTAGAAGTTCAAGGCGGTCAGGCCCAGAAAGATAACGATACCGATGGCCAAGACGACATCGGTGGTTCTCGTTGATTCGCGCAGCACCTTCATAAGCTCGACTCCTGAGACCCTTGGTGGTTATCGGCCCGGTTGCGGCAATGCGGGCCAAGAGCAGGAGAATCGGAGTAGCCGCGCCAGGGCGGCGTTGAGGCTGCCCTGGGCGCCGGCGCAGCATCAGACCGCAGCCCGCATGAACGACGGCGCGCCGGTAAGCGCGTGCAGACTGAAAACCGTCCAGGCGACATCCTCCTCCAGAAACCCACCGCGCAGGTAGGGCTGCAGGTGCTCATCCTGGACGTCCCAATTGGGTCGCCACTCCTCCTCCAGAAAATGCTTCAAGCCGAGGGCTTCGTCCACCAGCATGCCAGCGAATACGCTGCCGTGCTCGAATACCAGCACTCGGCTGCTCTTATTTGTCTCTACCGGGCGCAAGCCGAGAAAATCTCTCAAGTCCATGATCGGAAGCAGATTTCCACGAACGTTAGCAATTCCCCGCACCCATGACTTGGCGCCCGGCACATGGGTCAGGGTCGGGTATGCCAGTAGCTCCACGACCTCCGCCAGAGGCGCCACGAAGCGCGCCTCGCCCAACCGGAAGCCTATGCCGGACCAGATGCTCTTTGCTTCCTCCTGCTGGGGAAGCCCCGCGGCACCCGCCCGGCAACGTTGCTCCAGCTCCCGGAGAACCTTGAACGGATCGGTGTCCATGTGCGGCGGTCTCAGGACCCCAGCACGGACTTGATCTTGCCGATCAGCTCAAGCTCGGTAACGGGCTTCGTCAGATAGTCCCGGGCGCCTTGGCGCATTCCCCACAGCTTGTCGGTCTCCTGATTCTTGGTGCTGACAATGATGACGGGGATATTGGCGGTGTTGGGGTCCTTGCTAAGCTTGCGTGTCGCCTGAAAGCCGTTCAAGCCCGGCATTACGATATCCATCAGCACCAGATCCGGCTGCAGGTCCTTGGCAGTTTCGACGCCCTCCTCACCACTGGCTGCAGTCGATACTTGGTAGCCGTTCTTCTCCAGCATTGTTCTTAGCACGTGGATCTCGGTCGGAGAGTCATCCACCACTAGCACGTGTGCCATGAGCCGCCCCCTTGTTCGCGTCTCGCCGCGGAAATTCCGTAAGCCATTGAAATCCTGCCTGCCGGCGACATCGGAGCGCTCCTCCGTCGGCCCCTCAGCGGGCCTTGGACACGTGCTGCCTGATGGCTCCCAGCAACTCATCCTTGGTGAAAGGCTTCGTCAAGTATTGCTCGGAGCCCACGATACGGCCGCGCGCACGGTCGAAGAGTCCATCCTTGCTGGAAAGCATGATCACCGGCGTTTCCTTGAACACGCGGTTATTCTTTATAAGTGCACAGGTCTGATAGCCATCCAGACGCGGCATCATGATATCAACAAAAATAATATCCGGGCGATTGTCGGCAATCTTGGCCAAGGCCTCGAAACCGTCTGTTGCCGTTATGACGTCGCATCCTTCCTTCTTCAACAGCGTCTCGGCGGTCCGGCGGATTGTCTTACTGTCATCGATCACCATGACCTTCAGACCGTCGAAGTTGTCCATCTCAATTACCTTAGATTGCCCGCCTGAGGAAAATGGATAAGCGGCCGCACGCACTGTGGCCCGTGGCAGCAGCCCGTTGTTTCGCACTCTGAAGTTATTTAACACAATAGTTAGGTACAGTCCATAAGTGATTGCAGCGCCGGGCAGAAATCCAGAACGACCAATGCCTCAGGGAGATGCATCACGGTGGCCCGCCGCGCGGGCCAGGCGCTGTATAATGCCGACGCCGTGGCGCGCCACCCCTGCGACTCGCGTAGGTGGACGGACCCGACCGACCCCGGTGCCCCGATGCCTAGCCTCGGTTTGCCGGACCTGGTGTCTGGAGAGGCTGAAGCAAGCCACTGATTTTCGGCCGGACATAGTGACCCGCCGCTGCGCGGCACAGAGGTGTCGCGCTCCGCGCGACATTCGACGCATCGCATGAGGAGGTCCCCGATGGCTCCACGACTGGGGGTCGTGATGGATCCCATCCAGTCCATCAAGATCAAAAAGGACAGCACCTTCGCGGTGCTGCTGGAAGCCCAGCGCCGGGGCTGGCCGATTTGGTACATGGAGCTGGGGGACCTGTACCTGCGGGACGGCAGGGCCGGGGCTCGCATGCGGGAGCTGCACGTAGAGGACGACCCCCGGGGCTGGTTCACGTTCGGTGCGGAAGCAGAGCGTGAGCTGGACGCGCTGCAGGTGATCCTGATGCGCAAGGACCCGCCATTCGACATGGAATACGTCTACGCGACATATATATTGGAGCGCGCCGAGGCGGCGGGCACTCTGGTAGTCAACCGGCCCCGCAGCCTGCGGGACGCGAACGAAAAAGCCTTCACCGCTTGGTTCCCGCAATGTGCCCCGCCCACCTTGATCAGTCGCCGAGCGGTGCAGCTGCAGGGATTCCTGCGGGAGCACGGCGACATCATCGTCAAGCCTCTGGGCGGCATGGGCGGCAGCGGCGTGTTTCGGGTGCGTGTAGGCGGCGCCAACACGAACGTGATATTCGAGACGCTGACCGGCCACGAGCGCCGCTATGCCATGGCACAGCGCTTCATCCCCGAGATCGCCCACGGCGACAAGCGCATCCTGCTGGTGAGCGGTGAGCCCGTTCCCTACGCGCTGGCGCGCCTGGCCGCCGCCGGGGAGACCCGTGCCAACCTGGCGGCCGGCGGGACGGGGGTGGGGGTTGCTCTGACCGAGCGGGAGCGCTGGCTCTGTGCCCAGGTGGGCCCGACCTTGCGAGCCATGGGCCTGCTGTTCGTAGGCCTCGACGTGATAGGCGACTATCTGACCGAGATCAACGTTACTAGCCCGACCTGCATCCGCGAGCTGGACGAGATCTACGGCCTCAGAATCGGCGCCGAGCTGCTCGATGCGATAGAAGCGACCCTCGCCCAGAGACCGCTATAGCTCCCTCTGCCATGCCCAAGAAGGCGACATCCCCCGCTCGCGTCCCGCACTCCCTGGCGGGACCGGGCGACCGGCTGAGTCTGACCCTGTTCTTCGCCCTGATGCTGCACGCCATCGTCATCCTGGGCGTGAGCTTCCAGGCCTCACCGCCGCACGAGCGTCACGAGTCCTCGCTGGACGTCACCCTGGTGCACAGCCGCAGCGCCAAGGCGCCGAAGCGGCCCGATTTCCTGGCACAGGCCAATCAGATAGGCGGCGGAACACTGGATAAGCCAGCCAAGCCTTCCACCCCCTTGGCTAGCCCGCTCCCTGCCCCAGTCCCGGCCGTCACGCCACCGCCGCCGCAAGCCCCGCCGCCCAGCGAGGCCAGGAAAGCCCCCGTGCGGGTCATCACCACCCAGGCGCCGGCATCACATAAGGCAAGGGTCTCCCGTCCCAAGGAAGAGACCAGCCCCGCCCATCACCAGCATCCTTCCGCCTCCAAGCTGATCAGCAACAGCATGCAGATCGCAAGCCTGAGCGCCGAGATCGAGCGCTCGATGCGGGCCTACGCCAAGCGGCCGCGGCGCCGATTCGTCACGGCCAACACCACTGAGGCCCGCTACGCGATGTACGTGGAGGCCTGGCGCAAGAAGATCGAGCGCATCGGCAATCTCAACTATCCCGACGAGGCCAAGCGGCGTCGTTTGCAGGGCAGGCTGCGCCTGGAGGTGGCACTGAACGCCGACGGCACCATCAACGACATCATTCTGCGGCAGTCCTCCGGGGAGCGAGTGCTGGACGATGCCGCCCTGCGCATCGTCCATCTGGCCGCGCCCTTTGCGCCGTTTCCCCCGGATATTCGCAAGGAAACCGACATCCTGCACATCATTCGAACCTGGGAGTTCCTGAGCAGCAGCCGGTTGTATACCCGGTAGCTCTGACTGATACTATCGCCATGGTCGACAGCGCCTCTCTCACCAACCATTTCCTCATCGCGATGCCGCAGCTGTTGGATCCCAACTTCTTTCACACGGTCACCTACATCTGCGAGCACAACAAGGATGGCGCCATGGGCATCGTGGTCAACCGACCGATGGACCTGCGGCTCGGCGACGTGATGGAGCACCTGAGCATCGCCGGCGCCAGCGCCCCCATCGCCGCTCTGCCGGTGTTCCAGGGTGGCCCGGTGCAGCGGGAGCATGGCTTCGTGCTGCACCGCCCGTTGGGCGACTGGAATGCGACCCTGGGGATCACCGACAGCATCGGTGTGACGACTTCCCGCGACGTGCTGGAGGCCATCGCTCGCGAGGCGGGCCCGCAGCAAAGCTTCATTGCCCTGGGCTATGCCGGCTGGGCCCCCGGCCAGCTGGACCAGGAGATGGCCGACAACGCCTGGCTGAGCGGCCCCGCCGATCCCGAGATCATCTTCGGCACGCCGGTGGAGCAGCGCTGGGAGGCGGCGGCGGCGCTGCTGGGAGTGGATCTGCGTCTGCTCTCGGGGGATGTGGGGCACGCCTGAGGCGAGTGCCGTCGGGAGACAGGGCTGGGAGGGGCGTTGGCCGCACGCACGGTGCTTGGCTTCGACTTTGGATTGCGCCGAATCGGGGTGGCGGTCGGACAGGAGCTTGGCCATACCGCACGCCCCTTGTGCACGTTGCGGGCGAGCGAGGGCAGGCCGGACTGGGTCGAGCTGGAGAAGCTGGTCCAGGCCTGGCAGCCGGATGCACTGGTGGTGGGCGAGCCGCTCAACATGGACGCCACCGAGCAGGCCATGACCCAGGCCGCCCGACGGTTTGCGGGCAGGCTTCGGGCCCGATTTCAACGGCCCGTGTACTTGGTGGACGAGTGTCTGTCGTCACTGGAGGCGGCACAGCGCGTCGCCGGGCACAGCCGCAAGCGCGCCCGCCGGGACAAGACCCGGATCGATAGCATGGCAGCGGCGCTGATTCTCGAGACTTGGTTTACACAGGCGTCAGATCCGTGAAGACAACTGATATCGATGTCGATGCCCTGCTCGCCCCCATGGCGGAGCACCTGCGGCCGCTGGTCGAGGAAGCGGCCGAGCCGGTGATGATCGGCATTCACACCGGTGGGGTGTGGGTCGCGGAGCGACTTCACCAGAGGCTCGGTCTCAAGGAGTCCCTGGGCGAGCTGGACATCTCGTTCTATCGCGACGACTTCACCCGCATCGGGCTGAACCCGCAGGTACGCCCTTCCCACCTGCCCTTCAACGTGGACGAGCGCCGCATCATCCTGGTAGACGACGTGCTGCACACCGGGCGCACAATTCGCGCCGCCCTGAACGAGATCTTCGACTACGGCCGCCCGGCGGCCGTGCTGCTGGTGGTGCTGGTGGAGCGCAGCGGGCGGGAGCTGCCCATTCAGGCCGACGTGGTCGGCACCCATATGGATCTGGTACAGGGCGAGCACGTCAAGCTCAACGGGCCGCAGAAACTGCGACTGACCGTGCACAAGCTGTCCTGAGGCACCCGAATCTCGGCGATGATCGAGGTCCCCGCAGGCAGGACGGAGAATCTTCAGCTCGACGAGCGGGGGAGGCTGCGTCACTTCCTGACCATCGAGGGACTGAGCCGCGACATGCTGCTTGGCATTCTCGACGCCGCCGAATCCTTCGTCAGCGTCGGCCGCCAGGCGGTGAAGAAGGTCCCCCTGCTGCGCGGGAAGACCATCGTCAACCTATTCTTCGAGACCAGCACCCGGACTCGTACCACCTTCGAGCTGGCGGCCAAGCGTCTGTCCGCGGACGTGCTGAACATCAACGTCGCCACCTCCGCCACGGCCAAGGGCGAGACCCTGCTCGACACCCTGCGCAACCTGGAGGCCATGCACTGCGACATGTTCGTGGTGCGCCACGCCAGCAGCGGGGCGGCCCACTTCATCGCCGGGCATGTCGCCGATCATATCAGCGTGATCAACGCCGGCGACGGCCAGCATGCCCATCCGACCCAGGCCATGCTGGACATGTTCACCATCCGCCGCCACAAGGGCGAGTTCTCCGACTTGAAGGTCGTCATCGTCGGCGACATCCTGCACTCCCGAGTGGCCCGCTCGCAGATACACGCCCTCAGGACGCTCAGCACCGGAGAGCTGCGTGTAGTGGCGCCCAAGACCCTGCTGCCTGGTCACCTGGGACGGCAGGGCATCCGGGTATTTCACGACCTGGCCGCGGGCATCCGCGATGCGGACGTGGTGATCATGCTGCGCCTGCAAAAGGAGCGCATGCAGGGCGCCCTGCTACCCAGCACCCACGAGTACTTCCAGCTCTACGGCCTCACCGAAGAGCGCCTGGCAGGTGCCAAGCCTGATGCGATCGTCATGCACCCGGGGCCCATCAACCGGGGCGTCGAAATGGAGTCCGAAGTGGCCGACGGCCCGCACTCCGTGATCCTGCAGCAGGTCGGCTACGGCATCGCCGTGCGTATGGCAATCATGTCCATGATCATGCATCCAGCACAGGATGCACCGGGCGCCGCCGGATGAGAATTCGCATCACCGGTGGACGCGTCATCGACCCCGCCAACGGCGTCGACTGCTGGCAGGACCTCTATGTCGCCGAGGGCCGGATCGCAGGCCTGGGCACCCCACCGGCGGGATTCACGGAGGAGCGGGTCATCGATGCAACGGGGCTCGTGGTCTGCCCCGGCCTGGTGGACATCTGTGCCCGCCTGCGGGAGCCCGGCGAGGAGCACAAGGGCACCATCGCCAGCGAGACCAGGGCGGCCGCGTGCGGCGGAATCACGACGCTGTGCTGCCCGCCCGACACCACCCCCGTCGTCGATACCCCGGCGGTGGTGGAGCTGCTTCGACGCCGGGCAAAGCTGGCAGGCAATGCCTGGGTCTGGCCCCTCGGCGCACTGACCGCGGGCCTCTGCGGCGAGCAGCTCAGCGAGATGGCGGCGCTGAAGGCGGCCGGCTGCGTGGGGGTGAGCAATGCCGCCCGCCCGGTGGAGAACACCCACGTCATGCGTCGTGCCATGGAGTACGCCGCCACCCATGGACTCAAGGTGTTCCTGAATCCGGAGGACGCCTGGCTGGGTCGCGGCTGCGTGCACGAGGGCGAGATCAGCGCCCGACTCGGCCTGGCGGGAATTCCCGAGACCGCCGAGACGGTCATCGTCGCCAGGGACCTGCTGCTCATCGAGCAGAGCGAGGTCGAGGCGCATTTTGTTCATCTCTCCACGGCCCGGGCGGTGGAGCTCGTCGCCGAGGCCCAGGCACGAGGGCTGCCGGTCACCGCCGACGTGACGGCACACCACCTGCACTTCACGGATACCGACGTGGGCGCCCACGACAACCGCTACCATGTGCGTCCGCCGCTGCGCACCCAGCGCGATCGCCGCGCGCTGCGGGCGGGCGTGGTGCAGGGAGCCATCGCGGCCATCTGCTCGGACCATCAGCCCCATGAGGCCAACGCCAAGCTGGCACCCTTTGCCGACACGGAGCCGGGCATCTCTGGCCTGGAGACCTTGCTGCCCCTGACCCTCGCCCTGGTGGAAGCGGGCGTCATCGGTCTCGGCGACGCCATCGCGCGGCTGACGATCGGCCCCGCCAGGATTCTGGGCGTAGACGCCGGCACCCTGAGTCAGGGCGCGGCGGCGGACATCTGCGTCTTCGACCCCCGCCGACGCTGGGTGCTCGAGCCCGCCCGCATGCTCAGCTGCGGACTCAACACGCCGCTGGCGGGTGGCACTCTGACCGGTCGGACCCGCTACACCCTGCTGGGCGGGGCGCTGGTCCACGCCGGTGAGGACTCTTCCCATGGCTAGGCCAGCCAGCATTCATCTGGAAGAAGCAGTGGTCCTCGCCCGGGAGGCCTATGCCGGGGAGCAGTTCGTCCTGCGGGCGCAGGCCCCGCGGTGTGCCGCTTTGGCGGAGCCGGGGAGCTTCGCCCATCTGTGCTGCTCGCCGCTGCTGCCGATGCGCCGCCCGCTGTCCATCATGCGCGCCGATCCCCAGGCGGGCTGGGTTGAGTTTCTCTACAAGCGGGTGGGCGCCGGAACTCGCCTGCTCTCAAAGCTCAAGGTCGGTGAGAGGCTCAGCATCATGGGCCCCATCGGCCAGGGCTTCATGCCCCGGCTGGACCGGCCCCGGACCTTGCTCGTGGGAGGCGGCGTAGGCATTCCGCCGATGATTTTCCTGGCCGACCGGCTACGCCGGATGACGGGCCTGTACCATCCCCTGGTGCTGATGGGATCGGAGGTCCCGTTTCCCTTCCACCCCGTCCCGTCCCGATTCATCGTCGGCGGGATGCCGGCGGATGCCATTGCAGGCATGCCGCTGCTCGAGGATTGGGGGGTGCCGAGCCGCCTGGCGAGCCTACAAGGCTACGCCGGATGCTTCGAGGGCTATGTGACAGAGCTGGCGCGTCACTGGCTGGAGCGGCTGGACGCTGCCACCCGCGCCGGGGTGGCAGTGCTCGCCTGCGGGCCGCATCCCATGCTGGAGGCGGTCGCCAAGCTGGCGCGGGACTTCGAGCTGCCATGCCAGGTCTCCCTGGAGGAGCTCATGGCCTGCGCGGTGGGCGGCTGTGCAGGCTGCGCCGTCGCCGTCACCACTCGGGATGGGCCCGCCATGAAGCGCGTCTGCGTGGATGGGCCGGTATTCGACGCCGCCGAGGTCTTTGCCTAGCCGACATGTCTCACCGCCAGGCGCCTGGCTACATGATCCGGCCCTTCTCCTCCTCTTCCACCAGCGCCAGGCCGTCGCCGGCACTGGTGAGCTTGTCGGCATCCGCCTCGCCCAGCTTGATCATGAGCCGCAGGTCGTTCGGCGAATCGGCATGATGGATGGCGTCCTCATAGGTGATCTCGCCCGACTTGTACAGCTCATGGAGCGCTTGGTCGAAGGTCCTCATGCCGATGCGGGTGGACTTCTTCATGATGTCCTTGACCACATGGATCTCCCCCTTGCGGATGTGATCCGCCACCAGTGGCGTGTTGATGAGCACCTCGACCGCCGCCCTGCGCCCCTTGCCGTCCGGAGTGGGGATCAGCATCTGGGCGACGAGCGCCGTGAGATTGAGCGACAGGTCCATGTAGAGCTGGCTGCGGGCCTCCTCCGGGAAGAAGTTGATGATCCGCTCAAGGGCCATGTTGGCGTTGTTGGCGTGCAGCGTGCCCAGGGCCAGGTGCCCGGTATCGGCGAAGGTGATGGCGTGCTCCATGGTCTGGCGGGTGCGGACCTCACCGATGAGGATGACATCGGGCGCCTGCCGCAGGGTGTTCTTCAGTGCGACCTCGAAGGAATCGGTATCGATACCCACCTCGCGCTGGGTGATGATGCACCCCTTGTGCTGGTGAATGTACTCGATGGGGTCTTCGATGGTGATGATGTGGCCCGTGCTGCTGACATTGCGGTGATCGATCATCGCCGCGAGCGAAGTGGACTTGCCGGTACCGGTGGCGCCGACGAAGATGATCAGGCCGCGCTTGGTCATCGCGAGATCTCGCAGCACCGGTGGCAGCCTGAGCTCCTCCATGGTGGGAATCGTGGTCTCGATCTTGCGCAGCACCATGCCTACGTGATTGCGCTGCTGGAAGGCGCTGACGCGGAACCGTCCGATGCTGGTGGCGCTCAGGGCAAATTGGCACTCATGGGTGGCGTCATACTCGCGGCGCTGCTTGTCGTTCATGATGCCATAGCAGATCTGGCGCGACTGGTCCGCCGTGAGCTTGCCTTCGGTGACCGGAATCAGCTTGCCGTGAACCTTGATGGTCGGGGACACGCCGGAGGTGATGAACAGGTCGGAGGCATTCTTGGCGACCATCAGCTTGAGCAGGGAATTGAAGTCCATGGCCGGCCTCCCCCGGTTTAGCGGAACACGTCTTTGTTTGCGGCCTTCAGGCGTGCCTCTTGCTTCGTGACGACACCCCTGCGGACCAAATCCTGCAGGTTCTGGTCGAGGGTCTGCATACCGACCGCCTGCCCCGTCTGGATTGCCGAATACATCTGGGCAATCTTGTTCTCACGGATGAGGTTACGAATGGCCGGCGTGCCGACCATAATCTCGTGGGCCGCCACCCGACCGCCGCCGACCTTCTTCATCAAGGTCTGAGAGATGACCGCCCGCAGGGACTCCGAGAGCATGGCGCGGACCATGTCCTTCTCCTCCGCGGGGAATACGTCGACGATACGATCGATGGTCTTGGCGGCGGAGCTGGTGTGCAGGGTGCCGAACACCAAGTGCCCGGTCTCGGCTGCCGTCAATGCTAGGCGGATGGTCTCCAGATCGCGCATCTCACCGACCAGGATGATGTCCGGGTCCTCACGCAAAGCCGAGCGCAGCGCCTCGTTGAAGCCGAGCGTGTCGCGGTGGACCTCGCGCTGGTTCACCAGACACTTCTTGCTCTCGTGCACGAACTCGATGGGGTCCTCGATGGTCAGGATGTGGCCGTACTCGTTATTGTTCTTGTAGTCGACCATCGCCGCCAG
>CAYQDX010000017.1:0-25944 GCA_964416345.1 uncultured Ectothiorhodospiraceae bacterium
GCTCCTTCTTGAGCGCCCATGACGGACGCCTATGGGCACTGTCCCCGCCGGGAGACGGTACCACGGTGCATTTCACCCTGCCTCTCTACCACGAGCGCGCCGAGCCGTGACGCCCAAGGCCAGAGTCTTCGTGATCGACGATGACGAAGCGGCCCGTCAGTCCCTGCGCTGGCTGATGGAATCCGTGGGCCTCAAGGTCGCCTGCTTCGATTCCGCCCAGGCCTTCCTGGACGCCTATGATCCTGAAGTGACTGGCTGCCTGGTGCTGGACGTGCGCATGCCTGGCATAAGCGGCCTGGATCTCCAGGAGCGGCTGACGGCCGCCGGAATCTGGCTTCCGGTGATCATCATCACCGGTCACGGTGACGTGCCCATGGCAGTGCGCGCCATGAAGGCCGGTGCGGTGGACTTCTTTGAGAAGCCGTTCAACGACCAGGCCTTGCTGGACCGCATTCAACAGGCGATGGAGGACGACGCCCGCCGCCGCGACGAGGTGGGTCGGCGTGCCGGCGTGCGGGAGCGCATCGCTGCATTGACGCCGCGCGAGCGGGAGGTCATGCGTCTGGTCGTGGCGGGCAGATCTAACAAGCACATCGCCAACGAGCTCGGCGTCAGCAAGAAGACGGTGGAGGCGCATCGGGCGCGGATGATGGAAAAGATGCAGGCCACCTCCCTCCCGGAGCTGGTGCGCAATGCCCTGCTGGCGGACGGACCCAGCGACGGCGGGGAGCCGCCGCGCGGCAGGTGACCACCTTAGGGTTAACCCTAGGGCGCCTACATGGCAATCCGAATATACAGCTTTCTTGATGCCTGGTAAGTTTTGTGGCTCGAAGTTGTAGTGTCCGGTCCTACCCACTGGGAACGGGCGCGCAAGCCAATAATCACACGGTTACAGGAGGATGGAGATGGAGCATCGCTTGGCCGAGCGCCGGTCAGTGTGCCTGGTTGTCATGCTTCACTACCGGCCGCTGGGGCTGGTACGGGGACGCATACTGAACTGGAGCGAAGGTGGCCTGTTCATCGACACCGGAGCGCTGCGACTGCCGCGCAATGCCTTGGTGGAGGTGGCAGTCGCACCGGTCGACACCGATGCACGCAGAAGCCTGCGCAGTGAGCCGCAGCGGGCACAGTGCCTGGTCCTGCATACTCAGGACCACGGTGCTGGGCTCATGTTCATCAACACTGAGACCCGCGCCTACGAGCAGCTGATGCGCCGGCTGGAGCCTGCGGCCCCTGACCAGGCAGTGGCCGCTGCGGTCCGGTACGGGCCAGAGGCGCCACGGCTCGGCTACACGGCCTAGGGCGCGTCGTGCCCGCAACACCCCGCGGTCCGGCTCAAGGAGCTCGCCGGGCCGCGGCACGTTGTGCTCTACGCATGTACAAGGCTGCTGACACGTTATCGCCACGCCGCTCGGCCTCCGCCGAGAGTTTTAGCAGCGCATCGTAGTGATTGGGCTCCAGCTGCAGGGCACGGTGATACAGCTGTCTGGCGGCGGCGTAGTCAAGTTGGCCCTCGCGCACCGTGCCAAGCAGATACCAGGCCTGGGCACAGGCCGCATCGTCGCGCAGGTACGCCTCACAGAGCTGAGCCGCCTGCTCCAGCTCTCCCTCCGCCAGCCTCTGCTCCGCCAACCGCAGCCGATGGATAGGCTGAAGTCCCTTCGCTCGGCCCTGGGCCGCGATTAACCCGCGTCGCTGCTCCGCCGCCGTCGCCCGCTCTGCGGCACGGCGCGTCGCCACGCGCGATGGGCTGCCTCGATGGCGGGAGCGGGCGTGCTCGAGCACCGCCGTATCCGCCACCGGATGGTCGCGCACCTCGCGCTTACGCGAGGCGAAGGCCTTGGAGCAGCCCACCCGCACGAATCGCTCGTTGATGGGCGGGCTCATCTCCGCGTGGCCCAGAAACAGGATGCCGTGATCCATCAGCAGGGAGTGCAGTGCGCGCACGGCGCGCTCCTGGGCCGAGCGATGGAAATAGATCAGCAGGTTGCGACAGAAGATCACGTCGTAAGGCTGGTGTCCCAGGGTGAAGTCCTCATCCAGCAGATTGGTCTTGGCGAAGCTCACGCCGGCGCGGGCGAGGTCCACCACCCGGAATCCTCCGTCCGCCCTGACGAAATACTCGCCGTACCACTCCAGCGTCGTGCCGCGAAAAGAGCTGGCCCGGTACGTGGCACGCCGGGCGATATCCAGTGCGCGGCCGTTGATGTCCAGCGCCTGTATGCTGAATCGCCGGGGCTCGATGCCGGTGTCCAAGAGTGTGATGGTGATCGAATACGGCTCCTCCCCCGTGGAGCACGGCAGGCTGAGTATGCGCATGACCCCGCCCGGGTGGCGGGGATACCAATACTTGGTCGCATACTCCGCGAGGGCCTCGAAGGGAACATGGTTGCGGAAGAACCAAGTCTCGGGCACCACCACTTCCTCAATGAGGGCCCGCAGCTCCTGCTCCGAGCGCTGCAGCAGTGCCACGTATGCGGCCTCTTCCCGGACGGCGAGGTGCTGCATGCGCACTCGCACCGCCCGCTCGATGGCGGCGGACCCGACCGACAGTGGATGTAGGCCAATCCTCTCTTGGAGCAGGGATTCAATGGCATCGAGCATGCTGAGGTCTCGTCGCCGACGCGTCCGTACGGCTTCCATCCAGAGGCCCGGGATTCCGTAATGACATTGCCGCAGATATTATAGCGACGGCCTGTCGCCCCCGTCTGCGGAATCGCCGGTCCCTGGTCTCTCCACGTGGCGCCAGCCCACGTACAACGCCATCAGGCTGGCCACGGCGGCGAGGCCGAAGGCCGCCGGCGGTCCCGCGCTGTCCCACAGATAGCCGCCGTACAGACTGCCTACGGCGCCCCCGGCCCCGAAGCTGATGCTGCTGTAGAGCGCCTGCCCCCGCCCCTGGTGCGAGCCGCAAAAATAGGCGTTGATCAGGTGAATGGAGACGGCGTGGTAAATGCCGAAGGTCGCGGCGTGAAGCAGCTGGGCCACCACGAGGATCTCCAGGTGGTCCACCCCCCAGCCGATCAGCACCCAGCGCAGCCCTGCCAGGCCTAGACTCGCCAGCAGCAGGCGCCGCGATCCAAAGCGTGGCAGCAGGTGATGCATGCGTAGAAACACGCCGATCTCGGCCAGCACACCCAGGGACCAAAGGGCACCGACCAGGCCCGCGGCATAGCCGTGGGCTTCGAGGTAGATAGTATAGAACGCGTAGTAGGGCCCGTGCCCGGCCTGGGTGAGGAAGCATACGCCCAGCAGCGCCAGCACGCCGGGACGGCGCAGGGTGGCCAGAAATCGTGTCGGGTCCTCGCTTCGGGGCTCCGGGCGCGCTTCGGGCACCCACAGCCCGGCGGCCCAAATGCCAATCATGGCAGTCAACAGGGTCCAGGGAATCACCCGCGGACCGCTGTAGTCGAGCAGCTGCCCGAGCCCCGCCACGGCAAAAATGAACCCCACCGAGCCCCATAGCCGCACCATGCTGTAGCGGTGGGTCGCCCGGCCTAGGTGGCTCATGGTGACCGCTTCGAATTGGGGCAGGGTCGCGTTCCAGAAGAAGCTGAAACCGGTCATCACCGCGGCCATCCACCAGTAGCCGCTGTGCAGCAGCACCCCGGCGAAGCACAGGGCCGAGAGCAGGGAGCCCAGCTGCACGATGGGCATACGATGGCCGAGGTGGTCGGCCATCCAGCCCCAGAGGTTGGGCGACACGATCTTGGTCGCCATGACGATGGCGAGCAGCTCGCCGATCTCCACCGCCGAGAAGCCCAGGGACTTCAGGTAGATACCCCAGTAGGGCACCAGCACACCCAGGCTGGCGAAATAACAGAGATAGAATCCCGACAGGCGCCAGTACAGCGGCTCGGAACGCCCAGCAACGCTCATCGGGGCACCGAGAGGGGCGCGGGTTGGCCCGCCGCTCAAGGCTTAGGCGACGCCGGAATCAGTGGCGTGGTGGAGCGCACATCGGCATTCTGGGCGCGGTGCCGCAGGAGATGGTCCATCAGCACGATGGCCATCATCGCCTCGGCGATGGGTGTGGCGCGGACTCCAACACAGGGGTCGTGGCGTCCCGTGGTGACGACATCCACGGCCGCCCCGCCAAGGTCCACGGTGCGCCCCGGCAGGCGGAGGCTGGAGGTGGGCTTGAGTGCGATGCTGGCGAGTATGTCCTGGCCGGTGGAGATGCCCCCCAGAATGCCGCCGGCATTGTTGCCGAGAAAGCCCTCGGGGGTCAGCTCGTCCCGATGCTCGGTGCCTTTCTGCGCCACGCTGGCGAAGCCGGCCCCGATCTCTACGGCTTTGACGGCGTTGATGCTCATCAGCGCGTGGGCGATGTCGGCGTCCAGACGGTCGAAGATGGGCTCGCCCAGACCCACCGGCACGCCGCTCGCCACTACGTTGACCCGGGCGCCCACGGAGTTCCCCTCCTTGCGCAGGGCATCCATGTAGCTCTCCAGCTCGGCCACCCGCGCCGGGTCGGGACAGAAGAACGGATTTTCGCTCACCGCTTCCCAGTCCCGGTGCTCCAAACGTATGGGACCCAGCTGCGCCAGGTAGCCGCGTATGAGCACCCCGTGGCGCTCCTGCAGATATTTCTTCGCGATGGCGCCGGCGGCCACCCGCATGGCCGTCTCCCGGGCTGAGGACCTACCTCCCCCGCGGTAGTCCCGCCTCCCGTATTTCTGCTGGTAAGTGTAGTCCGCATGGCCGGGACGAAATCGGTCCAGGATCTGGGAGTAGTCTTTGGAGCGCTGGTCGATGTTCTCGATGAGCAGGGCGATGGGCGTGCCGGTGGTGCGGCCTTCGAACACGCCGGAGAGGATGTGCACCTGGTCGAGCTCCCGGCGCTGGGTCGTGTGGCGCGAGGTGCCCGGACGGCGGCGATCCAAGTCGTGCTGCAGGTCGGCCCGCTCCAGCGCCAGACCCGGCGGGCATCCGTCCACGATGCAGCCGATGGCAGGACCATGGCTCTCGCCGAAGCTGGTGACCGCAAACAGTTTGCCGAAGGTGTTTCCAGACATGAGCACCGGTCCAGTGGCTAGGCGGACGGTGACGGCGTGCCGCCGTCAGATGACTTTGGAGTAGCGCCGCTCAGCCTGCTCGCGCAGGTAGCGGTCGAATATCATACAGATGTTTCGGATCAGCAGCTTGCCCGCCGGCAACACCTGAATACCCGCGTCGTCCAGACGCAGCAGCCGGTCCGCGTGCATGGGCTCCAGAGCTTCCAGCTCGGGGCGGAAGTAGCCGTGGAAGTCGATGTCGTGCTTGGCCTCCACCGCGGAGAACTGCAGGGTGAAATGGCAGATGAGCTGCAGGATGACCTCGCGCCTGAGCACGTCGTCGGCGCAGAGCTGCACGCCTCGGAATACCGGCAGGTGGCCGGCGTCGATGCGCGCGTAGTACTCGTCCAGGCCCTTGACGTTCTGGCTGTAGGTGTCTGCAACCTTGCCGATGGAGGTGATCCCCAGCCCCACCAGGTCACAATAGGCGCGGGTGGAGTACCCCTGGAAGTTGCGGTACAAGGTGCCCTCGCGCTGGGCGCTGGCAAGCTCGTCCTCGGGCTTGGCGAAATGATCCATGCCGATGTAGACATAGCCGGCCGCGGTCAGCCGCTCGATGGTGTGCTGCAGGATTGCCAGCTTCTCCGCCGGAGGCGGCAGCTCCTCAGCGTTGATGCGCCGCTGGGGCTTGAACAGATCCGGCAGATGAGCGTAGTTGAACACCGCCAGCCGGTCCGGCTGGGCCGCGATGATCTTGTCCAGCGTGCGCCCGAAGCTCACCACGCTCTGCCGAGGCAGGCCATAGATCAAGTCGATGCCGAGGGACCTGAAGCCCACCCGGCGGGCCTCCTCCAGCACCCGGAAGGTCTGCTCCTCGGGCTGGATGCGATTGACCGCCTGCTGCACCTCGGGCTCGAAGTCCTGCACCCCCAGACTCATGCGGTTGAATCCCAGCCCCCGCAGCAACGAGATGGTGCCCTCGTCGGTCTCCCTGGGGTCTACCTCAATGGAATACTCGCCCCGATCATCGTCGAGCAGTCGGAAGTGTCGCCGGGTGGCTGCCATCAGCTCTGTCATTTCCGCATGGCTGATGAAGGTTGGAGTGCCGCCGCCCCAGTGCAGCTGCTCCACCGGCCGGCCGGCGTCGAGCAAGGCCGACTGCAGCGCCAGCTCGCGTTGCACGCGCTGCAGGTAAGGCCCCGCCCGCGACCGGTCCTTGGTCACCACCTTATTGCAGGCACAGTAGAAGCAGACCGTGTCGCAGAAAGGCAAGTGGAAGTATAGTGACAGCGGCCCGCCGCCGCGATTGGACTCCGCGGCGGCAAGCTTGTACTCGGCCTCGGCGAAGCCAGGGTGGAACTGTACCGCGGTGGGATAGGAGGTGTAGCGTGGCCCCGACTTGTCGTAGCGACGAATCAGCTCGGGGTCTAATGTCAGTGTCTGGTCCATAGCGTGTTGATCACCGGCGGGCGTTGCGGCAATCCACCGGTC
Organism: uncultured Ectothiorhodospiraceae bacterium; assembly: GCA_964416345.1. GTDB lineage: Bacteria > Pseudomonadota > Gammaproteobacteria > CAYQDX01 > CAYQDX01 > CAYQDX01. Next base: position 6,489 of record CAYQDX010000017.1, read on the forward strand.
GCGACCCGGGATGCCGGGAGCCTCTAATATCGGCCGTGCTGCTTGGTGATGTAGTTGGTCAGCTCCACATACTGGGTGTTCATGCGCCCGACGATGCTGTGCACCTCGCGCACGACGTTGCGCATCACCTCATACACCAGGCGAGGGTGAGCCTCCAGCAGCGACTCGAGGCTCTCGCGCTCCAAGCTGAACACCCGCGAGTCACACACTGATCGCAGAGTCGCGGTGTGCTCCATGCCGTCGAGAAAGCCCAGCTCTCCGGCCATATCGCCGGCCTTGAGTATGTGCAGCGTAATCCATTCCCCGCCCCCGGTGTGCTTGGTCACGGCGAGCGTACCTTCGATCACCACATGCAGGGCGTTGTCCACCTCCCCCTCGTGGATCAGCGGCTCGCCGTCCTTCAGGTCCCGCACCACCGCAACCTTGGCCAGCTCGGCACAGTCCTCCAGCGAGAGGTTTACCGCCAGAGGCGTAGCGGCAATCATATCGCGCAGTTCTAGTTCACTCATTGAGAGAGACCTCGTATCGGTGAGACGTTGCCGCGGCCACTCGGACCACATGCATCGCTGGGCGGTGGGTACGCTACGGAGCCCGCTGGCAGCCGCCCCGGCGAATCCGCCACCCGGGAGCCGGGCGGACGACCGACCCGACAGCAATCCAATGAATTATAACGGAACCCCGAAGGAAGCCAACAGCGGGCTCAACCGCAGCTCCCGCTCTGATGTGCGCTCATCTCCTTGACGACTTCGACAAAGGTCTGGCGAATGACTGCCAGCTCACCGAGCCGAACGTCCACCCGGTAGTTGACGCTGTCTTCCGGAAACTCGTCCTCTGCGTCGCGCTCCCCTGCCGGCAGGCCTGTCAGCACCCCCAGGGCCTGATTCACGCGCTCCACCGGGTAGACGTGGAAGCGTCCGTCTCGTGCCGCCTCCACCACATCCTGCTTCAACATCAGGTGCTTGACATTGGCGGCGGGAATCAGCACGCCCTGCTCCCCCGTGAGCCCGCTGGCGGCACAGATGTCGAAGAAGCCCTCGACCTTTTCGTCCACGCCACCGATGGCCTGCACCTGGCCGAGCTGGTTGACCGATCCGGTGACCGCCAGCGACTGCCGGACGGGAGCCTCGGCTAGGGCCGAGAGCAGCGCACAGAGCTCCGCCAGGGAGGCGGTGCTGATGAGGCTCAGTTCCTGGCCCAGGGACTCGACGCAGATCTTCTCGGCCTGCAGGGCGCGCTTGAGCCCCTCCCAGGCGTAGGGGTGGGAGAGCAGCTTGCGCGCGTCCAGCACCAGGTAGCCCCCGTTGGCTCGGTGCAGCGCACCAGGCTTGATGAGGGTGAAGTCGGTCAGCAGAGCGCCCATGTGGGACAGGTACTCCACGCGGCCGATGAGATTCTGGAAGTTGGGGTTGTCCTCATAGACCACGGGCGCACCCGTGCTGTCGGCGTGGTCCACCAACAGGTTGACGCTGTAACGGCGGAGCGCCTCCGGCGGTGCGCCGCCGCCTGTGGCCGGTCCGCCGGCCTCATCGGGACGGCGGAAGGCGTCCACGTTGTCGATGACGTCCTGCTGCACAGCTGCTAGATACTCCAGCACCACCGTCAGCTCGGCGTAGTCCGAGCGCAGCTGCTCCATCAGGTGCTCCACGGCAAACATGGTGACCTTACGGTTCAGGGCCTTGAGCTTCTCCCGGTTCTCCCGTCGCCATCCCGGCACCTGCTCCAGCACCTTCTGCAGATCCTGCTGCAGCCCGCTCACCACCGCGTCCGTGCGCTCGCGCTCCTCCTGGGGCAGCTTGGCGAACTCCTCCGGACCGAAGACCTCGCCATTACGAGTGGGTGCGAAGGCAAAGCCGCTGGGGGTGCGCAGCAAAGAGATACCATGCTTCTGCGCCTCCTCGGTGATGGCCCGAATGTCGGCCGCCTGACGCTCCTTGAGCTCTTCCTCGATCTCCTGGGCGCGGGCTCGGAACTCGTCGGTCTCGAAGGCACTCGGGATTGCGACCCGCAGGTCCTCGACCAAACGCTGCATGTCCGTCTTCAACCGGCTGCCCCAACCCGCCGGCAGTCCCAGCGCCCGCGGCCGGGTGTCCTGGGCAAAATCGTTGACGTGGCACCAGTCCAGGGCCGGCGTCTGGGTATCGGCGCGCTGGCGCAGATATTTCTCTGCCACCGTCTGCTTGCCGATGCCGGGCGGACCCACCAGAAAAAGATTGTAGCCATGGTGCCGCATGCCGATGCCGAAGCGCATCGCCTCCACCGCCCGGTCCTGGCCGACGATCTCGGCCAGAGACTCCAGCTCGGCGGTAGACCCGAAGGACAGTCCGTGGTCCTCGCACTGCCTACAGAGCCGATCCGGCGCCAGGGGCTCGATAGCGGTCATGTGGCGCTCCGCAACTCCGAGAGCACCTCCCCCAAGGCCTTCTGCCAGGGCCGCGGGACGATGCCGAAGGCGTGCTGCAGCCGGCCGCAATCGAGCACCGAGTTGGCGGGTCGCCGTGCGGCAGTGGGATACTCCGCCGTCGTGATGGGATCCACCACGCAGGACGTCCCTGCTCCGAGCTCACGGTCCATGTCAAAGACGGCGCGGGCGAATTCGTACCAGCTCACGCCCCCCGCGCCGCAGTAGTGATAGGTGCCCCAGGACTCGAAGCCCGGCGTCACGATGCGCTCGGCGATGGCCACTATCGCCTCGGCGATGTCCCCAGCCGAGGTCGGGCAGCCGCGCTGATCCGCCACCACTCGCAGGCGTTCCCGCTCGGTCCCTAGGCGCAGCATGGTCTTGACGAAGTTGTGTCCCCGGGCACTGTAGACCCAGGCGGTGCGCAGAATGATGTGCTGGGCCAGCCGCTCGCGCACCAGGCGCTCGCCCTCGGCCTTGCTGCTGCCGTACACGCTGGCGGGGCTCACCGGATCGTCCTCCAGATAAGGCCCGCTCTTGTCCCCGGCGAACACATAGTCAGTGGAGATGTGGATGAGCGCAATGCCCAGCTGCCTACAGGCCGCGGCCAGATGTCCCGGACCATCGCGATTGACGGCGTAGGCCAGCTCCGGCTCGGTCTCGGCCTGGTCTACCGCGGTGTAGGCGGCGGCGTTGACCACCACGCTGGGACGCAGGCAGTCCAGCAGGGCATGGAGCTGCCGCGACTGGGTAAGGTCCAGCAGCTCCCTCCCGGGACCCGCCAAAGGCAGCCCACGTCGGGCCAGCCGCAACAGCACCTCGTGGCCCACTTGGCCGGCGAAACCAGTCACTAAGATCGTCATCGATGCTCCAGTCCCTCCAGAACCTGCCACAGGAGGACGTGCCAGCCTAACACAGTCCCTCGCGCCACCACGCCCTTTGCGCCCGCGCGGCGCCTGGGATACTTTTTCTGGGTCGCGTCCCGGGCGACGGGACGCCTGCCGAGCCAAACCAGGTGTGATGATGAAACTTGCAGCGCGCCGGCTCTGGCATCTTCTGCTCTTGCTCCTGCTTGTCGGGGTCGCGGCTCCCCTGCGGGCCGAGAATGGCAACACCCTGGCGGTCGCCACCGATGTGCCGGGTGCCGTCACGGTGGGCATCGGCGCCGCCCGGGAGCCCCTGAGCGTGCTCGGCGAGCTGCGAGACGGGGGGCGCATCGAGCTCGCCAAAGACTCCCGGGTGGTACTGGTCTATCTGAGCTCTGGCAACGAGCTCGAGCTCAACGGGCCCGCCGTGACCGAGCTGCGCCCGGGGGCGCCGCAGATGCGCAAGAGCAAGCCACCGACTCGCCGCAGCCTACAGCTGACCGACACCGCCGCCCAGGAATCCCTCTCCGGCCTGGCCCAGCTCGCCCTGGTGACCCGCGCCCCCGAGCGCAGATCCGGCCGGGAGCTGATCGGGCTCGTTGGTGCCCCGGCGAAAGCCTCAGTTTTGTGGGGGACACCCGCAAGCTGTGTGCAGGAGCGGGTGCCCGATGGCGCGTTGCGCTTGTAGTCCGGTGTGGAATGCGCTAACCTCCTGAGCTGCCTGAGCCCTCTTCGTTCTGTTGCGTCGCGCCCGCCCCGCCACATTCCAAAGCAGGAACTTTGGGCAAACGCTGATCGCCCCGCAGGTTCCACCGGCATTCGACGCTGGATGTCCGGGCCGGCCCAGCGGGTCGAGCCGCAGGTGAGTCATGCTTACCTGATAACTGCTTACCGGGCGTCGCACGCCCCAATTTGATGAGTATTGGTAACAAATGAAATCGATTTACGTTGGAAATCTACCTTTTTCTGCCACGGAGAGTGAGATCAGCGACCTGTTCTCCCGCTACGGAACCGTCGGCTCCGTGAAGCTCATCACCGATCGCGAGACCGGCCGGCCCCGCGGCTTCGCCTTCGTCGAGATGGACGCGTCCGAAGCCGCCGCCGCCATCAAGGGTTTGAACGGCCAGGATATGGGCGGCCGCACCCTGCGCATCAACGAGGCCCAGGAGCGCCAGCCGCGCCAGACCAGCCGCTGGTAAGGCCGGGCATCTTGACCAAGAAGCCGGCCCGGGCTCATGCCTGGTCCGGCTTTGTTGCGCCTGAGACCGAGGCAGGCGGACGAGGCCCTCGGGGGACACCCACGATCTCGATGATGGGCTGTACCTGCAGCTCCCTCAACGGCTCACGGATCGGCTTGACGGACCGCAGCACAGCCATCATCTCTTGCACCAGTTTGCGCTCGCACCGACTGCGCAGCCACAGCTGCAGGAAGCTTTCCCCCGCACATTTCCACGCTGTTCGGCAGGAACGGGAGCGATTGATGCGCACAGGCGTTCAGGTCGGCGACGACATCGACGCCCGGCAGTGCCGCCACGTCGACATTGATCCAGCCGGTGAAGGGGTTACGGCCGCAGCCCAGGTTGAGTCGCCGCATCCTTGATTCCGTCGCTTCGGGTGCATGCACGAGGGCGGCTACGGGCGGCCTCCCCGCCGCGAGCCTGGGGCTGGCGCCGTTCCCACACCATCACCGAGTCGCCCGTGAGACCGTCAGCTCGATGCGATGCGCCGCGCAGGAGCTAGGCCACTCTAGACGACCGCCTCTGCCTCGCCTCTGTGAGCCGTGCGCGGCGTCTGTGACAGGCGCTCGATGAGGGCCACCAGAAAGACCTTGTGGAATCTGAGCTGGCACTGCACGGAGGCCTGCTCAATGCGGGTGGAGTTGACTTTGATGAGCCGCACCGGACTCGTCGAGACAATGGTCGCGGTGCGCTGGGCCTTGGTAACGAAGCCGATCTCGCCGAAACAGTCTCCCTTCATGAGCTGGCCGATCACCGTTGCACCCTTGCGGACCTCGGCCTCGCCGCTGGTCATGATGTAGAAGCTGTCGTCGATGTCGCCTTCGGTGATCACCGCCGTGTCCGACGGATACTCGTGCCAGACGCTGGCGTCGATGATCTCTTGAATCTCGGTGTTGGTGAAGTCCTTGAAGAATGCCAGGGCCTTCAGCGCATTGAACTTCTCCGCCAGGGCGATCTCCTGCTCCTCGCCGCGCAGGGACTCGAACGCCCGCGTAAGATCGACGCCCAGTTCCTGTGCACTCTGGTAGCGGTCTTCAAGCTTCTTGGCCAGGGCGCGGTCGATGATGGCGGTCAGCACTTCAGGCACCTCGGACCTCAGCTTGCGCACCGGCACCGGGCTGTCGTTGAGGATCTTATAGACCAGGGCATGGATGTGGGGGCTGAAGAACGGCGGGACACCCGTCAGCAGCTCGTACATCACGGTGCCCAGGGACCACAGGTCGGTCTGAGCATTGATCGGCTCCTCACGCACCTGCTCCGGCGACATATAGGTCGGTGAGCCAACCAGACCGGTGGGCTGTGTCTCATCGAGCATGGTGAGCTGGGCGATGCTGAAGTCCATCAGCTTTATGACGCCGTTGTCGCCCAGCATGATGTTGGTCGGCTTGATGTCCCGATGCACGATGCCCTTGCCGTGGGCAAATTCCAGGGCCTTGCAGCACTTGAAGACCACATCCACGACGGCCGTTACGGGCAGCAGTCTGGCCGGATCGCAGTGGTGCTTCAGCGTTTGCCCCGGCACGTACTCCATGACAATGTAGCGCAGCTCATGGTCGATGCCCGCGTCGTAGATGGACACGATGTGGGGATGCAGCAGCATGCCTGCGGTGCGGGCCTCGTTGAAGAAGGAGCGTAGCTGGGGCTGCGTATCCATGGTCGCATTCTGGTGATCCGTGCGCGCCACCTTGATGGCCACCCGCCGCTGCACGAAGGGGTCGATGCCCAGGTAGACGACCCCGGTGGTGCCACGTCCAAGTATTTTGCGGATTTCGTATTTACCGATCTTCTGTGGTATCGGGGCTGCCATTGGCTATGCTGCTTCTGACCTGAGCGGATACTCACCCGGTATCATAGGTGGGTAGCGCGCTTGGTTCAATTTGCAAACAACGACATCGCCTTGAATTGTGAGACTCTGCCTCAATTCTGACGAGGCCTGCCGTAGACCAAATGCGGTGGGGCGAACGGCGTGGAATCAAGTTGTTGGGAGAGGCTGCTGGCGGCGGACGCAACTCGCTCACGGCCCCGGGGTCAATATCAGTGAGCACCGAAGGCGCTGGACTCATGCGACACTGACGCTGTGTGACCGGCCCCCTGCCGGGCGCTCTACGCCGCATCGTGTCTCGGATGTCTCGCACCGAGGAGGAGGCGCTGGAGTCGGGCACCCTCTGGTGGGATGCGGAGCTGTTCTCGGGCCGGCCGGATGCGCGCAGGCTCCTGGCGCCGCGCCTGCCGGAGCTCAGCGACGAGGAGTGAGCCTTCCTCGAGGGGCCGGTGGAGCAGCTGTGCGGCACTGCCATGGCCCGCAAGCTGGTCCGTCTGTTTCTGCTGCAGGAGCGGCTCAAGGGATTGGGCCGGGGTACAGACTTCCGGACTTCCGGCCTGCCTGCGTGCATGTCGTAGGCGGCGGAGTGATGGGCGGCGACGTCGCCGCCGGGTGTGCCCTGCACGGCCTGTGAGTGACCGTGCAGGATCGCAGCCCAGAGCTTCTGAGGCAGGTCCTGGCCCGGGCACGGAGCTTCTATGCCCGCCGGCTCGAGGATCCTCGGCTGGTGCAAGCCGCCCTGGATCGGCTGATTCCGGACACCCGGGGCGGCCGCGTGGGGAGTGCCGACGCGGTGATCGAGGCGATCTACGAGGATCTGGAGGCCAAGCAGGCCGTCTATGCGGCAGTGGAGCGCAGGCTCAAGCCCACCTCCCGGATTGCCACCAACACCTCCCGCATCCCTCTGGAGCAGCTGGCTCGGCGCCTGACCCAGCCGCAAATCCTGGTGGACCTGCATTTCTTCAATCCCGTGGCCAGGGTGGAGCTGGTGGACGTGGTCAGCGGGGCGCACACCAATCTCCGGGTGGTGCGCGAGGCCCGGGCGCTGATAGGATGTCTACAGCGCCGGCCACTGCCGGTGCGCGGCGCCCCCGGCTTCCTGGTAAACCGGATTCTGCTGCCCTACCTGCTGGAGGCGGTGCACCTACAGCAGGAGGGCGTACCGCCGGAGGTCATCGACCAGGCGGCGCTGGGTCTGGGCCTGGGCCTGGTGGTGGTGCCCCTGTACACGGAGGACAGTGAGGAGAACGTCGCCTTCGTGCTGCAAGACTAGGGGGCCCGGCTCCTCCTGCTGGTGGACGGTGACGAGCAGCTCCAGAGCCTGGCCACGGGTCGCAGCTGCGCAGCCTGCGCCGTGTCGTGAGCCTGGGGCGGACTGAGGCGGCCGGCGCCGACCCGCGTCTGCTGCCGGCATCCCGCTGGCTGCCCGTGACTGCGGCAGATCCGTAGAGCGGAGATTGGCCGCCCGATGCCCTTGCGACCATCGTCCACACCTCCGGCACCACCGGGCCGCCCAAGGGCGTCATGCTGTCGCACCGCAACATCCTCAGCAACGCCTACGGCGGCCTGCAGACCGCGGAAGTCTTTCCGGACGACCGGCTGTTCGTCGGCCTCGGCCTACCTCTGCTGCAGGGCTATGGACTGACCGAGACCAGCCCCGTCATCAGCGTCAACCGTCTGCGTGCCAATGTCCCGGACAGCGTGGAGCGAGCCCTGCCCAACGTCGAGGTCCGCATCGGCGAATCCGAAGAGCTGCAGGTCCGGGCACCCAGCGTGATGCTCGGCTACTGGCGGCGACCCGCCGCGAGCGCCGCCATCGCCGACGGCTGGCTGCATACGGGGGATCAGGCTCGGCTGGACGCCGGGTATAGCGACATCACCGGCGGGTTGAAGAGGGTGAAGAAGTTGCGCGTGGTCGCCGCGGCCAGAGACTCCAACGGGATGCCTCGCAGGTCTGCGATGCGTTCGGCGACGTGGCGCACATAGGCAGGTTGATTCGGCTTGCCTCGGTGGGGTACGGGTGCCAGGTACGGGGTATCGGTCTCTATCAGCATGCGGTCCAAAGGGGTGAGCCGGGCCACCTCCCTCAGCTCCTCGGCGTTGCGGAAGGTCACGACGCCGGAGAACGAGATATAGAAGCCGAGCGCCATCGCCTGCTGGGCGGTGTCCCAGTCCTCGGTGAAACAATGCATCACTCCGCCCACTTCTTGTGCTCCCTCCTCTTGCAGCACGGCCAGCGTGTCCGCCCGCGCTTCCCGGGTGTGGATGATGAGGGGCTTGCCGATGGCGCGTGCCGCCCGGACGTGGATGCGGAATCGCTCCCGCTGCCACTCCAAATCACCCTCGCCGTAGTGGTAGTCCAGACCCGTTTCACCGATGGCGACCACCCGATCGTGGCGAGCCAGACCCAGCAGATCCGCCACTGCGGGCTCGCTCCCCTCCCGGACATTGGGATGCACCCCCACCGAGGCCCAGACGTGCGGAAAGCCGCTGGCGAGCGCCAGTACCTGCGGCAGACTCTCCAGGTCGATGGAGACGCACAGGAAACCGTGGATGCCCAGCTCTTCGGCACGGGCGAGCGCGGTGGCCACATCGCCACAAGTCCCGATATCGAGGAGATTCAAATGGCAGTGGGAGTCGATCAGCCCTTGAGTCATTGGTACCCGACTCACATGGTATGGGTCGGCTTGTCGCCCTTGAGCGCTCCGGCCAGCAGCGTCTCGATCTTGTCGCGGGCCGCACCCCCGTCCTGGCCGCTGAACTGCACCCCGATGCCGGCAGGCCGGTTACCCTGGGCGCCTTTGGGGGTGATCCAGACGATCTTGCCGGCCACGGGGATCTTTTCCGCCTCGCTCATCAGAGTCAGCAGCATGAACACTTCGTCCCCGAGCTTGTATTCGTTGTTGCTGGGGATGAACAGCCCGCCGTTCTTGACGAAGGGCATGTATGCAGCATACAGCACCCCCTTGTCCTTGATGTTGACAGACAGGATGCCGTGGCGCGGACCCATTGCCTCAATCCCTCGCTAGACTCGCTGCCGGTGGACCCGAGGCGACCCGACGGACGTCTCCAAGACTCCCCCAAAGCATCATCAGACTTTCAAGCAGCAGTTGGACGTTGGGGTTTGCCGACCCGCTCAATTCGCCGTAGGCCTGGTCGACCCGGCGGGTGAAGCCGAGCAGCGCTGCCCAGTCTAGCCTTTTTGCGATGAGTTGCAAATCCGACCGGGCCGCCGGGTGATCCAGGAACGGGGGGCGAGGCGCCGCCTTTAGCCTGGCGATGTCCGTGAGCCAGCCCCGAATGGCGGCGAGCAGCTCCACCGGTGATTCGGCCGACCAGGCGCGAGCGGCCTCCAGGGGATCGACCTCGGCCCTGAAGATGTCAAGCATGCGCTGCAATGCCTCTCGGCGCTGCTGCAGGCCGCCGCCTTGCGCCAGGCGCATCGCATCCAGCGGCGCCCCCCGCGCCAAATCCAGGCAAGAAGACGCATCGGTGCCCGCAGGCAGGCGCCCGGCCAGCCAGGCCAGCGCAAGCTCCCAGGGCGGTGGCCTCAGAGAAACCCGCTGGCAGCGGCTGCGGATGGTGGCGGGCAGGACGCTCGGTCGCGCGCTCACCAGCATGAGCACCGTGCGTGGCGCCGGCTCTTCCAGGGTCTTGAGCAAGGCATTGGCGGCGGCCGGCGTCATGCGCTCGGCCGGAAGTATCTGGACCACCTTGTAGCCGTCGAATTGAGCGGTCTTGGCGACGAGCTCACCCAGGGCACGAATCTGATCCACCCGGATGTCGCGGCCTGCCTGCTCGGGGCAGACGTGCAGCGCATCGGGGTGGTTCCCCGCCGCATAAAGGAGGCAGGTGCGGCAGCTGCCGCAGGGTCGGCCGTCGGATGTGGGCGTCCGGCACACCAGGGCCTGGCCGAGCAGATTGGCAAAGTGCCGCTTGCCAATGCCGCCGGGGCCGCAAAGCAGCAAGGCGTGTGCCATGCGGTCCGCCCCCATTCGGGTGGCGACCTGAGCCCACTGGGTGCTCTGCCAGGGCAGCGGCTCCAGTGCTCGCGGCTCGTTGCCTGTCAACGCAGCGGTGCTCCCGGCGCGGTGGGGACATCGCAGCACAGGGTATCCATTATGCCCCGCAGGCTGTGCTGCACCTGCGCCAGCGGCTGTGCCGCATCTACGACACGGAAACGATATGGCTCCTGGCTCGCGCGCGCCAAATAGGCGGCACGTACCCGCTGAAAGAAAGGCAGCTGCTCGGCCTCGAAGCGATCCGGTGCGCCGCGGGCGCCGGCCCGCCGCAGGCCCAGCTCCACCGGGATATCCAGTAGCACCGTGAGATCCGGTCGCAGCTCATCCTGGGTCCAGGCCTCCAGCAGGGCGATCCGGGTGGCCGGTGTGCCACGACCGCCGCCCTGATAGGCGTAGGTCGCGTCGGTGAATCGGTCGCAGATGACCCAGCGACTCGCCGCCAAGGCTGGCCGCACGACCCGGGCGAGATGCTCGGCCCGGGCCGCGAACATCAGCAGCAGCTCGGTGTCCACCGCCATGTCGTCGCCGTGACGGCCCAGCAGCAGGGTGCGAATCTCTTCCCCCAGGGGTGTGCCACCGGGCTCTCGTGTCACCAGCACATCGAGGCCGGCCGCCTCCAGCCGCGAGGCCATGAAGCGCAGGTTGGTGCTCTTGCCGACGCCCTCTATGCCTTCCAAGGTGATAAGCCGGCCGCGGGCCGCGGGCGCCTGTGACACTCTAGGATTCATCTCACGGCACCGTCTACGGCAACTGCATCGCCATAACGAGCGGGGGACCGCGACCGGAGCTGGTAGCGTCGCACCGCCAGGTTGTGCTGCTGCAGGGTCGCAGAAAACTCGTGGCTGCCGTCGCCCCGGGCAACGAAATAGAGCGCATCCCCCGGCGCCGGGTGCAGCGCCGCGTGTAGGGATCCTCCGCCCGGCATGGCGATGGGCGTGGGCGGCAACCCGGTCTTCACATAGGTGTTGTACGGCGCGTCCGCGCGCAGATCCGCACGGCGCAGGTTACCATCGAAATTCGTGCCCAAACCATAGATCACGGTGGGATCCGACTGCAGGCGCATGCCCAGACCGAGCCGGCGCACGAAAACCCCGGCAATCGCCGACCGCTCGCTGGCCAGTCCGGTCTCCTTCTCGATGATCGATGCCATGATCAGGGCGTCATAGGGGGACCCGTATGGCAGGTTGTCTTGCCGGCCGGCCCACTCGGCACTCAGGCGCTGCGCCATCCTGTGGTAAGCCCGTCGCAGGATGCTCCGGTCCGTTATGCCGCGCTGATATCGATAGGTGTCGGGAAAGAATCGACCTTCCGGGTGCTGCTCGGGCTCGCCCAGGGCCGCCATGACCTGCGCTGAGCTCAAGCCCCCGAGCCGGTGCTCCAGGGCAGGGGCCCATTGCAGCGCCGCCATGACCTCGGCGTAGCGCCAGCCCTCGATGAGGGTCAGGGAGTACTGCTTCACCTTACCCTGCACCAGCCGGTCCAGCAGCGCCCGCGGCGTCAGGCCCACGGGAAGCTCGTATTCGCCAGCCTGAATATGGGTCGCCTTGCCCTCCCAGCGCGCCAGCCAGATCAGATAGTAGGGCTGCGACAATATGCCGCGGCGGGTCAGCTCGCGAGCCAGGTCCGTGATCCCACTGCCCGGTTGCACTACGATGTCGGCGGGCATGAGCAAACCGTCAATGGGTCTGTCGCGGAACGCCCGCCAATCCGCCATTACCCAAGAGACGACGCCAACGGCAGTTACGGCTGCAACGCCAAGGACCCAGGCGAGGGCCCGCCCCAGCCCGCGGCAGCACTTGGCGCCGGCTCCCGCCGTCTCACTCACGTCGCCCCCCCGTCCAGCCGCCCCCCACTTCCTGCTCCAGGGCACGCTGCAGCTGCCGGGTCACCGGGCCCACTGGCAGCGGGTGTCCGTCGAGCTCACCCACCGGCCAGATGCCGATGACGCTGTTGCACAAAAACACCTCCTCGGCCGTCAGCACGTCCTCCAGGGACAGTCTGCCGACCAGGCAGCTCGAGCCGAGCGCCTGGGCGTGGTCCATCACCCATGCACGCACCACCCCGGCGACTCCGCACAGGCTCAGATCCGGGGTGTGTAGCCGGCCCTCGCCCACCAGAAACAGGTTGCTCATGGTCCCCTCGACGGGATGGTCGTCCAGATCCAGCATTAGTCCCTCCCCAATATTGGGGTCGCTCCACTCGCCCCGAGCCAGCACCTGCTCCAGCCGATTGAGGTGCTTTAGACCCGCAAGATCGGGGCTGTGTCCCAGACGAGTGCGGCACAGGCGCACACGCACGCCACTCCCGGGGCGCTCCGCGGCAGCAGCCGGCAGCTGATGCCAGCTCAGGATGCGGGTCGGATTGGCTGGCTGCGGCGGCCGGTAGCCACGCCCGCCGTCGCCGCGGGTGACCATAATCTTGATGATGCCGTTGCCATGGGCGGCAAGCAGGCTTGCGGCCTCCTCGGTGAGGGTCTGCTCAGATGGCGGCGGGATGCCCAGTCTGGCACACCCCGCGAGGAGTCTGCTGAGGTGCCGAGCCCAAAGCAGCAGAGACCCGTCCCGGCCGAGCACGGTCTCGAACAGTCCGTCGCCGTACTGCAGGCCTCGGTCCCGGCTCGACACCCGGACACCCCACTGCCCGTTGACCAGAGTACGGGTCGGGCCGGCGCTCTCCGTCATGGAAGGTCGCGTAACCGCCGCCCCCGGCGCATTCTACGATGGCTCAACCGAGTCGCTTGAACACGAGCGTGCCGTTCGTGCCGCCGAAGCCGAAAGAGTTCGACAGTGCCACGTCTACCTTCATCTCCCGCGCAATTCCTGGCACGTAGTCCAGATCACAATCTGGGTCGGGGGTGTAGATATTGGTCGTGGGGGGCGCAACCTGATCACGCAGTGCCAGTACACAGAACATGGCCTCAATGCTACCGGCGGCGCCGACCATATGGCCGGTCATGGACTTGGTGGAGCTCATCGCCAGACGCCGGGCGTGATCGCCGAAAGTGGCCTTCACCGCCAAGGTCTCCGCCTTGTCTCCGGCAGGGGTGGAGGTGCCGTGGGCATTGATGTAGTCCACCGCCTCTGGGCTCAGTCCGGCATCCCGAAGGGCGATGGCCATGCAGCGTGCGGCGCCGTCACCGCCTGGCGCCGGCATCGTCATGTGGTAAGCGTCGGCGTTCATTCCGAAGCCCACCAGCTCGGCGTACACGTTGGCACCGCGCGTCCGGGCATGCTCGTAGTCCTCCAGCACTAGCGCTGCGGCTCCGTCGCTCAGCACGAAGCCGTCCCGGTCCAGGTCGAACGGGCGGCTGGCAGTCTCCGGGTCGTCGTTGCGAGTGGACAGGGCCCGAGCAGAGGCGAATCCGCCCAGCCCAGTGGGCGTGGTCGCCATCTCCGCACCACCGGCGACCATGACGTCGGCATCGCCCCGGGCGATGATGCGGGCGGCCTCGCCGATGTTGTGGGTGCCCGTCGTGCAGGCCGTGACGATGGCAATGTTGGGGCCCTTCATGCCGTACGTGATGGATAGGTTGCCCGAGATCATGTTGATGATGTTGCTAGGCACAAAGAATGGCGAGATCTTGCGCGGACCGCCGTTGAGGTAGGAGGAATGGCCCTTCTCGATGCCTGGCAGACCGCCGATACCGGAGCCCATGGCGACCCCGATGCGCTCGGCGTTGGCCTCGGTGACCTCCAAGCCGGCATCGGCAATCGCCTGCTTGGCGGAGGCGATGCCATAGTGGATGAACGGGTCCATCTTGCGGGCCTCCTTGGCCACGATATACTCGGTCACGTCGAAGCCCCTGACCGAGCCGCCGATGCGGGTGGCGAAGGCGGAGACGTCGAAGTGGGTGATGGTCGAGATGCCGCTTCGACCGGCCAGTATGGATTCCCAGGATTCTTTCACATTCAGCCCGACCGGGGACACTGCTCCCAGGCCGGTCACTACGACACGTCGCTTGTCCAACTACTTGACCTCTAGGCTTACCAGCCACCAGCCCCGAGAGGAGGAGTACATGGGGATGTCGAGACCGCCCCATGCATGAGGGCCCGGGAAGCGCGGTGTACGCCCCAGCCACGGTCGGCCGGAGTCACCGCCCGAATGAAGCGCCGCCTTCAGTGCGACTCGGCAGCAGTGCTTCAGGCGCCTAACCGATGTGCTCGTTGATGTAGTCGATTGCCTGCTGCACCGTGGTGATCTTTTCCGCCTCTTCGTCTGGGATCTCGCACTCGAACTCTTCTTCCAGAGCCATCACCAGCTCCACGGTATCGAGCGAGTCTGCGCCAAGATCGTCCACGAAGGAGGCCTCGTTTGTCACCTCCTCCTCTTTGACACCCAACTGTTCCACTACGATTTTCTTGACGCGTTCTTCGACATTGCTCATAACAGAAAGATCCTCCCAACTACTGATAGCGACAGCACGGGCTGCGCAGGCTAGTTTATTGAAAAGGCAGCAAGTTGCAAGCAAACACTCGCACCAAGCTGGTGCGATGATTGGGGCTCCGCGGCCCCCTGAACGGGGCGGAGAACCGCCGACCAAGTCCCCTCAGCCCATGTACATACCGCCGTTCACCTGCAGGGTCTGTCCAGTGACATAGGCGGCCTGGGTGGAGACCAGGAAGCCCACCACGGCGGCCACCTCCTCCGGCTTACCCAGACGACCTACCGGTATTTGGCGCAGCAACGTCTGGCGCTGCTCCTCCGGCAGGGAGCGGGTCATGTCGGTGTCGATGAAGCCGGGGGCCACGGCATTGACGGTGACGCCGCGGGAGGCCACCTCTCGAGCGAGGGCGCGGGTGAAGCCTTCGATGCCCGCCTTGGCCGCCGCATAGTTGACCTGTCCGGAATTGCCGGTGGCAGCGACCACCGAGGTGATGCTGACGATCCGGCCCCAGCGCGCCTTCATCATGCCCCGCAGACAGGCGCGGGACAGTCGGTACACCGAGCTGAGGTTGGTGGCGATGATGGTCTCCCATTCATCGTCCTTCATGCGCATCAGTAGGTTGTCGCGAGTGATGCCGGCGTTGTTCACCAGCACCGCGGGCATACCGTAGGCTTCTGTAAGCACGTTGAAGGTCTTCTCCACGGAGACTGCGTCGCTCACATCCATCACAACACCGATGCCCTTGATCCCCAGCTCGCCCAGGAAGTTGCCGATGCTTTGCGCGCCGATCTCCGACGTCGCGGTGCCGATCACGGTAGCGCCGGCCGCGCCCAGCCCGGTTGCGATGGCGCGACCGATGCCGCGGCTTGCGCCAGTTACCAGAGCAATACGGCTTTCCAAAGACATGAGACCTCCACGTAGACTACGCACCAACGGCGCGCCTCAACCCAACCTAGGGCCTCGGAGACCCGCTCCCTAGGCCGGCCGCACCCTGCCTAGCCTGACAATCAGTAGCGCAGCAGTGCCGAGCCCCAGGTAAATCCGCCACCGAAAGCCTCCATCAGCAGCAGCTCGCCGCGACGCACCCGGCCATCTCGCACGGCGGTGTCGAGAGCCAGCGGCACCGAGGCGGCCGAGGTGTTGCCATGCTCGTCCACTGTCACCACCACTCGATCCATGGGCATCGCGAGCTTCTTCGCCGCGGCCTGGATGATCCGGATATTGGCTTGATGTGGAATCAGCCAGTCCAGCGCGGACTTGTCCAAGCCGTTCGCCTGCAGAGTCTCGTCGGCGATGCGGCCGAGCGTGTTCACCGCCATCTTGAATACCTCGTTGCCCCGCATCTGGATGTAGGCCGCGCCAGACTGCAGCTGGTCGTAGCCTTGAGAGACGCCAGCTGGCACCGTCAGTAGATTCTCGTATTGGCCGTCCGCGTGCAGATGGGTGGACAGGATGCCGGGCTCGTCGGAGGCCTCCAGGACCACTGCCCCTGCGCCGTCTCCGAACAGCACCGAAGTGCTCCTGTCGGTCCAGTCGACGATCCGCGAGAGGGTCTCCGCTCCCACCACCAGGACACAGCGGGCCGCGGCGGTGCGGATGAACTTGTCGGCGATGCCCAGAGCGTAGACGAAGCCGGTGCAGACGGCCTGCACGTCGAATGCGGCACAGCCCCGTATGTCCAGGCGCTGCTGCAGCAAACAGGCGGTGCTGGGGAAGACTCGGTCGGGCGTGGTGGTCGCCACGACCACTAAGTCAATGTCCATGGCCACACGGCCGGCCGCGGCCATGGCTCGCCGGGCCGCGACTTCGGCCAAGTCGCAGGTGGTCTCCCCTTCCGCCGCGATGTGGCGCTTGACGATGCCCGTGCGATCCACGATCCATTGTTCGGAGGTTTCGACCATCCGCTCGAGGTCATGATTGGTTAGCACCTTCTCGGGCAGGCAGCCGCCGGTGCCCGTAAGCCTCGAATGCTTCAAGCCGTAGGTCCTTCCGCCAGCAGCGAATGGATCCGAGCCTTGATCCGCTGGGGTACGTCCTTGCGTGCCTCCTGCATGGCCACCTGTATGGCGTTGCCGAAGGCCAGCCGATCGGCACCGCCATGACTTTTCACCACAGTGCCCTGCAGACCGACTAGCGTGGCACCGTTGTAGTGCCGGGGGTCGATGATTCGCCGGTAGGAGCGTAGCACCGGGTAGGCCGCCAAGCCCGCGAGCCGGGTCAGGAGATTGCGGCGAAACTCCTGGCGTATGAAATGGGTCACCATCTTCGCCACGCCCTCGCTGGTCTTGAGCGAGACGTTGCCGATGAAACCGTCGCAGACCACCACGTCGGCATTGCCGAGGTAGATACCATCGCCTTCGACGTAGCCGATATAGTTCAAGGAGCTCTCTGCCAGCAGCTTGGCCGCTTGGCGCACCTGATCGTTGCCCTTGATCTCCTCGGCGCCAATGTTGAGCAGGCCGACCCTCGGCGACGTATTGTTGTCAACGGCGCCGGCGAGCACCGACCCCATCACCGCGAACTGCAGCAGGTGCTCCGCCGTGCAGTCCACGTTGGCCCCAAGGTCCAGCATATGGGTATGGCCGGTCACGGTGGGCAGGGAGGTAATGATGGCGGGACGATCGATACCGGGCAAGGTCTTCAGCACATAGCGGGCGGTGGCCATCAGCGCCCCGGTGTTGCCGGCGCTGACACAGGCGTTGGCCTCGCCTGACTTCACGCAGTCGATGGCGACTCGCATGGAGGAGTCTTTCTTCTTGCGCAGGGCCACTGAGGGCAGCTCGTCCATGCCGACCTGCTCGGAGGCATGGTGGACTCGCAGCCGATGCCCATTAACCCTGCGGTATGAGGCCAGCTGCTCGGCGATCGCCACTTGGTCGCCGACCAGCACCAGACTGAGATCCGGATGTGCCCAAAGCTCCTGCAATGCCGCCGGAACGACCACTTGTGGACCATGGTCGCCGCCCATCGCGTCCAGGGAAATCGTGACCCCTGCTGTCATGGCTGCTGGCAGTGCCCACCGTGTCTCGCGGTCCCCCAGCGATGCGTCCATGGCCCACAAGGCGAAAGGTGCCCAATGGGCGGCGATGGTGGGACCCTTGGTCTCGGCGATGAGGGAGTGCGAAGTGAACGACTACTCGGTCTCGACTCCGATGACCTTGCGTCCACGGTAGTAGCCATCGGGGCTCACGTGGTGCCGGCGATGCGTCTCCCCAGTGGTGGGCTCCACGGACAGAGCCGGACCCTTCAACCCATCGTGTGCGCGGCGCATGCCCCGTTTGGATCTGCTCTTGCGGTTCTGCTGAACTGCCATGGTCTCTCCTGAATCTGCCCAGTTGCTCTTACTGAAGTCTCGAAGGGCCACGAACGGGCCCGCTCGGCTCGTCACTCCGCCTGGAGTCATCTGCCCAGGGCGAGCACTCGCCCTGAGGGTGCAGCGCGATCATCGGCAAGGCAAGCAGCAGCTCATCCTCGATCACGGTCGACAGTTCGACAAGCCGCCGATCCGAGAGCAGCGGCTCATACGGCTC
Source organism: uncultured Ectothiorhodospiraceae bacterium (assembly GCA_964416345.1). GTDB lineage: Bacteria > Pseudomonadota > Gammaproteobacteria > CAYQDX01 > CAYQDX01 > CAYQDX01. The sequence goes on from CAYQDX010000017.1 coordinate 24,749, forward strand.
CGGAAGCCCCTCCCCGGCAGCGAGAGAATCCACCAGCCCCAGTGAAAGGCCTACCTCCAGAGGGTATTCCATGGGCTGCAGGCAACGCTGACACTCCAGCGTCACTTGCGTGCTTGCGGTGCCCTTAAGATACCTCACGCCTTGGTCGTCGATGCCGAAATTCAGCTCGACGACGACTTCGCCTTGTGCCAGGCTAGCGGCCTCACGAAGGCGTGCGAGATCGACCAACGGAAGCGTGCCTTCAAGGCACTCTCCTCGCTGCGCGAGCCGTAGGGGGTCCACCCGTCGAGGTAGCCGCACGCGTGACATAAGCCGTTAAGTTTACGGTTTGGCAAGTACCATGTCAAAGGCTTAGGCCAGCTCGGCCGGCCGCCGAGGGCCCGGGTTGACATCCAGCAGACGTGCTCGTATAAACGGCGCGTCAAGCGATCGGTGCCGTGCCACCCATCGCTTTTTTCGTGTACGAGGACCCAAAGCCGGTGCCTAAGAAGATCCTGATTGCCAATCGAGGCGAGATTGCGGTGCGTATCGTCCGGGCCTGCGCCGAGATGGGCATACGGTCCGTGGCAATCTACACCCATCCCGACCGCCACGCCTTGCATGTCAAGAAGGCCGATGAAGCCTACAGCCTGGGGCCGGATCCGGTGGCTGGCTATCTCAACGCTCACCGTATCGTCAATCTCGCCGTCGCCGCCTGCTGTGATGCGCTGCACCCGGGCTACGGATTCCTGTCCGAGAATCCCCAGCTGGCCGAGATCTGCGCTCGTAGAGGCGTCAGCTTCATCGGTCCCAGCCCCGAGGTCATTCGGGCCATGGGCGACAAGACCCAGGCGCGACGGACAATGGTCGGTGCCGAGGTTCCCGTGGTGCCAGGCACCGAGGGCAATCTCGCCAGCTTGGATGAAGCTCTCAGCAGCGCCAAGCGCGTCGGCTACCCGGTGATGCTCAAGGCCACCTCCGGCGGCGGCGGGCGCGGGATTCGCCGCTGTGACTCCCCCGAGGACCTGCGCCGCAACTTTGCCCGGGTCGCCTCCGAGGCTACCAAGGCCTTTGGCAGCGCCGACGTCTTCCTGGAGAAGTGCGTTGTGAACCCCCGCCACATCGAGGTGCAGATACTCGCCGACCAGCTTGGAAACGTCATTCACCTTTTCGAGCGCGACTGCTCAATCCAGCGGCGTTTCCAGAAAGTGATCGAG
>CAYQDX010000018.1:0-16813 GCA_964416345.1 uncultured Ectothiorhodospiraceae bacterium
CACACCGCCGAAGGCAACCACCTGGGGCCAACCCTGTCCTTTCGCGGCATTGACAACGTGGCCTACTACCGGCTCACGACTTCAGACCCCCAGTACTACATGGACTTCACCGGCTGCGGCAACACGCTGAACATGATGCACCCCCGGGTACTTCAGCTCATTATGGACAGCCTGCGCTACTGGGTGCTGGAGATGCACGTGGACGGATTTCGCTTCGATTTGGCCTCGGCCCTGGCCCGCGAGCTCTTCGAAGTGGATCGGCTGGGCGCCTTCTTCGACATCATTCATCAGGATCCGGTTCTGTCCAGGGTCAAGCTCATCGCCGAGCCCTGGGATCTGGGGGAGGGGGGGTATCAGGTGGGCAATTTCCCCGTGGGCTGGACCGAGTGGAACGGCAAGTATCGCGATACCGTGCGAGCCTATTGGAAGGGTGACGGCGGGCTCATCGGCGAGCTCGCCAACCGCCTGACCGGGTCCAGCGACCTCTACCAGAGCGGCGGGCGCCGGCCCTGTGCCAGCATCAATTTCATCGCCTGCCACGATGGCTTCACTTTGACCGACCTGGTGAGCTACAGCCACAAGTACAACGAGGCAAACGGCGAAGACAACCGCGACGGCGAGGACCACAACAACAGCTGGAACTGCGGCGTGGAGGGTCCCACCCGCGATCCCGAGATCCTGGCCCTGCGGCAAAAGCAGCGACGCAACTTCCTGGCCACGCTGATGCTATCCCAAGGGGTGCCCATGCTGCTCGCCGGCGACGAGCAGGGCCGCACCCAGCGTGGCAACAACAACGGCTACTGCCAGGACAACGCCACCAACTGGATGGACTGGGAGCTGAGCGCCGAGGATCGCCTGCTGCAGGCCTTCGTGCGGCGGCTGATTGGCTTGCGCCGGGAGCATCCGGCATTGTGCCGACAGCAGTTCTTCCACGGGCGCGTGATCCCGGAGCGGGGCGTCAAGGATATCACCTGGCTGACCCCGGACGGACAAGAGATGAGCCACCAGGAATGGCAACAGTCCTTCGCCCGCTGCCTGGGGTACCTGATTTGTGGCGAGGCCATCGAGGAAGTGGATCGACACGGACAGCCTTTGCGGGACGACAGCTTCCTGGTGCTGTTGAATGCTCACCACGAGATCATCCCGTTCACACTTCCCTCCAGCACTCCGGTGCGCGGCTGGCGGCTGCTGATCGACACCAGCGACCCGGCGGGCACCCCGGCTCGCAGTCGCCGCTTTGCTGCGGGCACCGTCTATCCGCTGCAAAGCCGATCCCTGGCCCTGCTGTTCTCAGGAAACTAGCGGCTATCCGGGCAATCGTGCCGCTACTGCGGGCTAGCCCGTCGCCCGCACCAGATGGTCCAGGTAGTCGATGCGTGCACTCGCCGTCACTATGCGCATCTTGAGATGCTCATCGACCTCGTCGATCATGTGCATCACGTCGGGATAGAAGAACACGCCGAAGCTATCCAGGTATCGCAGGGCATAGCTCTTGTCCAGCACCAGATTCTCCACGCCGCAGAGGTCGATGAGCCTGGACTCGGGCTCCGCCCGCCAGGCCTTGGCCGCCTCCACGAAGCGTCTGAGCTGATCCTGGGCCTTTGTCAGGCGGCGGAACAGCGGCACCACCTCCGCCTCGTTGGCCGGATTGGCGACGTCGAACCAGGGCGTATAGGTCTCGGCGAGGACCACGACCCCATGCCGGCCGTCGATGCGGGTGCGGATATACAGGGTGCTGGGCACGATGTCGGGCAATCGGGAGCGTAGACTCCAATACTCCCGCTGAAACACCTTGATCTCCTGCGCCGCGCAGGGGTAGCGGTACTTCTTCACCACGAAATTCATGGGGACCGTGCCTTCGACATGGAGGATGCGCCAGATGCATTGCCAGACCTCGCAATGACTGCCCACCGTGGACACCAGGGTGGCCGGTACGCCGGAGGTATCCATGCAGGCAATGCTGCCCGAGATGCGGTCGACCTCCTTGCCGCTCACCCCGGCGGCTCCCGATGCGTCGCCATGCCTGGATGGAGTACTAGGAGCTGGCCTCCGAACGGCCTTCGCCCGTGCCACCCGGCCGACCCGAGGGATCCCATCCTCTGCTCCCAGCGGTAAGTCGGCAGGACATGCGGATTAGATGTGCAGCATGGTCTCGACGATGACGGTCTTGGCAAGGAAGCCGAGAACGCCGAGTCCGACGGCACCAAAGCGGACGAAGTAGCCGAAGCTTCCGGCATTGGTGTCTTTCCCCGGCCTGTAGATGATGAACAGCATATACGGAATGAGGCCGGTGACGCAGACATTGAGCGACCACGTCTCGAAGGCGGAAATCGACATGACGGTATCGAGCCGTACGGCGAGCGAAATACGTAAACATTGATATAGGATATAGCAATGTATTTAAGCTTGGGGGTCGCCGGCGGGAGCCACTCAGCGCTGGCAGCTGGGGCAGAAGTAGGTGGCGCGCTGGCCCGTGCGCAGCAGGTGTATGGCGGTGCCACAGCGCAGGCAGGGCTGTCCTTCGCGCCCGTAGACCTGTAGCTGCTGAGCGAAATATCCAGGGGTGCCGTCGCTGGCGAGGAAGTCGCGCAGGGTCGTGCCGCCGGAGCGTATGGCTTGTGTCAGCACGGTCCTGACGGCGCGGGCCAGCCGGGCGTAGCGCGGCGCCGAGATGCGCCCGGCGGCCCGTGTCGGTCGAATTCCGGCCAGGTACAGGGCCTCGTTGGCGTAGATGTTGCCGAGGCCAGCCACGGTGTGGGAGTCCATGAGCAGAGCCTTGACACTGCTGCGGCGGCCCCGGGATCTGCGGTGCAGGTAGGCGCCGTCGAAGTCCGGGCCCAGGGGCTCGGGTCCCAGTGCCAGCAGCAGGGGGTGCTGCTCCGGGGGGTCGCGGGTCCACTGCAGACTGCCGAAGCGACGCGGGTCGTGCAGGCGCAGCGCAAGTCCGCTCTCCAGCCGCACATCGACGTGATCGTGGGGGCGGGGGGGCGTGCCGACCGGCACCAGCCGCAGGCTGCCCGACATCCCGAGATGCAGAATCAGGGTGCCATCGTCACAGCGAAGCAGTAGGTACTTGGCACGGCGCTCCACCCTGTGCACCCGTTGACGCCGCAGCTGCTCGTCCAGATCCGCTGCCACGGGCCAGCGCAGGCGGCCGTCGCGGACCAGCACTCCGAGGATCCGTTGGCCGACCACCGACGGGGCGATTCCCTGACGAGTCGTCTCCACCTCGGGCAGCTCCGGCATGCCGGTCAGCGCGGCACGACGCGCCGCGGTGCCGCATCCTCACCGCCGGTTGCCGCCGCGTCCGGGTCTGCCGGCAGGGTCTCCGGCTCGTTTTCGGTGCCGGCACCGGGCGCCTGCGTGTGCGTCTCCTGTGGCTCCGACCCGGGTGGCGTCAGACTCAGCATCCCCTGGGCCGTGGCGGGCGGGAAGCGGTAGGCGAGCCCCAGCTCCGGTCGGGCCAGCACCAGGGCAGGTGCGCGCCGGGCGATGCCCAGGCGCAGGGGGGGGCCGTCTGCCTTCAGCCGAATCTCGATCGTGCCCAGAGAGGCGCCGGCGGCGTAGGGCTCGACGGCCTCCGCCCGGGCATAGCGCCATTCATCTACCAGAGCCTGAAACGCGTCTGCGGAGGCGTCGGGCTGGGGCGGGCTGAGCCTCCAACGGCCATCCACCAGCTCCAGCGCCAGATTTGGCAGGCGTATGGCTATCGGCTCGGCGTGCGGACCGAGCAGAGCGGTGTCCACGAAGTCGGTGGCAGAGGCCACCAGGTGGTGATATTGCAGGTCGGCGGTCAGATGCACCCGGTCGCCCAGACGCACGTAGCGTCGATAACGTATCGGATCGGTGCCGCCGAAGAGGAAGCGTTTCCCATCCAGCTGCAGCTCCGCCCGGGGTGGGTCCAGCTGGAGGTCCGCCAGCTTGAGCTGGGCCGCCGGGTAGCTCGCCTCGCTCCTCGCCTCCACCAGGCCCGCGAGGGCCTTGGCCCGCTGCGCACGGGCTCGCACGCGATACGGCGTCTCCATCCACCACCCATCGCGCCGGCGCGCAAGCCGAATGCTCTTGCCGTTCCGGCGCGGAATCAGCACGTCGCGCACCTGGGCAGCCCTGCGCTCCGTTAGCGCGGGCGCGACGGGCACCTTGCGCTTGCCGGGCTCGAGCACTGCTACCAGCACCAGGATGGCGGTGGCGACCAGCAGCATCAGATTGAGGCGAGTGCGGGACTGCATGGCGTTGAGAGGGCTTGCTATTGGCGCCTGCGCCGCCGCAGCCAGAGGGTGAACCCGGCTCCCAGCAGCAAGGCCGGAGCGGCGAACAGGGAGCCCAGACTGATCACCGCCGCCGCGGTCGGTGACAGGCTGAGCTGGGTGTCAGGCGCCGTCCTGGCGGGGATGGCGATGAAGCTGTCGTCGTGGCTGAGCCAGTTGATTGTGCTCATGCCCAGGTCCATGTTGCCGACATTGTTTAGGAACCGATTCGAGAGAAAATCGCCGTCGCCAATCACCACGACTCGCTGCTGGCGGGCGCCGCTGCCGCCAGCCTCGGAGCTTCCCGCGGCGGCAGCGTTCCTCGCCGGCTGCACTGGGGCGCCGTCCTCGGTGCGGTCGGCGGGCGCGGGATCCGGGCGGGACAGGGCATAGCCCAGCGCCAGGGGACCGTGCACATCCTGGCCCGCGTCGTAGCTGACGGTCCCGCGGAGCGCCCCCGTCTCCGACCAGGCGCGCTCCGCGGTCTCGAGCAGGGCGGTGCCCTGCCAGCCTCCGGTGGCCTCGAAGCGTAGGCCGATGGCCTCCGGGAACAGGGTAATGGTGGTGAATTCCCGAGTGATCGGGTGCAAGCCGTAGTCCGCTGCCAGCACGACGTCGGGACTGGCAATGCCTGCCAGCTGGGCCGTGGGGTCCACCACCGTGCCGGGTATTGGCACGATGCCGAGGTTCTCGGCGATGGGCTCAAGGCCATGGAGCTTGCCGGGGTCCAGCAGCCAGAGCAGCGCACCCCCCCGATCGAGCCAGGTTTCGATGATCCGGACCTCGCTCGGTAGCATGTCGACCTGGGGGCCCGCCAGTGCCAGCACGGCGGTGTTCTCCGGAATGTTGCCGGTGCGCGCCAGGTTGAGGGTCTGCACCGAGAAGCCCTTGGCCTTGAGCCGCCTGCCCCAGGCGCCGAGGTCGTGGTTCGCCTCGCCCAGGGGGTCGCGCTCGCCGTGACCACTGAGAAACACCAGGTAGCGCTCGCCGGCCCGGGCGAGTCGCTGCAAGGTGTTGCTCAGAGCCTGCTCGGAGACCGCCGGTGCCTTCTCGGTGTGGCCCTGGTAGCTCAGCACCAGCGCGCCATCGGCGTTGATGCCCAGGTCCCGCGCCCGTTGCGGCTCGGTATCGGGATTGACGAAGTGCAGCTCCACCTCGGGCTTGAAGCGCCGGTACCGCTGCACCAGCTCTTGGATGGGCCGGCGCACGAGCTCCGCCTCCGAGGCGTAGGCCGTGATCCGTATCGGTCCGGGGAGCCGCGCCAGCAGGCGCTGGCTGGCCTCCGAGAGGGTGTTGCGTGCCCCGGCAGTCCAGTCGGCCTGCACGCTGTAGCGGGTGCTGAGCCAGGCCAGCAGACCCATCAGCGACAGGAACAGCACCAAGAAGAGCAGATTCTGGAGGCGGACCTGGCGACGGGACTTGCGCGTGACCTCCATTGAAATCAGCCCTGCAGGCGCTCGGCATCCAGACGACGGATGCCGAGCGCCAGGAAGGTGGCGATGAACAGCACGAAATAGATGAGGTCCCTGCTGTCCACCACGCCCTGCAGCAGCGGCTGAAAGTGTCGCAGCAGGGACAGGTAGGCGAAGACCGCGCCCGTCTCGCCCATGGAGCCCTGACCGGCCCAGTCCAGGACCCACAGCAGCAGCAGCACGCCGAAGGTGCCGACCGCCGCTACGGTGGGCTGCTCGGTGAGCGTGGAAATGAACAGGCCCAGGGCAGCAAAGCTGGCCATCAGCAGCCCCAGGCCCAGCAGGCCGGTGGCGAGCATGCCGAAGTCCAGGGTGCCTCCTGCCAACAGCGACAGGGTCATGGCCGTGATGAGCAGCAGCATCACGCCGAAGAAGGCGAGCATGCCGAGGTACTTGCCCAGGATGATCTCGGTCATGGAGACGGGTGCGGAGAGCAACAGGCTCAGGGTGCGGCTGCGTCGCTCCTCGCTCACCAGGCGCATGGTGAGCAAGGGAGCCACCAGCAGCAGGACCACCGCAGAGTTGCCCAGTGCCGGGGCGACGATGATGTCGGTCAGACCCGGTGCGCTGTCCATGGCTGCCAGCCGCCCCTGTACCTGGAGGAACAAATCGACCCGGGTAAGAAACAGATAGGCCACGATGAACTGCACCACCGCGAGCACGGTCCAGGCCAGAGGCGAGAGGAACATGCGCCGAAGCTCCAGGCCGGCGAGGGTGAATACCATCACGTCGCGTTCGCCCGGTCCTTGTAGACCAGATCGATGAAGACCTGCTCGAGGGAAGGACGCTCCGGGGTCAGCTCCAGCAGATCCCAGCCGCCGGCAACAGCCTCCCGGCCGATGGCCAGCGCTGTCTGCGGACCCCCGGCGTGGCGCACGCGCAGGGCGCCCCCGGCCAGAGTCTCGACCCCGACCACGCCCGGCAGCGCTTCCAAAGCGGCGCCAGGCGGAGGACTGGCGAACGCGACCCGTAAACTGTGCACATCGCCTGCAGCCACCTCGCCGATGGGTGCGTCGAGTGCGATCTCGCCGCGGTGGATGATGAGCACCCGGTCGCACACCGTCTGGACCTCGGGCAGGATGTGAGTGGAGAGGATGACCGCGTGCTGCTGGCCCAGCTCGCGGATCAGGTGGCGGATCTCCCGAATCTGGATGGGATCGAGTCCCACCGTGGGCTCGTCGAGGATCACCACCGCGGGACCGTGGATGACCGCCTGGGCGAGACCCACCCGCTGGCGGAAACCCTTGGAGAGGTTGCCGATGAGCCTGGGACCCACCGACTCCAGGCCGCAGCGGGATTTCGCCTTCGCCACGGCGGCCCTGCGCAGTGGCGGGGCGATTCGATTGAGCCGCGCACAGGACTGCAGATACTCATCCACGGTGAGCTCGCGGTACAGGGGCGGCTGCTCCGGCAGGTAGCCGAGCATGGCCTTGGCGACCTTGGGCTTGTCCAGCAGGTCCACTCCACCTACACTCACGCGGCCGCTGGTGGGCGCCAGATTGCCGCTGATGACCTGCATGGTGGTGGTCTTGCCGGCACCGTTGGGTCCCAGGAAGCCCAGGACCTCGCCCCGGCGCAGCTCGAAGCCGATGCCATTCACGGCCCGCGTATCGCCGTAGTAGCGCGATAGGTGCTCGACGCCGATAAGAACTTCGCTGTCCATGTCGCCGCTATTATTGTGATATGAGCCAAGCATTCAAGGCCGCCGCGGCGGGTCCGCCACGGCCTCGGTCCGTTCCCCGCCAGGCGCCCGCGGCATGATACTCGGGGTGGACACCGGCGGCACTTTCACCGATCTCGTGCTCTACGACGGTCACGCGCTGCGGATTCACAAGGTGCTGTCCACGCCCCAGGCCCCGGAGCGGGCCATCCTGCAAGGCATTGCCGATCTGGGCCTGAGGGCAGAGGGGCTGCGTCTGGTGCACGGCAGCACGGTGGCGACCAACGCCGTGCTGGAAGGCAAGGGTGTGCGCACCGTGTTCATCACCAACCGCGGCTTGGCCGATCTCCTGACCATCGGCCGGCAGGCCCGGGCCGACATCTACGCGCTGCAGCCTACGCCACCGAGGCCTCCGGTGCCACCGGAGCTGTGCCTGGAGACCGGGGGCCGGCTGGGTGCGGACGGTGCCGTCGTGGAGCCGCTGACTGAAGCCGATCTGGGGGCACTGCGCCGCCGGCTGCAGGCCCTCGCGCCGCGCTCCGTGGCCATCAGCCTGCTGTTCTCCTTCCTGGACGATCGCTTCGAGCGAGCCATCGAGGCGGTGGCTCCGGAGGGCGTGCTGGTGTCACGCTCCTCGGAGATCCTGCCGGAGTACAAGGAATATGAGCGCGGCATCACTACCTGGCTGAACGCCTGGGTGGGACCGCTGGTACAGGGCTATCTCCGGCGTTTGATGGATGCCCTGGGCGTGGCACAGGTCTCCGTGATGCAGTCCTCCGGGGGCACCATCGAGGCCCATCAGGCCGGACGGCGGGCGGTGCACATGTTGTTGTCCGGGCCAGCAGGTGGGCTGGCGGCCGGTCGCTACATCGGCCAGGTGGCCGGGCGAGAGCGCCTGCTGAGCTTCGACATGGGAGGAACCTCCACCGATGTGGCACTGCTGGAGGGCGAGCCGCGGCTCACCAGCGAGGGCAGCATCGGCGGCTATCCGGTGGGGGTGCCCATGGTGGATATGCACACCATCGGTGCCGGCGGCGGCTCCATCGCGCGGGTGGACGCCGGCGGGCTGCTGCAGGTGGGACCCGAATCGGCGGGGGCCGATCCGGGTCCCGCGTGCTACGGCCGCGGCGGCGCCGAGGCAACAGTGACCGACGCCAACCTGGTGCTGGGGCGGCTGCGTCCCGACGCCTTCCTCGGCGGTGCCATGAGTCTGGACGTGGCCGCCGCCGAGGCGGCGGTGGGACGGCTGGCGCGGACCCTCGGTCTCAGCCGCGAGCAAACGGCTGCCGGCATCGTGCGCGTAGCCAACGAGCATATGGCCCACGCCTTGCGCGTGATCTCGGTGCAGCGGGGAGTGGACCCGCGGGATTTCACTCTGGTCTCGTTCGGCGGCGCCGGCGGGCTGCACGTCTGCGCCCTTGCCGAGGCCTTGGGCATGTGCCACGCCCTGGTCCCGGTGCATGCCGGCGTGCTCTCGGCTCTGGGCATGCTGGTGGCGCCGCCCTCGCGGGAGCTTTCCCGCACGGTGACGGCCAGGCTGGTCGATGTGGAGGTCGCAGCCCTGGAGGCGGCGCTCGATGCCCTCATCGACGAAGGTGCCGCGGCGCTGGCGGCGGAAGGCGTCACGCGAGACGAGCTCTCGGTGCGCCGCTCCCTCGCTCTGCGCTACCGCGGGCAGTCTTACACTCTGAACATCCCCTGGCAGGGCGTCGAAGGCTCCGCCGAGGCCTTCCACGTGGCACACGCCGCGCGCTTTGGCCACCGCCTGGAGGTCGACGTTGAGCTGGTCAATGTCCGGGTCGGCCTACGGGGCCCCACACCCTCCATCTCCCTGCGGCCGCCGGAGGTAAGGTGCAAACCGCCGGTCGCCACGGGGCGCGGTGGCATCCGGGCGATGGAGCGGCAGGACCTCGCCGTCGGCAGCGTCCTGGCCGGCCCGGCCATCATCACCGAGGCGGTGTCCACGACCCTGGTGGCGCCGGGCTGGCAATGCATCGTGGACCCGGTCGGCAATCTCCTGCTGGAGCGGGGCGGCCCGAAAGTCGACCCTGGTGGCGCGGACCGAGACTCATGACGCCTTGCTCGCTCTATGCTGGACCTGGCCGGCGGGCTCACGTATCATCTATGCTTCCTGAATTCGACCCGCGCCGCAGCGCCCACGGAAGGGCGCTACTCCGACCATGAGGACTTTCCAAAGCATGCTTCACGGACTACTGGACCTTTCTTTCTGGGGCTATGTCGGGGTGACCCTCGCACTGACTCATGTCACCATTGCCAGCGTAACCATCTTCCTACATCGACATCAGGCCCACCGGGCCCTGGATCTGCACCCCGCCGTCAGCCACTTCTTCCGCTTCTGGCTGTGGCTGACCACTGGGATGGTGACCCGGGAATGGGTCGCTATACATCGCAAGCACCACGCCAAGTGTGAGACTCCGGACGACCCCCACAGTCCGCAGGTGCTCGGGCTTCGCAAGGTGCTCTGGCAGGGCGCGGAGCTGTATAAGCGCGAGGCCGCGTGCGAACAGACCATCGGCCGCTTCAGTCACGGCACCCCGGACGACTGGCTGGAGCGCAACGTCTACCGACGCTACAACGCGGTGGGGCTGGGCCTGATGCTGGTCCTGGACCTGCTGCTGTTCGGCGCGGGGGGGCTGACCATCTGGGCGGTGCAGATGATGTGGATCCCGTTCTGGGCCGCTGGCGTCATCAACGGGGTGGGACACTACTTCGGCTATCGCAATTACGAGTGCCCCGATGCCTCCACCAATATCGTGCCCTGGGGCATCCTGATCGGTGGAGAGGAGCTGCACAACAATCACCACGCCTATTCCAGCTCTGCGAAGCTCTCATCCAGGCGATGGGAGCTCGACGTGGGCTGGCTCTATATCCGGCTGCTGGACGCGGTGGGCCTGGCCCGTGTGAAAAAGGTGGCGGCCCCGGCGGTCTCTGTGCCGGGCAAGTCCGCGGTGGACGAAGAAACCCTGATGGCGGTCATCGCCAATCGGTTCCAGGTCACCACCCAGTACGGGCGGCAGGTGATGCTGCCCGTGCTGCGGGAGGAGATCCGTAGGGCGGACAATTCCTGCCGGCGGCTGTTCAAGCGCGCCGGGGGCCTGCTGACCCGCCACAGTGCACTGGTGGACGACAGCGGGCGTCGCCATCTCCAAGATATCCTGGCCAGGAGCCGGGATCTCAGCACCGTATACCAGTTCAGGCAGAAGCTGCAGGAGATCTGGCAGCGTTCCACGGCGACTCCCGAGATGCTGGTGCAGGCGCTGCAGGAATGGTGCCGGCAGGCCGAGCAGACCGGTATCAAGGCCCTGCAGGAGTTTGCCTGCGCCCTGCCGGGATACGTGCGGCGTCCCGCATAGACCGCGCGCCGGCTCCGGCGCCCGACCACAAAAAAGCCCGCTGCTCGGCGGGCTTTTTTGTGGTCTCGATGCCGGCTTACTTGATCTTCGCCTCTTTGTAGAGGACATGCTTGCGCACGACGGGATCGAATTTCTTGATCTCCATCTTGCCAGGCATGGTCCGCTTGTTCTTGCTCGTGGTATAGAAGTGACCGGTGCCGGCACTCGATACCAGTCTGATCTTGTCGCGCATTGCAGCTACTCCTCGGCCTAGACCTTGTCGCCACGGGCACGCATGTCTGCCAGCACGGCCTCGATGCCCTTCTTGTCGATGGTTCGCATACCCTGTGTGGAGACGCGCAGGCTCACGAACCGCTTCTCGCTCTCGACCCAGAACCGGTGGGTGTGCAGATTGGGCAGGAAACGGCGCTTGGTCTTGTTGTGTGCATGAGAGACATTGTTGCCCGTCATGGGCCGCTTTCCGGTGACTTGACAGACTTTGGACATTACGACTCGCTCCCGGCTGGGTCACGGCACGCCCGGCGGCGCACATTGAACAGAGGGCCAACCTTATACCAGGGTCCCGAGGCGGATGCAACTCGGACAGGCTTCAAGGCCCGGGCTTAGAGCAAGCCATGGGCGGCAAAGGAATACGACGCTCCGTCACCGACGATCACGTGATCGAGGACTCTGATGTCCACCAGGCCCAAAGCGTCCTGCAGGCGCCGCGTGATGAGCTGATCGGCCGCGCTGGGCTCCGCGACGCCGGAGGGATGGTTGTGGGCCAGAATCAGGGCTGCGGCGTTGTGCTGCAGGGCGCACTTGACCACCTCCCTAGGATGCACCGTCGCCCCGTCTATGGTTCCCTGGAACAGCGTCTCGAATGCGATCACCCGATGCCGGTTGTCCAGGAACAGGCAGGCGAACACTTCACGCGCCTCGGCCCGCAGCCGGCTGGCCAAGAAGGCTGCCGTGTCTTCCGGGCTGCGAAGAGCGTCGCCGCGGGCCAGGATAGCCCGCAGGTGGCGACTGCCCATCTCCAGCACCGCCTGCAGCTGAACGAACTTCGCCAGCCCCAGCCCGTGACCGCGACAGAACTGGGTACGGTCTGCTTCCAGCAGCGGGCGCAGGCCCCCGAACTCGGCGAGCAGCTCTCGCGCCAGGTCCACTGCCGTCTTGCCGGCCACACCGGTGCGCAGGAAGATGGCGAGCAGCTCCGCATCCGACAGGGCCTGCGCGCCCCGGCTGAGGAGCTTCTCCCGCGGCCGCTCCGCGGCGGGCCAATCCCTGATTCCCATGGCTGCTTCCTTGTGGCCAGCTACCGTTGGCCAATGCTATCTTACTCAGCCTAGGTATAAAACCCCGGTCAAGTTGGTCGTGCAAGAGCTCAGCCCAGGACTTGCCGGCAGACGCATACTGCTCGGCGTCACCGGCGGTATAGCCGCGTACAAGGCGGCGGAGGTGATCCGTAAGCTGCGGGGAGCGGGTGCGGAAGTCCGGGTGGCCATGACCCGCAGCGCCACCGCGTTCATCACCCCGTTAACCCTTCAGGCCCTGTCGGGATACGCCGTGCACGGCCAGCTGCTGGACCCCGCCAGCGAGGCGGCGATGGGGCATATTGAGCTTGGGCGCTGGCCCGATTTGTTCCTGATCGCGCCCGCCACAGCGGATTTCATCGCCCGGCTCGCGCAGGGCCGGGCCGATGACCTGCTAGCGGCGAGCTGTCTGGTGAGCCGTGCGCCCCTGGTGCTGGCACCCGCCATGAACCAGCACATGTGGGACCACCCGGCCACCCAAGCCAATGTGCGGCTGCTCATGACCCGGGGCGTGGACGTCTGGGGGCCGGACACAGGCACCCAGGCCTGCGGGGATGTGGGGCCCGGGCGTCTGCTTGAGCCCGCAGAGCTGGCCCGCCGTGTCATCCAGCGGCTGGAGCGAGGGCCGCTATCGGGCGTCAGGGTGCTGGTCACGGCCGGCCCCACCCGGGAAGCCCTCGACCCGGTGCGCTTCATCGGCAACCGCAGCTCCGGCAAGATGGGCTACGCCGTGGCGGCGGCGGCTCGCGATGCCGGTGCCGAGGTCACCCTTGTCAGCGGGCCGGTGGCGCTCTCCCCCCCGGCGGGGATCGAATGCCTGGCCGTGGAAACGGCGGCCGAGATGTATGCTGCGGTGATGGCGCGCGTGGGGGCGGCCGACGTGCTCATCGCCACCGCGGCGGTGGCGGATTACCGCCCCACCGCGGTCTCCCCACAGAAGATCAAGAAATCCGCCGCGCAGCTTAGCTTGCAGCTCGAGCGCACCGCGGACATATTGGGGACCGTGGCAGCCTTGCCGGCGGGGCCGTTCACCGTCGGGTTCGCGGCCGAGACCAGCGAGCCGGAGCGCCACGCGCGGGAGAAGCTGGAGCGCAAGGGACTGGATCTGGTGTGCGCGAACCGGGTCGGCGTACCGGGTCTGGGATTCGAGTCCGAGCACAACGCACTCAGCGTGCTGTGGAAGGGCGGACACGCCGCGCTTGCGCGGGCGCCCAAGCCCGCCCTTGCGCGGGAGCTGATAGCGCTCATCGCGGAGCGGTATGATGCACGGCAGCGTACAGCTTAAGATTCTGGACCCGCGCATCGGAACCGATTACCCGATGCCGGAGTACGCCACCGAAGGGGCGGCGGGCATCGATCTGCGGGCCTGCCTGGATGCCCCGCTGACGGTCGAGCCCGGCAACGCCCGTCTGATTCCCAGCGGAATCGCCATCCACATCGCCGACCGGGGCCTGGCGGCGGTGCTGTTGCCGCGCTCGGGACTGGGACACCGCCACGGCATCGTGCTCGGAAACCTGGTGGGCCTCATCGACTCGGACTATCAGGGGCAGGTGCTGGTATCCTGCTGGAATCGGGGTCTGGACTCCTTTACCATCGCCCCGGGGGAGCGGATAGCCCAGATGGTCTTCGTTCCAGTGGTGCGCGCCGCCTTCGAGGTGGTCGAGGAGTTCGAGCTCAGCGCCCGCGGAGAGGGGGGATTCGGTCACTCCGGCAGGTTCTGACCGAAGCAGCGAGGGACACCGGGCCTTTGCCGGCACGGCCCGGCGGATTCCGCATGAAACACAAGCGCAGCAAGAGTAAGACCCAGAGCCAAGAGCAACCACCGAAGCATACGCCGCGGCTGCCGCCAATTGGTCCAGCCGGCATGCTCAGCCTCGCGGCCGTCGCGATCCTCACGCTGGTGCTGGCCGCCGCCGCCGCCGTCGTGGACGGGGTCGTCGGGCGCAGGCTGGAGCAACGGGAGGCCGAGCACCGGACCCAGATTGCCGCCCTGGTGCAGGGTCAGGCGGAGGCCTTGGTGCGCAATCAGGGGGAGGCGCTGCAGCGCATCGCCCGTGACCCCGAGCTGCAGCGCCGCTTCGCATCGGGCGACGCCGGCGCACTCGGCCCGGAGGAGACCGTGCTGTTGCGGGCGCTGCCTGACGCACTCAAGCTGCGGCTACTGCGTCCCAAGCACCTTGCCCTCGACGACACCCCCGTCGCCCCGCTGGGGTACGCAGCGCTGGACATGCTGCGCAAGGCGGTGAACAGCAAGACTCCTCCGCCGATGGAGGCTCATCTGTTCGGCACTCGCCGGGCCGCTCTGAACCGGGTGCAGCGAGTGCTCGACGACACGGGCAGGCTGGTGGGGCTGATTCTCGCGTCTTACGACGTTGCCATGCTGCAGCAGATGTTGAGTGCGATTCCGCCTCACGGCGTCTATGTCGAGCTCCTGCAGGCCATAGGCAAGGACGAGCCGAAGGCCGTGCAGGGGCGAGGTGAGCAGGCCCTGCGCAAGGGTGCACCGACCACGACTCTCCCGGTGGCGGGCACGCGCTGGCAGCTGGCGTTCTGGTTTGCCCCTGCCTCCCAGGGGGTCGCGTTGGGCGGGACGCTAGCCGCAGCTGCGGGGTCGGTGCTCGTCTTGCTCGCGTTGCTGCTCTTGGGCCTGCAGTGGACGCTGACCCGCTGGCTCGATCGCGACCTGGAGTTGATCGTCCGGCTGGTGGGAGATCTGCGTCGTGGGCGCCCAGACGACAGCTACCCGGTGTGGCTGGCGCCCAGCGTGGCCGCCGTGGCCGCCATCGGCAAGCTGGGCATCGAGCCCGCCGCGCGGCCGGCGATGACTTCCCCGGAGACTCCATCGGCTGGGGCTGCCCTGGGCGTCCCCCGGCCGGCGTCGTCTGTGCTGGCCGCCGACGAGGACGCCCTAGACATCGCTATCGTTGACGAGAGCTTCGAGATCCCCGCCTCCATCTTCCGTGCCTATGACATCCGCGGCGTGGTGGGGGAGACTTTGACGGACGAGCTCGTGTATCTGCTGGGACGAGCGATCGGCAGCGAGGCGGAGGCCCGCAACGAGCCCCGCCTGGTCGTCGGGCGCGATGGACGGCAGTCGGGCCAGGCCCTGGTCGGCTCTTTGGTTCGTGGACTGGTGGAGACCGGACGGGAGGTGATCGACATCGGCCAGGTACCCACGCCGCTGTTGTACTTCGCCACCGAGCATTTCGGCACCGGCGCGGGGGTGATGCTCACGGGCAGCCACAACCCGCCGCAATACAATGGCATGAAGATCGTGCTGGAGCACCAGACCCTGGCGGGGGATGCCATTCAGGCACTGCGCGAGCGTCTTGAGACCGGCCACTTCTCCAGCGGTCAGGGCTCTCAGCGCCAGGAGGACGTGGTCGCCGCATACATGGACCGCATCACCTGCGACGTGGGACTGGCCCGGCCGTTTCGGATAGTGGTCGATGCCGGAAATGGCTCCGCTGGCCCGGTCGTCGTGCCGTTGCTCGAAGAGCTGGGCTGCGAAGTGATTCCGCTTTACTGCGAGGTCGACGGCAGCTTTCCCAATCACCACCCGGATCCCAGTCAGCCCGCCAATCTGGAAGATCTCATCCGCACCGTGGCTGCCGAGAAGGCCGAGCTGGGACTGGCCTTCGATGGGGACGGTGACCGCCTGGGGGTCGTGGACGGTGAGGGACGGATCGTCTGGCCGGATCGCCAGATGATGCTGTTCGCCATGGACGTGCTATCCCGCCATCCCGGAGCCGACATCATCTATGACGTGAAGTGCACCCGCAATTTGGGCCGGGTCATCGCCGAGCATGGCGGACGTCCGCTGATGTGGAAGACCGGCCATTCCCTCATCAAGGCCAAAATGCGGGAGACCGGGGCGCTGCTGGGCGGCGAGATGAGCGGGCACATATTCTTCAAGGAGCGCTGGTTCGGCTTCGACGATGCCCTCTACAGCGCCGCTCGGCTGCTGGAGATCCTGGGCATGCATCCCAGCGAGTGCTCCGAGGTGTTTGCATCCCTGCCGGACAGCATCAACACTCCGGAGCTGCGTCTGGACCTACCTGAGAGTGAGCATCTGGCGCTGATGGCCAAGCTGGCGGCAGGTCCCACCTTCGAGGGGGGCGAGGTCACCGACATCGATGGCCTGCGGGTGGATTTCCCGGACGGCTGGGGTCTGATTCGGGCCTCGAACACCACGCCGTCATTGACCATGCGCTTCGAGGCCGACAGCGAGACTGCGCTCAAGCGTATCCAGGAGATCTTCCGCAGCCGCCTGCTGGCGGCCGATCCCAAGCTGAATCTACCCTTCTGAGCTCGAGAATCTCATGCCCCTAGACCTCCAGCAGGCGATGAACGTCGCCCAGGTGCTCACCGAGGCGTTGCCCTACATCCAGCGATTCACCGGCAAGACCGTGGTCATCAAGTACGGCGGCAATGCCATGGTCGACGAGGCACTCAAGCGCGGCTTTGCCCGTGACGTGGTGCTCATGAAGCTGGTGGGCATGAACCCGGTGGTGGTCCACGGCGGCGGACCCCAGATCGGTCGGCTGCTTGCCCGCATCGGCAAGGAGAGCCGCTTCGTGAACGGCATGCGGGTCACCGACAGCGAGACTATGGACGTGGTCGAGATGGTCCTCGGCGGATTGGTGAACAAGGAGATCGTCAACCTCATCAATCGCCAGGGGGGCGCGGCGGTGGGCCTGACCGGCAAGGACGGCGATCTGATTCATGCCCGCAAGCTCACCTTCGTGCGCGACCTGCCGGAGAT
>CAYQDX010000018.1:16823-25804 GCA_964416345.1 uncultured Ectothiorhodospiraceae bacterium
CATGTGGGCGAGGTCGCCAGCATCGATGCTTCGGTGATTGACATGCTCCTGCGAGGGAATTTCATCCCGGTCATTGCACCCATCGGGGTCGGCGACGAAGGGCAGTCCTACAACATCAATGCCGACTTGGTGGCGGGCAAGCTGGCCGAGGTCATGCGCGCCGAGAAGCTCATACTGCTCACCAACACCGCCGGATTGCTGGATGCCCAGGCGAGACTGCTCACGGGCCTCGGGCCCACTCAAATCGATTGTATGATTGCCGATGGCACCATCCACGGCGGCATGCTGCCCAAGGTGCGCTGCGCCCTGGAAGCGGTGAAGGCCGGGGTGCGATCCGCCCACATCATCGATGGGCGAGTGGCGCATTCGGTGCTGCTGGAAGTGTTCACCGACGCGGGCGTCGGCACGTGGATTCACGGGCGTCCTTGAGCCTCCAATCAGCCAGCGTCCAATCAGGGCCGACCCGATGTCGCGTTGTGCTCCTGCTCCGCCTTCAGCCTGCGGTAGCGCTCGATGTCGACTGAGAACCGGCGCCGAATCTCGTCCTGCTCCTGCCGCTTGTCGCTGATGAATCTCTCGTTGGTGGTCAGGACCTCGGTCAGGTCACGGATGTCCGACACGAGCCTCTCCGGGACCTTCTCGCCGCTGCGCTCCGCGTCGGCGGCCCGCGCCTGCAGGCCGTTCAGGTCCGTGCGCACCCTGGCGACCTTGGCCCTGGTGATGCGGATCAGGGAGTCGAGGGTGGCGATTTTCTCGTCCCTTGCCTTGATCATGCTTTCCACGTCGGTGTAGCTGCGCAGCAGCACAGCGTCCTGGCGCGCCTTCTCGGCCGCCCGCCACTTCTCGAGCTCCCGCTGCCTGGCCAGGCTTGCTTCCTCGGCGAGCTCCGCAGCCGTCTTGGCAGGCGCCACCACACGCACGGGGGTGCCCCATTCGTTGACCACCTCGTAGCCCTTGGAGGCAAGCTCGGGTGGCAAGGTGTCATCGATCACCACGACACCATGGGCGTCGGTATAGCGGTAGAACAGCTTGCCGGCGACGCTGGGTGTCACGACTGCCATGGCACAGATTAGCAGTACTACGCTAGCTGCGGCGCGTCGCTTCAATGCATTCCTCCGGGAGAGCACGGCCGTGTTGGAACCACAGAGTATAGGTTGCAGCCACCGAGTATAGTGTGGGATTGTGCGGGTGTCATAGGGTGATTGCCACGGGCTCGCCCGGCGCCACGAGCCGGATCGCCCTTGGGAAGGACCATGCAGGACACGCTCACCATACGATCTGCCGGTGCCTTGGAGCTGGAGCTGGAGATCGCCGGCATCGGCAGCCGCAGCTATGCCTTCATCATAGACTGGCACATCCGCCTGCTGCTGGCGCTGGCCTGGCTGGTCGCAACGGCGCTGCTGCTCGCCGGCGGACTGTCTTCGGTGGCGCTGGGAGCGGCCTTCGGCGGCGACGAATCGGTCGCCGGCTATGTCGTCGTGATGCCGGCGCTGGCCATCTATTTTCTCTACCATCCGGTGCTGGAGGTGCTGATGCGGGGGCGTACCCCGGGCAAGCGTATGGTGGGGTTGCGCATCCTCACCACCGGCGGCGCCACGCCCGGACTCGGCCCTCTGCTCATCCGCAACGTGTTTCGGATCGTCGACAGCGCGCCGCTGTTCTACGCGCTGGGTCTGACCGTGGTGGCCCTGACCGCCCGCCAGGTGCGCGTCGGCGATCTGGCCGCCGGGACCCTGCTAGTCTACGACAAGCAGGGTGCCAAGCGCGGCTTCGATAGCCCGGCGCTGGCCAACGCCACGACCGGCTTGCACCCGCGCCAGGTCGAGTGGCTACAGGATCTCATGGAGCGCTGGTCGGCTCTGCGTCCGGAGGTGCGGCGGCGCCTGGCGGCGGAGTTCCTGCGTGCCCATCGCATGCAGCTGCCCTCCGGCGAGGGGCAGCAGTACGACCAAGCCTTACGCGAGCAGCTTGGGCAGTTGCTGGGAATGGATCTCGCCCGGCGGCGTGCCGCGAGTCGATGAGCGGGATCCCCGATGCGGCTTGAAGGCCGGGAGCCGCTGCGGCGCTGGCTGGAGGGACGCGCACCCCAATGGCGCCAGCTGGACCGGCTGCTGGCGCAACGCCGCGACCTCCGCGGCGAGACCCTCGAGCCCCTGCGGGAGCTGGTGCAGGGCTTGCGCGCCCTGGCTCACGACGTCTCGCTCGCGCGCACCGCCATGCCGGAAGGGCGCCTGGCGCGACAGCTCGAAGTCTTGTATCTGCGGGCGCATGAGCTGGTGTATCGGCCGCCGCAGAGCGTGCCCCACCAGCTCGTGGAGCTCTACACCCGGCAGGTCCCTCAGGTGTGGCGGGAGCTGCGACCCGCCGTCTGGGCGGTGGTGGGCTGGCTCATCGCGACCATGGCGGCGGGCTGGCTGCTGGTGTACGGCCACGCCGAGCTGGCGACCTTGTTCGCCTCGGAGGCCATGATTGAGGGGGTGGAGCGCGGTGAGCTGTGGACCGACGATCTGCTGAACGTGCTGCCGTCCTCGGTGCTGTCCCTCGCCATACTCACCAACAACATCATCGTCAGTCTGAGCGCCTTCGTCCTGGGCGCGTTCTACGGCCTGGGCACCATTTACATCATCGGCGTCAACGGCCTCATGCTTGGGGGGGTGTTCGCCTTCACGGCGCGCCACGGCATGGCCGGCCGCCTTTTCGAGTTCGTGGTCGCCCATGGGATCGTGGAGCTCAGTGTCATCTGCCTGGCCGGTGCCGCCGGCGTCGCCCTCGGGGAGGCGCTGGCGCGTCCAGGCGGCCGCAGTCGAGGTGACGCCTTCCATGCGGCGGTGAGTCAGGCCAGCAGGCTGCTGGCGGTAGTGGTGCCGTTCCTGGTCGGGGCCGGCTACATCGAAGGCTACGTGTCGCCGAATCCGGTCTACGGCCTGCCGCTGCGGACCGCCATAGGCTGTCTCTACGGCGTGCTGCTGTGGACGGTGCTGAGCGGCGGCCTGTGGCGCGCGCTGGGCCGCTTGGCGGAATCCGCGAATCACACCCGACGCCGATAGCGCAGGCGCTCGTAATAACTCAGCACCGCCTGGTCGAGCTGTGCCGGCCTGGCCAGCACCACCGATGCGCCCAGGCGTTGCAGTCGTGCGGCGATACGGCGCATGCCGTGCAGGGCATCGCGGGCAGCCAGGCTGCGATAGGGGTCCAGCCAGTCGGTGGCCTCAGCGTGCTCCAGCGCCAGTACTTCCTCGTCCAGGAGGCCGGCCACCAGCGGCAGATGTTTGCCCGCCAGCAGCTCGGTGGCCCGCAGCAGTTGGGTGGCGGCATCGCCCTCCTCCAAATCCGTCAGGATTACCACCAGGCTGCGCTGGCGTAGCCACTGACGCATCTGCAGCACTGCCGCCAGGGGATTGGACTCGCCGGACTGGGTGCGCACCCGCTCCAGTGCCTGCCGCAGCCGCGCCAGCCCGCGGGCGCCCTTGGCAGGCGCCGCGATTTCGATGGGTCCTTCGGCATAGACCACCAGGCCTACCGAATCGCCGCTGCGAACGCTCTTCTCGGCCAGTCGGGCCGCGACGTTGACGTGGTGGTGCAGCCGGCTCAGCGGGCCTGCCTGCAAACCGCTGGAGCGGCCCGCGTCGATGAGCAGCATGAGCTCCATGTGCTGCTCGTCCGCGTAGACCCGCACCGTAGTGCGCTGCGACCGTGCGGTCGCCTTCCAGTCGATGGCGTGCAGGGGATCCTGCCAGGTGTAGGGACGCAGCGACAGCAGCTCCCGGCCTGAGCCGGCGGCGGCCCGGCTCAGATCGCCGCCGGCGACCACGCCACTGCGCCGCTCCCGGTCGTCGAGGGCGTCGGGAATTACCCGAATCCGGCTCGGTAGCCGCAGCCGGCGGGACCACCAGGCCAGACCCAGGGGACCACGCCAGCGCACGTAAAGCAGCTCCCACTCCAGGACACCCAGGCGCTGGGGGGTGAGCGTCAGCCGCTGGGTGGCGGTAGGTGCGATCGGCGCCGACCAGGCGACGGGTCCCTGGGGACCCCGCAGGCCTAGCGGGTAGAGGTCCTCGGTCTCCAGGATCAGCGGACGATCCGCGGGGCCGTGAGCCACGAGTGCCACCTGGATCGGACGCCCCAAACGGGCGGTCTGCGGGACCCGCCGCTCCAGGCGAGGCGTTCCGCGATGTGCCAGATAGGCTTCCAACAGAAGGCTCAGCAGCAGCGCGGCGGCCAACACCCGCCACAGGGCGGGAGGCGCCGCGTCCCACCACTGGGTAATGATGCCGAGCAGCACCACCGCAGCTGCGAGCAGATAGCCGCGTCCTGCCAGGCTCACGAGTGCGGGCTCAGGACCTGGGCACCGGGATCTGGCCCAGTAGCTCGGTCACCAGGGCGCCGCCATCGACCCCGTCCAGGGCCGCATCCGGGGCGAGCATCAGACGGTGGGCCATCACCGCAGGCGCGACCGCCTTGACGGCATCCGGCGTGACGTAGGGCTCGCCCTGGAGGGCGGCTTGGACCCGGGCGCAGCGCATGAGGCTCAGGACGCCCCGGGTGGACAGCCCCAGACTCACCTGGGGGTGGCTGCGGCTGGCGATGCCGATGTCGGCCACATAGCGGTAGACCGCATCGGCCACGTGCACCTGGGCCACCTGCCGGCGCGCCGCCTCCAGCAGGCCATCTGGCAGGGGTGCGACGGCCCTCTCGACGCCGCCGTGACCGCCGCCTGGCAAGTCGTAGCGGCGCAGCACCTGCTCCTCCATGTCCCGCGGCGGATAGCCCATGTCAAGTCGCAGCAGGAAGCGGTCGAGCTGGGATTCTGGCAAGGGATAGGTGCCTTCGAACTCGTGGGGATTCTGGGTGGCGATGACGAAGAAGCGCTCGGACAGGGGATAGGTGTTGCGGTCGATGGTCACGCTCGCCTCCTCCATGGCCTCCAGCAAGGCCGACTGGGTTTTGGGCCCGGTCCGGTTGATCTCGTCCACCAGCACCACATCGGCAAACAGCGGCCCGGGCATCAGCACGAAGCGCTGCTTCTGCTCGTGATAGACGTGGATTCCAGTCATGTCCGAGGGCATCAAGTCGGCGGTGCACTGGATGCGCTTGAAGCGTCCGCCCAGCTCGCCCGCCAGGGCCTTGGCCAGCAGGGTTTTGCCCAGGCCGGGCACACCCTGCAGGAGTACATGGCCCCGGGCGACCAGCGCCAGGCACAGTCCGGCGATCACCCCGTCTGCGCCGAGCACCACGCGACCGACCTGGTCGCTGAGATGGCGCTGCAGCTGTTGCGCGGGCGTCCTCATGAGAGTTGCTTCCTCAGACGGTGCATCACATTGACCAGCTCCGGCAGCGGCGCGCGACGCCCGGCCGAGAGCCCCTGTGCCAGTCGCCGCAGGCGCTGCAGATCCGCAGCCGGAGCTCTGGCCGCTCCCTCCAGCAGCTCCCAGGCAGGCTCGCCGTTGCGCGGCAGGCCGTGACGCTCCCGCAGCTCATTGAAGAAACTGCCGAGCAGTGCCCGGCCGGCGGCAGCGGGCCTGAGACGCCGGGCATAGAGGCCCGCCACCGCATGCACCAGGTCCACGCCGCGTGCAGGGACCTCCCCGCGCCGCGGTGGCGCGAGTCTGTTGGTGCGGCCGGCCAGATACAGCAGCCAGAGCACCAGCAGCAGTCCGATGGTGTTGTGCAGGCGCGGGTCGGCAAAGAAGGCGTCGGGGTCATAGAGCTGCGACAATCCTTGATGCATGTCGTCGAATACCACCGTGCCTCGCGGTCCGAGGGCGCGGCGAAGGAGATTGGCCACCAGCGCCGCGTTCTGCGCCTGGCCTAACACGGCGTTGCTAACTAGGCCGGCGTAGCTGCTGACCCAGACCCTTCCTTCGCCGACCCGTGCCTGCCACAGGGCGGGCGCTTCGCCCTGCTCATGTCGCAGCAGCACCAGAGTGGTGCGATCGGAGCCGCGGCCGAGCAGGCGCCAATCCAGCGGCGGCGGCCGGACGCCCTTGACGCGCACCCGCCGTACCCCCTCCAGCAGCGGGTGGGTGCCGGCAGGCCGAAGTGTCTGGGCGACGGCCACGGATTTCCTGGGGTGGCCCCGGTCGGCGGCTGCGACCTGGCCGCGGCTGAATCGTAGGTTCAGAGCCGCCAGCAGGGCACGGCTGCCGCCCTCGGCCTGGTGGCTCCAGTCAGGGGCATCGTGACGGGCGACCAAGATCAGGGCACTGTTGCCCTGGGCCAGCCAATCGTGCAGCAGGAGTCTTTCGCCTGGGCGGGCGGGCAATCGCTGCGGCAGCGAGAGCAGTAGCAGATTGCCCACAGAGGCTAGCTCGGGGTCGGTCAGCAGGTCGTCGTAGCGGGTCTGCAGGGAGCGCAGTGGCACCCGGCCCTGCTCCAGCCAGCGTCGCAGCGCGAGCAGACCATCGGGGCCCGGATCCGTGCTGAGCGGCCAGGAGCTCGGAGCCTCGTCGACTTGAGGAGACGGCACCAGCAGCAGCACCAGGAGATAGAGGGCCAGCAGACCTCCGGCCAGGGTGATGAGCCGATCCTTCATCTCTCGGCGCCTTCGCCGCTAGTGGCCGCCAGGAGGGGCTCCAGCTCGGCATATAGGGCGCCAATCTGGACTCGGTCCAGCGTCTCACCGCCGTAGAGCGTGCGCTCGCTGGCAGCCCGCAGCGCGTCGAAGTGCCCACCCAGCTCCGGTGGCCGTGGCGGCAAGGCAGCCTGCAGCTCGCGGGCAGTTCGGCTGCGATCGAACGGCAGAGCTCCCCTGCGGTTGAGGGCGGCGATGGCCAGGGCCAGCATGGCCGCAGGCTGCTGCTGCAGGGGCAGCCTGCGCACGGCCGCGGGATCCTGGGGCGCGTCTGTGCCAGCGCCCGGGGGTGGCAGACTCGCAGCGCCGCGGCGCCGGCGGATCCATCGCCATGGCCCCGGACCCGCGGCGCGCAGCTCGTTGGCGACGATGGCCACCGCCAGCACCAGGATGACCGCCGCGGTTGCCCGCCACAGCGCGGACCAGGCCCAATCCGGTACCTGCCGCAGCCAGTCCACCAGCCAGCCCATGTCTTGCTCCTGATCCTCGCGCTGGAAGCCATCCAGCCAGTCCAGGAAGCGCTGCCACCAGCCGCGCTGCGTTTCAGGCGTGCGCAGCGTCTCGGCGACGATCCGCCCCACCGGTGCCACATCCAGGATCGGGCCCAGAGGCGGTGCCACGGAATCATCGAGCAGACCTCGTAGGTCCATCACCTGGGCCACACTTGCCTCTCCGTCCTCCGGTGGGCTGCTCAACATGGTGTCCCAGGGCGCTTGGGCCAGCTGCTCCATCACGCCGGGACAGACCTGATGCAGGGTCACCACCTCCTCCAGGCGGCGAGTCTCCCCGTTTGCGAATAGGGTCTGCAAGCACTGCTCTGCGGGCGGCTCGGCCGCGGCCCCCGGGAGCTGGTGCCCCAAAAACAGCGCGGCGGCGAGCAGGCAGGGCGTTCGCACTTAGCCGACTGCCGCCAGGCGCGCCTCCAGGTCGCTGCCCTCCTTGCGCAGCTTCAAGTCGTGGTATTGCACCACGAATATGGCATACAGCAACGGTACGCTGAAAGTATTGGTGAGCACCTGCACGCCCTGGCTGAGCAGTGTGAGCATGCCCTTGGACCCACCGGCCAGGACGCCCACGGGGATGCCCACGGCGAGGCCGAGGGCCACCTGCAGCCCGATGAGCACGATCACCGGCACCGAGAGCACCGTCGCGGTGCGCCACCAGTTGCCCCAGACCAGACGATGACTGCGCTTGAGGGCACTCAACGGCCCCTCCTCGTCCAGCACGATGGCGACGGCGAAGAACGCCAGCGACAACATGAGAATCAGGCCGGGAATCACCAGTGCCACCAAGCCGAGGACGATGGCGAGCGTATACAGTATCGTGGCGAAGATCATGGGCAGCAGACAACGCAGGCCCTGGGCGAGCGCCTCTCTCAGGGTCATTTCCCGCTCTTCGGCCAGCCGTCCCAGTCGATACAGCACGGCGGCCAGCAGCACCATGTTCAGCAGTATCGTGATCAGGGTAATCGCGACCATAGAGACCAGGGCGGCCCCGGACGGCAGGGTTTCCGAAGTGCCGATGTCGCCGTACATCAGGGCGGGTGCCACGCCGATCAGGCTGGCGGTCAGGGATAGAAGGATCACACGGCCCAGGCCGGCGAAAAACAGCTTGAAGCCGGCGTCCAGGACCTTGCCGATGCTCGTAGGCTCCGTCGCTAAGCGCGTCATATCGTCTCCTTTGCTCGGCCGGGTCATTGTCAGGGTGCGGCGAGTCTCGCCCTCAAGTTTGCCGCAGGGACGGCGGCGGGACAACGGTTCCTCCAGCCCCGGCTCTGTGCGCTTGCGGGCACAAGACAGTCGCCAGTGCCTGGACTCGCAGCCCGCGCAGGGCGTCCGTGGCCTCCAGCAGGCGCAGAGCGGTGCTCGGCCGCAGCTTCGCGGCACGGTGGCAGAGCAGGTGATAGCGGGCCGCCAGCATGCCCAGATCCCGATAGCTGGCCGGGGCGCGCCTGCCCGGGCGATCGGCGGTGGCTCGGCCCGCTCGCCGATGGGCCTGAGAATCCGTGCGACCGGGGTGGCCGCAGTGATAAAGGCGACGAGGAGATCGTGGCCGCACTTCCCGCATCGCGCGCGGGCAAATCCAAAGTCCCGTGGCTCACGGTGGCGGCGATCCCTACCGCGGCGGTCGCCGCCGCCTATGTGCTCAACGAAAACGGCAGCGCGGAACCGATCAGCGGGGAACAAGGAGAATCCCTCCATTCCCTCTTGCCCCAACCGCACGATTTTCTAGAAGTCAGGCTTCTTGTAGTCGGTTTCCTTCGACGAGGTCCGAGCGGTTTTCTTGTAGCAGGTCTTGTTCCAGCTGAACCTTCCGACCCGCTTCGTACTGCAGTCCTTCGCCAGTGTCTTGCCACTGGTATTGAGCAAATAACCTGGCGGACAGGTATAGGTCAATGGGCTGCACGGAA
>CAYQDX010000019.1:0-25635 GCA_964416345.1 uncultured Ectothiorhodospiraceae bacterium
CGGAAACTGCTCACGGCATAACCGCCGTCGTTGTCGCCTGAAGGCACTTTGAAAAGCGGCAACAGGTGCAGATAGGTGATGCCGAGCTCGGTCAGATAGGGGATTTTGTCGCGCAGTCCCTGGAGATTTCCGGCGAACGCATCTACGTAACACATGGTGCCGACCATACGGTGCGACTGATACCAGTTGGGGTCGGCGGAACGCAAGGCATCGAGGGCCTTGAGCTCGTCGGGCCGCGCCATCCACATTTCGGTGGCCGATGCGAGGATGCTTTCCAGATGGTAGAAGAAATCGTAGCGATCGCTGTACAGGTCATGGAGGCGCTCGAAAAGGCGCGGAAAGTGCTTCTTCATCCGCTGTACGTAGGCGTCCCACTCGACGGGATCGACCTGGTCTTTGAATCGCGCTTCGATCCGCGGAAGCACGCGGCCCAGCGAGGCAGCGCTTTCCCGCCGCATCCAGGATGCGTCTCTTTTCGTTACGGGCATGGCAGTCAACCTTCAGTCGTCATTGATTGAAATGGCTTCAAGGAGTCACAAGCGGCGCTGCGCAGGTACATTGTCAGGCAAGTCTCGCCTGCAGCGCCGACATGCAATTAAGGCGGTTGCGTCAACAAGCTCGAATCGGTTCCCATACCTGTTGCGGCCTCCTTGATTGAATGGGATGACCGTCGGTGATGCGCAGCAGTGCGGCCCGCTGCGGTGCGGGAGCTATCCTTGCGTCAAGGCCCTGACTGTGCGGAAAACTGCGGCCGCCGCCCAGAAAATAATGAACCCGGTGGGAGCGAAACGGGAAAACGCCAGGCTGCGTGCGTGGTCCTGGTCTTCCCGCAGGTCTGCGGCTGCTCCGGGTATCAGGTCTCGATCGATCGCCAGGTCGCGAATTGATTCGGATTGCTGCTGAAGCGAGCGCTGCCTAAGCAGCCATTGTTCCAGCGCGCGATGGGCGGCGTCAATCGGCTCGGCCAATATTCGCGCGAGCAATATGCCGAGGCCGGCGATCAAGTATTCGGCTGCCAGTACGGTACGAAAGTCGGCGGCCGTGTTAAGTATGGCGAACGGAACGACGAGAAAGGACTGGCAAAATACCAACATCGTCGAGCGCATGCCCAACAGATTAAATTCATGCTTGACTTCGTCACGGTAGAAGCGAAGTTTATCCAAGTCGGAAACTTCGCTGGCCGAAATTCCGTTGGCGCACCGAGGTTCGATGTCTTGATTCGTCCTCTCCCCGTTCATCATGCAAGACTCCGACTGACGATTCACGAGCGCATTGGCTCATCACCATTGTATAACGTGGTAGCGGCGTTCCATAGTTCATATGTTACATGAAGAATGAATTATAATAGACTGATAATAAGCTAATATGAAGATGCCATGCCTTTGGCATTGAGCGCTGGGCCACGTGGGCCTGGGTGCCCTTGTTCCTGATCGCCAGCTACCAGGGCGCCGACCGGTCCACTGCCGGCGCCCGGCTGGCGAGGCTCGGGTCCGGGGCGGCGGGGGGGCCTGGGCGCGGTCCTGGCCGGTGCGTATGCGGACCCGCCCTCACGCGAGCCTTAGCTCTGTGCCGTCGTAGTCCATGCGGTAGGTTGTGATGTTGTCCGTGGCCTTGTAATACTGAGCGAAGTCTCCATACACCCGCTCGATGTCGTCCATGCCTTGGCCGGGTTTCAGCACGATAACGAACGCGAAGTCCTTGAAATACATGTAGACGTTTTCGAGGAGATGGCGGTGGTCGAAGGGGATGCCGTAGACATACTCCTCCAGCCGGCCGTCGAGCTTGACGTAGACCTCCCTGGCCGGGTCCTCGCGCCAGGCCTGGAAGATTTGATTTGCGATCGCCCCCTTCACGTAGGGCGCGTCCTGCATGAACAGGCTGGGCAGACAGGTCTTGCTCACCAGCGTGAACCACATGTCCCCGGCGATTCCGGTGCTGCCTTCCTTCATACGATTGAACAGATAGGAGGTCTTTCCCGCGCCCCAATCCGAGCCGATGATGACGCGCACCCTGGCATCCTCGAAGCCGGGCTTGAGGTGCGGGATCATCTGCCGGAAGGCGGTGCGGCGCACCGAGACGTAGCACTCGTCGCCGATGCCCTGGGCCACGGCGATGGGATGCTCGCGGGGATACATGTCCTGCCAATGGGCACTCAGGCAGTAGATCCCGCGCCGTGCCGCGTACAGTGTGATGTAGTCGACGGCATACATCGACCAGCGGAAGTTGAACTCGGCGGCCCCACCAGAGCGTGAATAGTCGTCGTAGTCGCGGCGCAGCAGCGACTCGCAATCGGCCAGGCTGTGGACTTCGTTCGCGGGGTCCAGAAAGGTGCCCAGGTTACGATCGAAGCACAGTAGCAGGTCCACGGCACCGCTGTCGAGAAGGCGCTGGACGGCGGCGGGACTGGTGAGTATCTCCACGCCGCCTGCGACCTCCTGGGCGAGAGCGCGCACCCTGTCGCGGTAATCGAGGGTCAGGTCGACAAGGTAGGGGATACTGAAGTCGGTAACACGCATCCCTGCGTGGTAGAACCGCAGTAGATTGCGGGTGTCCTTGTTGAACACCAGTAGGGCGATGCGCTTGTTGCGAAAGAAGTCTCTCAGTGTGTCTGCGGATTGGATGATCATGGGGTGATCCTTTTGGCCTGCAAGCCGTGATCGGAAAGGTCAAAGCAACACCGCGCCGAGCGGTTCTCACTCTTCGGGCTCGGGGGCTTGCTGGTCCTCAAGGACGTCCAGGCGCCGGGCCAGGTTGGCAAGCTGTGCCTCGATGCTGGCGATGCGCGCTTCGCCGCCGCTCACTATTGCCGTAGCGATCTGAGCGTTGAGGTGTTGCACTTCTGCGACCAGGTCGTTCCAGTCCTGGGCCCGGATGTCGTCGCCGGGGACCTTGGGGAAGGGCTCGTCGGGTGCAAAGGCCATGTTGTCGTCCTCCATACGTAGCGGGATCAGGCCCCGGCGAAATGATCTCCACCACCGAAGCGCGAGATGTCGAAGGTGCCGTCGCCAGCCGGCTCCTCCGTGAGGCCGGTCTCCTCGACCACATCGAAGCGCAAGCCGCTGAAGCCCTCGCCGCGGCCGGGGCTCTTGCGCCGGGCCAACCATAAATGGGTGCTGCCGTCCGCGGCGCGGGCGCACTGAAAGGCGCTATACACCCGCGACCCGCTGCGCGGTACCTCCTGGTCCTGCAACTCTAGAGCTTGGTCCGGGAGCAGGATCCGGCCCAGAGGCTCGGGCTCCTCCAGGCCCTCCGGTCCGCCCTGCAGAAGTTGTGCGCGGCGCAGGCGCAGGGGGTCGGTGGGGGAGTCGCGCACCGGCACCAGGGGGATCCAGTTCTGCGGCACTTGGGTGGCGAGCTGGTAGGCCAGGGGCGTGGGAGCAGGCTCCGGCAGCGGGAGGGCCGCGCGGCGTGCGATTTCCAGCTCGTGCCGGTCTATGGAGCGACCGTGAGGACCGGGGACGAGACGCTCCACCGCCCAGGCCAGATTGGCCATCTCGTCGCGCAGGAACAGCACCTCCTCTAGGGGCTGACCCTCGAGGCCGGCGGGCAGCGTCGGGGCCAGCAGCAGTGCCGGGTCGCCCGCGCCGGAGAGGTGGAATAGCTTCCAGGGGCCGTTCGGACCGTCCACTTCGGTGTAGGGCCGCAGCCGCACACGGCGGCCAAAGGTGTCTTTTACCACCAGGGAGCGCGTGTGATAGAGGGATCCCACCGGTAGGGGGGCCGGAACCAGGAACCAGTCGTTGGCGTAGACCAAGGCGAACTCGACCAGCAGCAGCCGGGCCAGCTCCTCGGGTGCCGCCTCCACCGCACCGAAGTCGACCTCTGCATCCTCTAGCTCCCACCAGCGCACCGACGGCATTCCCGGATAGGTCACCTGGGATGGGATCGCGGTTCTGGTGATGATAGGTGCCGGGCCGTCGGCAGCGGCACCAATGTGCGCACCGGGCATGCGATCGAAGCTGAACCAGTCCAGGATGCCTTCGGTGTACTCGGCCGCGACGAGCACCTCTTCGCCGCCGTCCGGGCTCCCGCCGGGGCGATGCCCGCCGACGGCAAAGGCATACTCCATCTGAGCGTCCACCCATGAGCTCTCGCCCGCATTGGGCTCGCGGAAGAACTCGTCGCACCAGTCGAGGAAGGCGTGAGCCGCGGCGGTGACTTCCGGCCGGTGGTCGTCGGCGATAGGAGGCGTAGTGGGAAGCGTACCGGAGGAGCCGTCGGCCGGCCGCAGGGCTGTCGTTAGATCGCTGCGCAGGGCGAGTCCGTCCGGGACCCTGCCCGCGGCGAGGCTCAGAAAGCGCCGGGCCGCCGCATCCAGCCCGGGAAGGTCGGGCGGGGGCGCGACCGCGTAGTGGTCTATGTAAGCCGAACGGTAAGCCGAGAGCATTAGCTGGTCCAGCAAACGCAAGAACTGCAATCCGGCGTCGACCGCGAAACGCTCGCGGGTGGCGCCAGCGAGTGCTTCGCTCTCCACTCGCGCCTCCAGGGGCAGGGAGTTCGGCGGCCGTGTGCCGGCCCACCGCCCCCTGTGCGGGCCAGGGGCCGGGATGGAATCGCGACAGGGGCGTCCGCTCCAGGCGTATGCGTGCCTCCACGGGTGAGCCGCCGTCGGCTCCCAGCAGCTCGCCGAGCTGCCACTGCCGGGTCAGCAGCCACAGGGGGTCGTGGATCCGGGCGGAGAGCCCATCGATGAGTTCTTCGTCTCGGGTGCGTGGCTCGATGCGGGTCCAGTCGGTCAGCGAGGGCATGTCAGCCTCCCATTTGCTCCAGGGCGTGTCGCGAGCGGCTCACTTGGCCAGGCCGGCCGTGAAGTCGGTGGACACCGCGTCGCCCTGGAGATTGCGTGCCAGGTAGATGGCCGGCAGCAATGTATCGCCGCCTACCGCCGCGAGGGCGTCCGGGTCCACCGCCCGCAGTCGCGCCAGCTCCAGGGTGTCGAGCACCGCCGCCGCCAGGTCGCCCAGGTCCCAGGGCCGGGAATCATCCGGCGGCACCGCCAACAGCACCGCGTGGGGCGGCTCGGTGCCGGGGGCGTCATAGTGGAAGGCAAACCCGGTCGTCTCCTCTGCGGCCGGGACCACCTCTACCCACTCGTCCACCTGCAGCCCGGCCATGATCACCCCGGCGGTGGGCGGCCCCTCGGGGCAGTGGGCCGCCAGGGATACCCGGCCGGAGGCGACCGGCCCGGGCAGGGCGACCCAGCGCTCACCGGCCGCATAGGGCAGCTGGGCCACGCTCAGGGTCAGCCCCGCGCCGGCCCTCACGGCCTCGGCATAGCTCAGGGTGTCGACCAGCTGGGCGCTGCGGCTGCGTACCCGGGCCATGCGTTGAAGCCAGCCGGCGCTCGCCAGGTTGTCCCCGTCCTGAAGGTCAGCGCTGGCGGCGAAGGCCGCGGCCAGGCCGGAACCCGGGGTCAATCCCACCAGGACGGTGAAGGCACGGCCCAGCACGGCCTGGATGCGTTGGACCTGGTGACGGCGTCGGGCCTCCTCGCCGGCGTTGTGGGCCTCGAAGGCCGCCTCCAGCTCGCTCAGGCGGGCCAGGCGGCGGGCCGCCTCGC
This sequence comes from uncultured Ectothiorhodospiraceae bacterium, assembly GCA_964416345.1. GTDB lineage: Bacteria > Pseudomonadota > Gammaproteobacteria > CAYQDX01 > CAYQDX01 > CAYQDX01. The sequence continues at coordinate 5,561 of CAYQDX010000019.1, forward strand.
CGCTTGCCTCGGCACCCTGGGTGAGCACGGTCTCGCGGTCCGCCGCCCCCGTCCCCTGGGCCGAGCGGGGCACCGCCGCCGGTAGACCCAGGTGGGAGAGGTCCAGCAACGCCTCGCGCAAGGTCTCCAGGTCCGCGCCTTCGCCGGCGCCGAGCTGGGTATCCAGGCGTTGGGCGGCGACGGCCAGGGCCGAGGCCGCCGTGTCGGCCCGGGCGTCGAGCCCGGCGAGGTCCAGGGTGACGTCGGCAGGCTCCCCCGGCAGGGCGATATCCCTGGGCTCTAGGGAGGCGCCGTCGGCGATCACCTGGGCGGCGGCCCGCGCCAGCTCGACCAGCTCGTCGAATGACAGTGCCTCGGGGGGCCAGGTGGGCTCTCGCTCCGGCAGCAGCCGCAGCTCGGCCCCGGCGGCCGCCCCGGCGGCGCGGCGCAGGTGGTAACGCACGCGCTCCTCCACCTCTCCCCCGCCATCGCCTTGAATGCCGTAGACCAGGTCTAGCGGCGAGAGCCCAAGCCGGCCGAGATCCGATTCCACGCTTTCCTGGACCGCGCCGCTCTCCGGGTCAAACAGCTCGCCGCGCAGGCGCACCCGGCTCGGATCCCCCAGCAGGCGGGCCGCCCAGGCATCTAGCCAAGGCTCCGCCGCGCGGCGCGCCTGCCGCGGGTGGGTGGGCCAGCGCGGGTCGGACACCGGGTCGCCGGCCATCAGGACCAGCACCCGGTGGGTGACGGCGATGCCACTGCGCGGGGTCCGCACCAGCTCGAGCTCCGGGGGATGCATCTCGCCACTGGCCACCGCATCCAAGGTCGCCCCGGCGCGCGTGGGGTTGCCCTGCAGCGTCTGGTACAGGGACTCGGCGGTGACGGCGTCGCTCACCGCGTCCACCGTCTCTTGGAGGACCGCGAGCACTTCCACTACGGCGGTGCGGTCGGGTCCCTCCTCGGGCGGGAGATCGCGCACGCCGAAGGGGATCTCGTCGCGCCGCCACATCTCCAGAAGCACCATTCCGTCGGAGACCCGGTAGGCCTCGATGGCCTCCATGGCCTTGATATCGGCTACCTCCGGATAGAGGTATTGCTCCCGGTAGTGTTGAATCGCGTCGTCGAATTGGGTCTTCATGGCCGCCGCGACGTCGCCCGGAACGGCCGCCTTCTTGCCTTCCTCAATGGTCTTGGTGGCCTGGTATCCGTTGCGCTCGGCGGTCATCGTGTTGATCTGCGTCGTGAGCGTATTGATCTGCGACTGCTTCGAGTTGCGCTCTGAGGTGTACGACGAGAGCGTTGCCTGCTTGCTGTTGATCTGCCTGTCAATGTCTATAAGCTCCGCCTGCAAATCCAGCAGAGGACCTTCGGGCTCCGGCTCTCCGTCTACGGGACCCGGGTGTCCTATGGGCAGAGCATCGATCTGTCGCTGAACCGCGGCACGTTGGTCCCGGAGATCGTCGATTTCATCCGGGAGGGATCGGATTCGCCCGTTGAGGTAGTTGACGCGGCTCTGGAGCGAGAAGCGGCTGTTGATCTTTGCAGTAAACTGGGGCTGCAGCCTATCGATCTCCCCTTGAAGTCGGTCGATTTCCTCCTGGATAGGCTTGATCAAGTCGTCGATGCGCTTGCGTTTCTCGGACTCCAACCGGTACCAGTCGCCAAGGGGTGCGAGCACGCGGAAGGCCTCGAGGTACTGGGCCAGGCCCCGCTCGGTGAGGCCGCGCTCGAAGCGGTAGCCGAGCAGGGCGCCCAGGGGCTGTCCCTGGCGGACGCCGTCGAGCAGCCAGCGCGCCAGGCGAACCCGGGCGGAGGACAGGTTCAGGGCCAGGGGCGCCAGACTGTCGTCGGCGGCGCTCGGGGCATGGGCCAGATAGCCGCTGCGCAGCACCGCGCCTGCGCTGGCCTGGGGCAGGGAGGGCGCATGCAGGAAGCCGGCGTTATCCGGGCCGGGCTCGTAGAGCGGTTCCTCGGTCTCTCCGGGGGGCGGCGTTTGGACCCGAGTGGGGAGCTGGGCCGGCCGCAGGTCCGCGAGCACCCCGTAGCCCCCAAGGTAGATCCCCTCTGCCCGGCGGCTGCGAAGCTCCGTCAGCGCGCGGGTCGCCTCGGCCGTGATCCAGGCATCCAGGCGGTGGGAGGCCAGGTCCAGGGCCTCGCCGAGCAGCCAGCGCAGCCGCGCGCTGGGCAAGGCCTCGAGGTGGGATAGGTGATCGCGCAGCTCGTCCAGGCGCGCCGCCTCGGGGTGCTGCTCGGCCCCGAGGGTGTGGATGCAGTCCCGCAGCACGCCATGGGGGGCAAGGTCGTAGTCCAGCGCGCGGACGAGGGTAGGGGTCTTGGCCTCGGTGATGTCCACCAGCATGCGGTCGCGGCCTTCCTGGAGGGTGGCCTTGCCCTCCGCGACCAGGATCCGATGGGCGCAGCGCGCATACTCCAGAAGCACCGCGTGGCGAAGCAGCCTGTAGAGTAGGCTGCGCACGCCGCCCTCGGCCCCCGGCAGGGCGCTCAGGTCCTCGGTCTCGATGAGCTGGTAACTCTGGGTGCGCAGCCATTGGATATAGTTCGGCGCCAGGGGTTCCTCCTCCGACAGGGGAGCGTCCTGGATCAGGGGGATATCGAGGGGGAAGGCGTGGTCCGCCGGCAGCAGGTCGGCCAAGGCGTTGCTGGCGCCGCCGCCCAAGCCCCCCAGTGCGGTGCGGGTTGTGCCGACCCGCTGCTGCAGGGATTCCGGCAGCTGCGGCTCGAAGCCGCTGATCGCGGGATCCCCGAAGGCCGCGGCGGGCAGCTCGGGGCGGGCACTGTAGGCGCTGGAGACGGCGCCCAGGGCGAGGACCTGGAGTAGCTGCTCGGTGAGCTGAGCGGCATCGCTGCCGCGCACCAGGCGCGGCACCTGGGTGGCGGCGTCGCGCCAGGTCTCACGTGCCCGGCGCAGAATGGCGATCCTGTTGTGGTCGGAGCCGGGCTCGGGGGCGAGCGTATCGAGGGGCAGCACCGGCAGCAGCCCGTAGGGTTGGCGCCCGACCCGCAGGGCCGGCAGCGGCCCGCGGGCCCGCACATGCTCCAGGTAATGGCGGCGCGTCGATGCCACCTCCTTGTCCGGCACATCCTCGCCCAGCATCTGCTCCAAGAAGTACCCCCAGGTGACCTGCCAAAGGACGCCTTGCATGTGCCGGGCATCGAGCTGCTCGCGCCGTTCGGCGTGCGCCAGGTGCTCGAAGACCGCGGGCTTGAGGCCCATGGCGGTGGCGGCGACCGTCCCGTTCGATCCGTCGCCGGGCTGCACGAGCGCGGCGCCGGCCTCCACCCGGAAGCTGGTCTCTTGGCCTCGGTCGCGCGAGGCGTAACCGGAGGGGGTGTCGGGGGCGTTGTTACTGGGCGTGCCCTGGGGGACGAACGCCAGGCCCTCCGTGTAGTGCTGGGCGGCGAGCAGATCCGCGAGGGCCTCGGCCCCGTCATTGCCGGCCCGCATGCCCAGCACCAGCAGGGTGTCGAAGCCCTCGGCGAGGTCGGTGGCGGTGATGGGGGCGGTCACCGCCATGCCCACGCTCTCCGCCTGGGCGTAGTCCACCATCCAGGCGAGACCCGGGTCCGTGGGCAGGCTGTCGTCTCCCACGGCGGGTGGTGAGCTGCCCGGGTCCGGACCAACCGGCAGCGGATCGTCGATCGGTCCGCCGAAGGCGCACAGGACGCGCCGGCCACCGCGGTAGCCCAGCACCGCCAGGCGCTGTGGCAGGAGCCGTCCCTGGGCGGCGCGGGTCCAGGCGTCCTCCCGGCTCGCCACGGTGGGAAACCGCGGCGGCTCCGCGCTGCCCAGGGCCTTCGGGTTCTCCGGGGCCAACACTCGGCGGACCCAGGCCGCGCGGTCGGGGCCGAAGCGCTCGGCCAGCTGGATCCAGGCTGCCTTCTCCCCCTCGGCGTCCGCTCCAGCGGCCCAGCGTGCCTCCCAATAATGCCGGCCCCAGGTCTGCTCCGAATCCGTGAGCTCGGCTTCGTGGCTGTCCAGGTGGAGATCGTCCGGGTAGGCGCGCACCTTCAGCAGGGGAGGGCTCACGCCGGCGTCGAAGTGGGCCTCCAGGCGCAGCGGCAGCAGGGCCACGGGCAGGGTGGCGGCGGGCCAGGTGCCCAGGTGTAGCTCTCTCTCGTCCCACAGGTCCATCGGGTGCTCCTCATGCAGGCAGCAGGGCGTTCGCGTGCACCGCGATGCGCGCCGGAGGCTGCAGGGTTATGGCCGCCATGTGGGCGGCGTTGAGTCCCCAGGCGATGCCGTCCAGGACCACGCCCTGGCTTTCCAGAGGGCCGGCGAGGGGAAGGTGGCTCAGGTCTTCCAGGGCCGTCTGGTCTGCGGCGAAGTGCCCCCAGGAGAGCTTCGACCAGGCGGTGAGGGCCGCGGGATCGAGGCCGAGCTGCTCCGGCACGTCTAGGCCGAAACGTGGCTCGGTGGCCTGCTGCTCGATGACGAAGAACCAGCCCGGGTCCGCGCGCGCCGCGTCGAGCCGCAGATTGAAGCCCAGGAAGGTCACGTCGGGCTCCAGGTTGCCCCGGAACAGCGGCGGCTTACGCTTCAACGGATCCTCGTCGAGGCTTGTGGGAGAGGCGGCCGGCACGGCGTAGATCAGGGCGCCCGGATAGCGACGCAGCAGCTCGCCGCGGATGAGCAGGACCAGCCGGCCATCCTGCTCCTCATCGACGGCGAAGTTGCCGCCCAAGGGCTGCGCAATGGGCCACTGGTGAATGGGGGGGAGCTGCATCTTGTCCTCCGCCCCGCCCGCGGCGTCCCAGAATCGCGTGAAGGCGGTCCCGCGCTGGTCCGAGGGGTAGCCGCGCCAAAGCAGCTCGCGCCCCATCTCGTGGTTGAGACCCACCATGAACGCCTCAACGAACTGGGGGTTGGTCTCCAGCAGGGTCACGGTCTCCGGCGGCACGTGCTCCAGGCCGGGAAGCAACAGGTCCTGAGAGAGGTCACGCAGGGCGTCATACATCGGGCGCGGAAACTCGGGGGGCGGCATGAGCAGGGGCTCCAGCGCCTCCCCCGGAGGCGGCGCCGGCTCTGTGCCCGAACGGGCCGACTGGGTGCCGGTCGCTTCCGCCGGGGCCACAGCTTGGATCCGCGCGCGTATCCGCGCGGAGATGGTGACCTTGGGGTCGAGGGCCGTGAGCAAGGCGGATCGGTGCGCCTCCAACGTGGCCCTAAGCTCCGATTCCTGGCGCTCGGGACGCCTGGGGGTCGCGGCCAGGGCCGTAGTCGCCTCCAGGTACCGGTGCTGGGCGCGCAGCGCCGCAAGCAGGTCGGCGGCGGACGTGGTCCCGGCGATTGCCGGATCCTCCACGACCCCTTCCAGGCGGGCGACCGACCCCTCCAGGGCAGCCAATCCGACGGTTCGGGGAGCGGGCACCGGCGCCGGGGTCAAAGGGGCCCGATACAGCCGATGTATGGGGGCCGCCGCGGCCGGGGCGCGCAGGCGCCGGGGTAGCGGGCCGCGAGGCCGGGCGAGCCGCCGCAGGGCGGTGGAGGCGCTGGCCGCCGGCAGGCCGTCGGCACGCAGTCGAGCCGACAGGGTAGAGGTATCCTGCGCGCTGGGCCGCACGCGGCTGTGGACCGGGCCGGCCGTCTGGAGCAGGGATTCGGCGTCCAGGGCCGCAAGGTGGGCGTGGATGCTCAGGCTCGCCTCCGTGGCGAGCCGGGCGCGGTTGATCTCCTGGTTGGCCCGGCGGGTGTCGGCGAGCTGCGTCCAGGCCTCGGTCATCAGCGCCTCCTGCTGGTCCTGGACGATGAGCGTCCCGAAGCCCGCCGCGGCACGGTGGCGGGGATCCAGATTCAAGGCCTGGAGCCACCCGGGCTCCTGGTCTCCCCCGGCGCCGGGCACGCGCTCGGTCGCGGCCTGCCAGCGGCCGTAGATAGGGGGACCCAGCAAGGGGACATCCCCGGGTGTGCGGTCCGCGCGGCGGTTGAGCAGCATTCTCAGGCCGTTCCGGAAGGACTCGGGGATGCGCGTGCCCGGGGCCGTGGCGGCGCGCAGGGCGCCCTGCAGCCAGACGCTGCGTAGCCCGCCCAGCCCGAAGCCCAGCTCGCCGACCGCCATGCGCCTGGCCCCCACCCGCCCCGGCAACGGCCGGTTGCGCAGGCGCCCCACCAGGGACTCGAAGTCTCCCCCCGCTCCGGTCGTGAACTCGTAATGGTAATAGACCGGGAGCTCGGCCTCGGTCTGCCCCGCTTGCCAGGCGGGACCCAGGTCGGCCTCGTCCTCGGCGGTGATCGGCAGACCCAGGCCGGCCTTGCGCCCGAGCTCATAGGTGGGCACCAGGCAGGCCAGGTAGGCGGTCCGGGGCTCGAGGCGACGGGGGCACACCAGGCGCGCGAGATTGCGCACCGAGTCGGCCGCCAGGCGCTCCGACAGGGATGCGGTATCGGTCTCGTCCTCCACCACCTGCGCGTGGATCCAGGCCCAGGCCTGGGCCGGATCCGGGAGCTCTCGATCGGCCCGGGCCGAGGCATTGATGGCCAGGCGAGGGAGGGGCCGGCGTGGGTCCATGCTCAAAGTCACTCCCGGCTGGCGCCGCACCACCACCAGGCAAAGCCAGGGTTGTAGCCGCCCCTTGGGAGAGGTCTCCCCGGGGTCTGCTTGCGCCGGGCTGAACAGCCAGGGAAGGTCCGGGCGGTCCAGCTCTACGGCCGGGAAATAGTTGGGCTCGAAGTCGTTGGTCAGGTGGGCGGGCTCGGTACGCACGACCTGGCGGGGATCCAGGCCGATCACGTCCCCCGGGCCGTAGAGGCGCACCTGCATGGGGACCTGCTCCGCCCCGTTGACCTCCAGGGTGACGGGCACGCTGCGATGCGCGCCGCTCGCGCCGGCCGATTGGGCGGCGATGCCGGAGCGCACCTAGGGCATGAAGCGGTAGTTTGCGCTCATGTTCGGGCCTCCTCTACGATGTGTGCGCCCATAACCTGGAAGGCCTGCGCCTGGCTCGGAGCACCCACTCGGCGGGCGGCGAGATCCTGGACCGCGGCGCTGTAGCTCGGCACCTTCTCCCCCACCGCACCGAGGTCGCTGCTGCTGGCCACCAGATAGCCCGGGTTGCTGACACGCACCCCTCGCCGCGGCCCGCGGTAGCGGGCCTGACCGGCTCGGCTCAGGCCCTTGCGGACGCACGCCCGCAGGGCCACGGCGCTGCGCAGTCCCTGGGGATCGGGGGTGTGGATCACGGGCGGCTCGACCGCCTTGCCGTGGCGGTCCAGCTGCGTGGTCTCGTAGGCGATGGGGACGCTCGCCATCAGTCCCTCCTGGCCCTGCTCGGAACCGGCGAAGACGAGCGTGTGGGCGCCGATGCGCAGGCCCGCGTCCATGCGCTCGAAGGAGGGGCGGGACAGGCGCTCGGTGTCGGTGAGGTCGAGAAACTGGGCGGGGGCGAACCAGTCCTGCACCGGCTCCCGGGGCGGCGCCGGCTGCTCGCCCAGGGCCAGCGGCGCGAGGGTGAAGCGGCGCCCCCCGGTCGCGGCGCCCCGGTAACGGTCGATGGAGAGATTCAGGGGCACGATGCCCTGGGCGACCTCGAGGCTGCCGAGCGGGTGGGCCAGGACCACCCCGGCCCCACCGCGGACCTCGCGCAGGGCCACCAGCATGTGGCCGTCCGCCGGTAGCTGGGCGCTCCAGTTGCGGGGATCGGCCAGGGCCGCCAGCAGGTCCGGCAATGGGTCGGTCGGGGGCAGGGGCGGCGGGACGGGGGCCTCCCCCAGGGTGCGGTCGAAGCTCACCGACTTGGAGAAGATCCAGATCTTGAGCTTGGCCTTCCCCCGGACCACCAAGGGGTCGGGTCCGCTCAAGCTGGCCTCCAGATAGACGCCGAGGAGGGTACGGTTGTGCCAGCGCACCGTCACCGCGCCGGACAGATCGGCGACGAAGCCGAAAGGCGCGAGCCGAATCAACAGGTCGAAGCCCAAGGCCCCCTGGACGCTGAGCCCGGCGATCCGCAGGTAGAGCTCCGCGAGGGCCCCGAGCTGCACGGTGTTGGAGCTGATGGCCAGGTAGGCGGACAGGCGAAGGCGCGGATTGTCGCGGCGGCCCAGGTCCAGGGTGACGCGCTCGAGCCGGGGTAGGGCGAGGGCCGCGGGGGCGTTGAAGCGGGGGCTCACCCCGCCCACGGCCAGGATGAAGCCCGGCTCCGAGATCCAGCGCCCGCGCAGGGCCATGTCCCCGCAGAGGGCGAACTGCATGAGCCGGGAGCGGTACAGGGTGGCATCCAGGGCGGTCTCACCGGCGCCGAAATCCACCACCCCGACGGCGTCCATGTTGAGCCGCAGGATGGGGGCCTGCTCGTCGGGCAGCAGGGCGCGAACCTGTCCCAGCAGAACCAGGCGCACCGGCGCGGGCAGCTCCAGCACCAGGGCCAGCTCCAGGGTGAGCAGGGTGGGGCTGCCCCAGCCGATGATGGCGGCCGGCCCGAGCAGGTGGCGGCCGGCCGTGGCCGGGAACACCTGCCCCAGGGTCGGGATCAGTCGGGGCAGTTGCGCCAGGGGGTCGCCGGGGAACAGCACCCGGTCCAGGGTGGCGTTCTTGAGCCCCGCGCGCAGCACCTCCAGGTGCACGCTGTGGTTTACGCCGAGCAGGCCGCCGATGCCGTTGAGGGTGAAGCCCAGACCGAGCTGGATCGGGGTGAAGCCGGAGGCGGCGATGCTGATCAGCAGCGAGTAACCCTCGCGCCCGTCGGGCAGGCGGGTATCGAGCAGCCCCACGGCGCTCAGCGTGACGTTGCCGATCTCGAGCACCAGGGAGCCCGCGTAACGCCGCTTGTCCGGCTCGTACACCAGGGAGCCGCCGCCCGCCGCCAGGCCTGTGTCGATGGCCAGGGCGATGCCCTCGGGGGGCTCGAGCCCGAGGCTCAGGTCCAGGAGGCCGAAGTTTCCCGGGGGACGATCGGCGTTTCGGGGCTCGATGGACAGCCGGGCGCCGAGGTGCTCGAGGCCGGCCGTCACCGGCCCGAGGCGCACGCTGCCGCTCAGGGCAGCGGTCAGGATCAGCCGGCCGTCCGCGCTCGCGAGTCCCAGGAACAGGGTATGGACGGATACCGGGCCGATGCGCTTGCCCACCGGGAAAGCGGCCTCGAGACCGCCCCGGGCCTTGAGCACGATACCGCTCTTGGACGACCAGGCGATACCCGTGTCGACGGCCACCCGTGGCTCCCCGTCTCCGAAGACCTCCCGCAGGAAGCCGTCGGCCTCGGAGAGATCGAGCACCAGCTCCGCGCCGTCCAGATCGACCCCGATCACTGCCTCCGGATCCGCCGCCGGACCCCTGATGCGCACGCCGAATACGAGGCGCGACACCTGAAGGCGATGGGACCCGCCGGTCCCGATCAAGATGGTCGGCTCCGGGGGGTTGTGACTCAGGCTGGCCTCGGCGTCCACCTGCGACACGGCCGAGTCGGCGACCCACCAGTGGACCTCGCCGGGGCGTATCTCGAGGCGGATCGCCTGGTCGGACTCGAAACCCCCGCGCAGCCGCGGGCGGATGCCGCCGAACGCGGTGTCGGGAAGGCTCCCCAGCACCACGGGCCCCAGGCTGACGCCCGCCGGCGCCCCGGACGGGTCGTCGCGGCGGGGGATGGGAGTCAGGGAGAGGCCCGCCTCGAACAGCTCGCCCGCCGCGTCCCTGCCCCCGGCCAGGGGCATGTAGAGCCCTCTCAGATGCTCGCGGACGGGATTGTCGGGGGCATAGTAGGTGTCGAGGAGCGCGGGCCTGGGAACGTGGGGGCCCGCCGAGAAGCCGAGGCCCTTGAGGAACTGGCCGAGCCGGCGCAGAAATTCCTCGTGCCGGAACTGGCCCGAATCCCACCCATAGACCTCTCGCAGGAGATCGGCCGGCCGGGCGACGGCGGCCAGCCGGTCCCAGTGGATGGTCCTGCTCGGGTAGCTCTTGCGCTCCGGTGTGCCCCCGCCCTCGACGAATTCCTCGGTGACGATTCCAAGCAGCAACAAGAGGCCGTAGACGGCGGGAAAATGGTCCTTGAGGTAAAGGACCAGGAGATAATCGACGATGGCCGGGGGGAGCTCGGACCAGAACTGGGCCCCGTTGAAGGGCGAGGGCAGCGGCGGCCTCTCCTGGGGCGAGAGGCCGCGCAAGGTGACGAGCACGGTCTTGAGCCGGTCCAGCAGGTCGAGATAGAGGCCGGGGTCCGCCGGGCCGTCCGCCTCGCGTATCCGCGCCATGGTGTCCTCGGCGGCCTCGAGCTGGGTGAGGACGCCGAAGGCCTCCTGGATCGGGGACATATCGAAAGGCGCCGCCGGCGCCTCCCAGCCGAGCCGGCTCACCAGCGCGGCGAGCTCTTCGGCGCTGGTGAGACCGAGGCGCAAGGGCTCGAGCGCGATATGAAGCTGCTCGACCGCCAGGGAGAAGAACCCACTCCGACTCATCGCCGCGTCCTCATGGTCTGAATACGCTGGTCCCGGCCCGATCCCCAGCCGCTAAGAGGGCAGATACCAGGCCTTGTCCACCTCGCAGAGCTGGTCGAGGCGGCATGTAGCGAATGCCTTTCGCGGCGCGCGAAGAGGGTTCAGGTAGGCCGGGTAGTCGATCCAGCTCCTCACGGGGCGATAGGAATACTTCAGGGGCTCCCGATGCAGCAGGCTGAAGGGATACTTGCGTCCCGGGAAGAAGGGCCAGACCGGCTCCAACACGTCGAGGCGCTTGGGGACGTAGCCCTTCTCGTTCCAATAGCCGACCGGCGGACTGAACACGTCCCCGCCGGGCTCCAGGCTCGCGGTGCTGTAGCTGTAGTCCTGGCGGTTGTAGTCGCGCCGGCTGCCGCTGTGCAGGTGATCGGGGCTCAAGGCCCAGGTCTCGATGAGCCGCCGCCGCCCGAGGTCGCCGAACAGGCCCACGAAGAGATCGCGGCCCGTCTCGATACGGTTGTCGATGTCCGAGAACTCGCCGACCGTGTAGATCAACAGGTCGTCGGGCGTCGCATCCCCGAGGCTGTGGGCCACCGGAAAGCAGAGCCTGGTCCATCCCTTCTCGCCGGCCTCCCGGACCATGTCGTTGATGTCCTTCCAGCTCGTGAAATGGCCCAGGTAGCGGTTGTTGCTCACCAGCCGGTCTTGGATCTGATTCTGCTCGTTGATGATGAGCGCAAAGCTGTGCCTCTGGATAGCGGAGCCCGGTGACCAGTCCAGGGACCACTCGGGCGACCAGGCGTTGTCTTGCGCCGCGGCGAAGAACGCCTTCCAGTTGTCGATGACGAACGGATCGACGGTGAAGGCGGGATTGCGCAGCAGCTCGAACAATTCATCGCTGTGGTCCGGATGCATCTTCGCCAGCCGGTAGGCTTCGAGGCCCGGGCACACGTCGCGAAAGATGAGGAAGTTGCCGGTTTCGAGATAGGCGAAAAAGGCCTCCATCTGCTTGCTGGAGGCGCCCCAGGCGGCCGCGCCCACGCCTAACGTGCCCAACGACCACAGCAGAACCCGTTGGTAGCGGTCGGCATCGCTCATCTGATACCCGGCGTTGCGCGAGACCAGGTGGGCGAGGAAGGCCCAGGGGACCTCCGGGTGCTCCTGCCAATAGAGCTTGTAGTAGAAGGTGCGAAAGATATTGTTCTGATTCGCCAGCGCCCGCCGTTTCTCGATGGCCTTCTTGTAATGCTGGAGATCCTTGAATTCTGCCATTGCTGGGGTCTCCCCTGCTGCGATACCGGCCTGCGGGCGTGGAAGAGCGTGAATTTCGCCATGATCCCGTCCCGGGTGCTCAGGCGACGGCCTGTGCCAGCTCGTGGCCGCCGACGACCTGCAGGCCCGGTTTGGTGGCCGCATGCTGGCGGGCGGCGCTGAAGCCGCTGACCGACACCCTCGCCGGGCTGAGATCCCGGGCGTCCACGGCGCGGTAGCCCGGGTCCTGCAGGCGGACCCCTCGCCTGGGACCCCGATAGCGGGCCCGTCCGGTGTGATCCACGCCCCGGCGGGCGACCGCCCCGAAGGCCGTGGCGGCGGCCAGCTCCTCGGCGTCGGCGACGTGGCTGGCCGTCGTTTCGACCTCCGCGCCATCGCGGTCCACCAGCTTGGTCTCGTAGTCGATGGGGACGGTGGCCAGCAGGTCGGCGTCCTCGGCGCTGGAGCCGGCGAAGGCGAGCGCGTCGGCCCCGATGCGCAGCCCCGCGTCCATGCGCTCGAAGGAGGGGCGGGAGAGGCGCTCGGTGTCGCTGAGGTCGAGGAACTGGCCCGGGGCGAACCAGTCCTGCACGATCTCGACCGGCGGATCGGCGTCTTCGCCCAGTATCACCCGGCCGATGGTGAAGCGCCTTGTCAGGGCCGGGGCGCCGCCATAGCGGTCGATGTCCAGGTTGAGAGGCACCGTGCCCTGGAGGACCGTGAGCCTACCCAGGGGATGGGCCACCACCCTGTCGGGACCGCCGCGGATGCCGCGGAGGGCCACCAGCCCGGTGCCGCCGCCGGGCAGCTCGGCGCTCCAGCTCCGTGGGTCTCCGAGGGCAAGAAGCAGGTCGGGCAGGGGATCGACGGCGGGCAGGGGCGGCGGTGCCCTGTCGTCGATCAGGGTCTTGTCGAAGCCGAAGCTCTTGGAGAAAAACCAGAGCTTGACGGTCAGCCGTCCGCTCACGGTCAGCGGCGCGGGTCCGACCAGGCTGGCCTCCAGGGCGACCCCGAACAGGTTGTGGCTGCCCCACTTGACCGCCGCCGCCCCGGACAGGTCGGCCGCGAAGCCGAACGGCCGCAGGCGAATCAACACGTCGAAGCCGGCGAAGGCGCTGAGGCTGAGCTCCGAGACGGCCACGTAGAAGTCGGCCCGGGCGCCGAGCTGGTAGCTGTTGGAGCTGATCGCCTGGTAGTATTCCAGGCGCAGGCGCGGATTCTCACGGCGGGTGAAGTCGGCGGTGATGCGCTTGAGCTTCGGCAGCTCCAGGGCTTGCGGCGGGTTGAAGCGCGGGTTGAACCCGCCCACGCAGTACAGGAAGCCCGGCTCCTCCTTCCAACGCAGGCGCAGCGCCCCGTCCCCGGACAGCGAGGTCTGGACGATGCGGGATTTGTAGAGGCTGGCATCCAGGGACAGGGTGCCGGCGGCGAAGTCCACCACACCCAGGGCGTCGAGATTGAGCTCGACGACCGGGGCGTCCTCGCTGGGCACTCGGGCGCGCACCTGGGCCAGGACCAGGAGACGCTTCGGCGCGGGCACCTCCAGCAGCACCGCCAGCTCGATGGTAACCTGAGTCGGCTTGCCCCAGGTGATCAGGAAGGTGGGGCCGGCGCAGTGGCGCTCCGCGGTCACCGGGAACACCCGCTCCAGGGTGGTGACGAGCTGCGGCAGGCGTGACAGGGGATCGCTGGGAAACAGCACCTGGTCCAGGGTCTGATTCTTCAAACCGGCGCGCAGGACGCCGACCTCCACGCTGCGGTGGATGCCGATCAGCCCGCCCACCCCGTCCAGGGTGAAGTTCATGCCGATGGGCAGGGGTTTGAAGCCCTCCACGTAGAGGCTGATCAGCAGCGAGTAGCCCCGGCGCCCGTCCGGCAGGCGGGTGCTGAGCAGGCCGACCGCGGATACCGTCAAGGAGCAGACTTCCAGCACCAGGCCGCCGAAGTAGCGGTCCCGTTCCGGCTCGAAGAACAGGTAGCCGCCGCCGGCGGCGACATCGGTGTCCAGGGCCAGTCCCACCCCGGCAGGGGGCTGGTAGCCGAATTCGACGTCCCAGGGGCCCAGATCGCCCCGGCCGTCCGGTGCCTCGCGGAACAGCATGCGAAATCCCAGGCGGTCCACGGCGGCGGTGAAGCTGGTGCCGATGCGAACGCGCAGGCCGCCGCCCACGGACACCGATACGCCGGCGGGCTCGCCCTCCGGGGCCGGGGCCACACCGATGAGCAGATAGTCGACATCCAGGCCGGGCAGGTGGCGGTTGATGGGGATGGTGACCGTGAGTCCGGTGCCGCCGCTCAGGTAGAAGCCCCGTTGCCTGGACCACCCGAGGCCCAGGGCGAGGTCCAGGCGCAGCTCGCCGTCGCGCAGGATGCGCCGCACGAAGCCGTCGCCGGCGCCGGCCGCCACCACCAGGGCGCCCCGATCAGCCAGGGCCTCCAGCCCCAGGTCCAGCTCGACGTGATCGCCCTGATCGGCGGCGTCGAGCCAGGCGCGCAGAGAGAGCTCGCCCAGCTCCAGGCGGGTGGCGCCGGCGCTGCCGAGCAGGTAGGGGGCGCCGGGTGCCTCGCCGCGGCGTGCCAGGCCGGCCTGCAGATGCATCTCGCTGGCCCCGCCCAGGCGCACGCCCTCGAGGTTGCTCAGCGGCGGGATGGGCAGCGGGAGGTACAGGTCCACGCCGTTGGCGCTGCCGATGTCGACGCTGAATACCCAATCGCCGCTGATGGCCCGGCGCAGGCGCTCGTACTCGTCGCGGTTCAGGTCGCCTGCGGCCAGCTCCCCGCGCAGCCGGCCGAGGCGCTCGTCGAGGTCGTAGCGGACGGTGTCCAGGGAGGCCTCCAGGTGGGCGTCGCCGGCCAGGGAGAGGAGCAGGCCCGGACCCCGGTGGACGGCGGGGACCGCCACCGCGGAGACGGTGATCTCGGCGCGGGCCTGGGTGCCTTCGGGGCTGGTCCCGGAGCCTACGAGCTGGAGACTCAGCGTGCGATCGGCAATGGCGTCGGCCACCGGCGTGGCGGCCCCGGGCGCAGGCTCCCAGCCGTAGAGCACGCGGTCATGGCTCCTGCCCAGCCACAGACCGAGCGGCGCCAGACGGGTCTGGCCGAAGGCGGCGGCATCCGCTTCGGTCTCCGAGGCGCGCAGCACGAAGGCCATCAGCTCGCCCAGCTCGCCGACCAGGGCGCCGAGCAGGCGATCCGGCCGCAGCAGCTCCACCCGGAGGTTGCTGAAGCCGTCGCTCAGGGTATGGCCCACGCTGCCCGCGATCGAGCCGATGCCGCCGCCGATCGGCTCCAGGCTGCCGCTGACCTCGGTGGTGAATTTCTCCTCCACCAGGCCCAGGAAGCGGGCCAGCCAGTACAGTCGGCGCCAGCGGTAGCGCACGAAAGAGCCGGCCGACAGCGTCAGCAGGTCGTGGATGATCTCGTCCGCGACGGCCTGGCCGCCGGCACCGGCGGTCTCGATGACCCCGCGCAGTGCATCCAAGACTTGGGTGATGTCGGCCGCGGCGGCACGGAAGGCCTCGTAGTCCGGGTCCACGGTGGCCAGATAGCCGGTCACCCGCTCGCGGACGGCGGGATCGAGCTGCGGGGTCGCTCCGGCGTCGGGATCGAGGCCGAGGTCCTCCAGCAGGGCGCGGCGGGCGGCCGGGTCGCCGAGCAGGTCGATCACCGGATCGAGGAAGTCGCGGACCCAGTCGATGATGTCCTGGGCCAGGTTGGGTGTCACGGAACCGGACATGGACCGTCTCCCAGTACCGGCGCCAGCTCCGCCGGGGTCTCGAGCAGGGCGGTGTGCACCACGAAGGGCTGCGGATGGCCGGGATTGTCGGGGTGCTCCGCGTACAGGATGTGCTGCGCCAGCAGGCTGCCCTGCTCGGCGGACTGGATCAGCGCGCTTCGGGTCGCGGCCAGCTCGGTGCCGGAGAGGACCTGCTGCAGCAGAGGATCCACCAGCTCCTCGAAGCGCGCCAACGGGCGGGGCTCGAGGTCCAGGGCGGGTGCGAGGGCGCCCCGCACGGCTTCCGGGAGCTCCGCCAGCACCGCGGCGGTAACCTGGTAATGGGGGCCGGGACGGAGGCCGACCTCGCCCAGGTTGCTGGGGAACAGGGCCTTGCGGGAGAAATCCATCTTGGTGATGCCGTCCACGTGGCGGCGGATGACCTTGCGGTACTCGTCCAGGGCGGCATCCAGATCCGCGGCTCCGGCCGGGTCGACGTCCGTGGCCAGGGGCAGGGGCTCGACCTCGGCGGGGCGTTCGGCGTCGGGGCGCTGGTCGCCGAGCACCCGCAGCCGCCAGGTCCAATCCGGTGCGCGTTCCGTGCAGGTGCCCGCGGGCCA
The DNA here is from genome assembly GCA_964416345.1 of uncultured Ectothiorhodospiraceae bacterium. Taxonomy (GTDB): domain Bacteria; phylum Pseudomonadota; class Gammaproteobacteria; order CAYQDX01; family CAYQDX01; genus CAYQDX01. The sequence continues at coordinate 21,507 of CAYQDX010000019.1, forward strand.
GGCGTGGTTGCCCAGCAGCACCGGCGCACGGTGCATGCGGGCGCGCAGGGCGGGGGCAACCGGCAGGTCCGGCGGCAGGCGCACGGGCGATGGCTCGGCCTCCTTCCAGGCCACTCGCTCGACCGGGTCGAGCAGGCGCTGCACGCGCACGGCCAGGGACGTGCGGCGGAAGAAGTCGCGGATAAAGGAGGGCAACAGCATCTTCAGGCCGCTGGAGGTGAACTGGACCAGGCGCATGGGTGGGCCGCCCTGGTCCTTCCAATAGCTCAGGGCCTGACCGGAGGAGAAGTGCACATCGCCGGACAGCACCACGACCTGCCGGTAGGGCTCGAGGCGCTCCAGCACCTTCTCCAGCCCGAAGCGCGAGAAGCCCCAGGATTCCATGTCCGGATCCGTGCCCGACAGCAGTCGCACCTCCTCGCTGGCCGGATCCTTCAGGGTGCGGTAGACGATGTCGTAGGCCCCCACCGACAGCGGCTGGATCAGCTCCTCCACCACCGGTGGGCCGACGATGGGCAGCGACGAGACCACGAACACCACGTCGACACCGGGCGGCGGGGTCTTGGGGATCTGTGCCTTGAGCGCGGCATCGGAGAGCAGAATGGGCGGCGCGAAGCGGCTCGGATAGACGCGCCGGGTGCGGCAATCGAGGACCAGCACGTGATGGCGGGCCCCGGGCACGACGAAGTCGAAGCGCACCGCGGGCTCGCCGCCCTTGAGGCCCAGCAGGGTCTCGATGCGGTCCGCCGCGCCGCCGTCCGGGCCGCTGTCGGCGCCGGCCGGAAACAGCCGCTCGGCCTCGTCGAGCAGCTCGCCGTTGGGCCCGCCGGCGAAGCGGGCGGGATCGGAGCCCCAGCCCTGGAACAGGGCATAGGCGAGCATGCCGTTGCGCAGCACGGTGCGTCCCAGGGCGGTGGGATAGACGCGGTCGCGCCATTCCTGACGGAAATTCCAGTCGTCGGTGACCTCATGGTCGTCCGGGCTCATGTAGGTGGGACAGTTCGCCAGCAGGCGGCGCACCCGGGCCAGGCGGTGACGCCAGCGGTGGACGCGGATATCGCCCAGCCCGCGCTCCAGGAAGTAGACCTGGAGGTGGTCGGGATCCGCGATGCGCCACTGGTGGTCGTCGATCTCCACGTCGATGCTGGCGTTGGGCCCCAGGTCCCCGGAGAGCTCGCCACGCAGGGCGTTGCTCACCGCCGCCTGGTTCAGGTCGTTCAGCACCTGCTGGCCCGAGGGCGAGTCGCCGACGGCGATGTCGAAGACGTGCTGGGTCTCGCTGGCCTGGCGCAGCTCGGTGGCATAGTGCTCGCGCTGATCCTCGACGGCCACTGCGTCCGAGGCGGTGAGCAGGTCCAGGTCATCCAGGGGCGACGGCGGCCCGTCGAGGGTGCCGGCCAGGGAGGGCAGGGTGTCCGGCCAGAGCGTATTGCTCCAGGCGAGCAGGTACATGGCGCAGTACTCACCGAGGGACAGCAGATGGCTGTGGCCGCCGGTGGTGGACAGCCCCCCCTGGCTGCGCAGCAGGGCCTGGCGACGGCCGGCGGGGAAGTGGGTCTGGTCGGCGGGGTAGTCCCTGCCCAGCGCCGGCAGCCGCTCGTGGGCCACGATCTCCTCGTCGGCCCCGCTGTGACCGCCGATGAGCTCGATGCCGACGCGGGTGGCGGCGGGCAGCAGAGGCGTGGCGACCTCGTCGGCGTAGATCTGGTCGCCGGTGAGGAAAAGCTGGTGCGGACGGTGGCTGGCCTCGTCCACGGTGTCTCGGGTCGCGGCGATGAAGTCGTCCAGGAACACCAGGGCATCCACGTCCTGTTCGTGGGCCCGTCGGCAGGAGCCCTGGAACAGGCGCAGGTCCTCCAGGCGCTGCGGCGGCAGGGCGAAGCGCGGCAACTGGTCCGCGGCGTAGCCCAGGGCCAAGTGGGGCCGTCCGTTGCGGATACCGTCCTGCAGCAGGCCGAGCGCCGCGAGGTCCTCGCGCGGGCCGTCCGGGGTGGGCGCGAGCTCGATGTTGTAGGAATAGAGCTGGTCGGGCAGCAGGGGCGCCCCGGGCTCCGGGAGGGTCTTGGTGACCAGGGCGAGGTGCAGGCGCTCGCCGATGCGGCGGCTGGAGCTCACGCCCTCCTGGCCCAGCGGGGCCTGGGATGTGGCAGCGGCCTGCGGACCCTGCCACACCTTGAGAAACACGTGGCGTGGAGATGCCAGCGCCAGCCACACGGAAACCGAGCGAGGCTCCACGCGCCGCAACAATGGCCCGGCAAGCACCAGCGGAAACACCGTTCCAGGCAAATCCATAGCCTCCCTCCCGGCGGCCGCTCGTGTGCCCGCTACCGTACTTCAGCAGCGGTGATACGAGCGGCCCTCACCGATCCGCGCCGCTCGCACGAACTGAACAGATTCGCAAAATGAAAAGCGTTACAATTAAGATTTATCCGTTAGGTTAAAATAGATCAGACCCCTGAGGACGTCAAGTCCAGGGACCCCAAGACCGTGGAAGCCATGCTGAATGCCCTGATCGCTCAGGACTGGGTGGTCTACAGCGAGCCCGGCCTGGAGCATACTGGAGCCGCCCAATCCGCCACCGGCGAGCGCTACCGCTGCCCTCAGTGCCGCCAGGGGCGGTTGCAGGTCGTGGCAATCCGGATGCCCCAGCATCGCCAGACCCGGTGGCAAGCAAGGAGTCCGCCCAACTCCCGGAGGGCGGCTTAGTTCAACGCACATCTATCCGTCATGCTGCGCACGACGAATCAGTGTTTGGTAGTTTGATTGACGAACGAGGTACTTATGGTGGATGAGCCAAGCCTAAATGATCAGATCGCAGGGGCACGGGCGTATGAAGGCCTGCACGTCCCGGCACTGTTCAAGCAATGGTGCCCGCGTGTGCTCGATGCTGCCGGCGTAAAGGCCGGTCACAGGGTTCTAGACGTCGCTTGTGGCACAGGCGTTCTGGCTCGAGAAGCAGCGGTCCGCGTCGGACCCGCGGGGCGTGTCGCTGGAGTTGATCCAGGTCTCGGTATGCTGGCTGTCGCAGAGGAGCTGGCGCCGAAGGTGGAGTGGCGGGAGGCTACGGCCGAGTCACTTCCGTATCTCGATAAGTCATTTGATTCTGTTGTAAGTCAGTTTGGTCTAATGTTCTTCTCCAATCGCCCGCAGGCGCTACGTGAGATGAGCCGCGTGCTGAAACAGGGTGGAAGACTGGCCGTGGCGGTATGGGATAGCCTGGAGAGCTCAGACGCATATCCACTCGAGGTGGAGCTGCTCGAGCAAATGGCGGGTGAAGCCGCCGCAGAAGCGTTGCGAGCTCCTTTCGTGCTTGGTGACAAGGATGCATTGGTCACGCTATTCGAGGGAGCGGGCGTGGAATCTGTGGGCATTGAGACTGTGAATGGCACAGCCCGCTTCCCGAGTATCAAGACGATGGTCGAAGCGGATCTGAGGGGGTGGTTACCGGTCATGGGAGTCTTCCTGAAGGAGCACCAGATCCAGAGCATCTTAGAGGAAGCGGAAATTGCCCTTGCAGAATTCGTTGCCGAAGATGGTAATGTAGAATTCAATTCGCCCGCGCACATCGTCACGGGAACCAGATCGTGACTGTTTCGGCGGGAGAGCAAGCGCCATCTGACCGATAACGACTAAGGCGACCTGAAAGGTCGTTTCAATCCTTCTGGGTGAGACGCCCTGTGATAGCGCTCCGGAGCAGTCGCGTTGATCCAGCCATGAAGGTGAGAGTGCCGCACTAACGTCTGCCTGTTCACGCGTAATCTCACTTGGTCAAGACAAAAAAAACCGTCATCGCGGTCCAGAACGCCAGGATCGCGAGGGCAATGTACCAACTCATCCTCCAGTCCCTTTGGATTTGTCTAACCGGGTAACTATTTCCCGAGTCAGCACCATACAGTACGTCTATCGTGTTGCCTATGGCGAGATTGCTGAAATACTTGCCGCTGTTCAGATCTTGTTCATGGGTCAACGTTCTACCTGCATCATCAACAAACACATATCTCACCAAGTAGTGCACAACCGATTCACTGCCGGAGTCGTCCTTCTCTAGACTTACGATCCTGGCGCTAGCGATCTTGCGCATTCCGGCCATGGCGGACACTGGTTCCGGTGATGGCGGACACCATCGGAG